>JBEIPU010000162.1:0-9100 GCA_040376925.1 Caenimonas sp. | reverse complement strand
AGCACAAGCGCAAGCTGCTGGACCACTGGCTGCGTGACACCACGATCAACCAGGCCATTGTTTTTGCCAGCACGCAGGTCGAATGCGACGGCTTGGCCAACGACCTGCAGCAAGCCGGCTTTGACGCCGTTGCACTGCATGGTGCCCGGAGCCAGGGCCTGCGCACCCGCCGCCTGATGGCGCTGCGCCAGGGCCAGGTGCAGGTGCTGGTGGCCACCGACGTGGCCGCGCGCGGCATTGACGTGCCCACCATCACCCACGTGTTCAATTACGGCCTGCCCATGAAGGCAGAGGACTACACGCACCGTATCGGCCGCACCGGCCGCGCCGGGCGTGACGGCCTGGCCGTGACGTTCGCCGAATTCCGCGACCGCCGCAAGATCTTTGACATTGAGGGCTACAGCAAGCAGACCTTCAAGGCCGAAGTGATCCCCGGCCTGGAGCCGCAGCAGCGCGCCCCGCAAGGTGGCGGCCGCCCGCAGATCGACTACAGCGGCCGCGGCCGCCGTGACAACGGCCCGCGCGACCGCAACTTTGGCGGCAACCGCGGTGGCGGCTTCGGCGGTGGCTTTGCCCCGCGTGAAGACCGTGGCTTTGAGCCGCGCCGTGAAGCTGGCGGTTTTGACCAGCGCCGTGACGGCGCCGGTGCCGGCTACGGCCGCAAGCCCGGCTTTGGCGATGTGGGTGCTTCGCGCTCATTTGAAGGCCGACCGCCGCGTGACGGCTTTGCCGCACCGCGGGGTGACTTCGCGCCGCGCAAGCCGGCATTTGCCAAGCCTGCCGGCCCGCGCCCTTACGCGCCGCACGACGCGCGCAAGCGCCCGGCCAAGCCCGCCCGCTAAGCTTGCGATACGGTGCGCCCGATCTCGGGCCAGCGCCGGTGCATGTAAACCCACGCGACCAGACCCACGCCCATCATCAGCAATGATGAGACGGCGAGGGCGCGCGTGGAATGCATCACCAGCGGCGCAATGACCCCCGCCACGAGGCCGTTGGCCGTGGAGCCGATGACGGCCTGCAGCGACGACGCCAGCCCGCGCCTGTGCGGGTACAGGTCCAGCACCAGCAGCGTCACCACCGGCACCATCAGCGCCCAGCCAAAGCCGAACACGGCGATGGGCAGCAGGGCCCAGGACGGATGCGCCATGAAGGCAAAGTTGGCTGCCACGTTGGCCAGCGACACCAGCACCATGATCACAAAGCCGTGGCGTATCTGCCGCTTGGGTGCAATGCGCCCGGCCAGCCGGCCGCTGGCCCAGGAGCCGGCCATGATGCCAGCAATGGTGAGCAAAAAGAACCAGAAGAACTGCGTGGGTGTCAGGCCCATATGCGTGCCCAGGAATTCCGGCGCGCACAGCACGTACAGGAACATGCCGTTGAACGGGATACCGCTGGCCAGCGCCAGCAGCAGGAAGCGCGGGTTGGAGCCCAGCTCCCAGTAGCCCTGCATCAGGTTGCGCACGTTGAACGGCTGGCGCTCGCTCACATGAAGCGTCTCGGGCAGCAGCCTGAAGTTGGCCACCCACAGCATGACACCCACGGCCGTCAGGAACCAGAAAATGCTGTGCCAGTCGGCATGCACAAACAGCCAGCCGCCAATGATGGGCGCGATGGCCGGCGCCACGCCGAAGTAGATGGTGACCTGGCTCATGACCTTTTGCGCCTGGGCCGGGGGAAACATGTCGCGGATGACCGCGCGCGACACCACGATGCCCGCGCCGGTGGACAGCCCCTGCAAGCCGCGAAAGAACACCAGCTGGCCGATGGTCTGCGACAACGCGCAGCCCGCGGAGGCCAGCGTGAACGCCGCAATGCCCCACAGCACAACAGGCCGGCGCCCGAAGCTGTCGGCCAGCGCGCCGTGAAACAGGTTCATGAAGGCGAAGCCGAACAGGTAGGCCGACAGCGTCTGCTGCATCTGCACCGGCGTTGCGCCCAGCGAGCGTGCAATGCCCGAAAACGCGGGGATGTAGGTGTCTATGGAAAACGGCCCCAGCATGCCCAGCAGCGACAGCAGCAAGGCCAGAGCCCAACGGGGTGCGTGCCAGAGCTTGTCGGCTTCAGGGTTCATGCAGGCCTTGAAAGCAGAAAGGGACCTTGCCATGTGGCAAGGTCCCCGGGAAAGTGGTGGGTCCTGAGTGACTCGAACACTCGACCTACGGATTAAGAGTCCGCTGCTCTACCAACTGAGCTAAGAACCCACTTTTAAACCTGTGCTGTGGTGGAGAGGAGGAGGATCGAACTCCCGACCTTCGCATTGCGAACGCGACGCTCTCCCAGCTGAGCTACCCCCCCACAACAGCCGGTATTCTAGCAATATGACAGCGCGGTTTGGGGCAGGCGCAATTATGCCTTATTGCATGCCGTTCCTGCTGGCCAGCTCGACAAAAAGCCCGGCGTGGTCAAGGTCGGTCAGACCATGCTCGATGCCGTCCGCATAGAGCTGTTCGAACAGCCTGGTGACCGGTGCGTCAAAGCCGATTTCCTCGGCCGTGGCCAGTGCGTTGCGCAGGTCCTTGAGCTGCACCGACATCCGTGCACGTGGTGCAAAGTCACGCTCCACCATGCGCTGGCCATGCACCTGCAGGATGCGGCTGTCGGCAAAGCCGCCGGTGATGGCTTCTTTCACCTTGGCCATGTCGGCGCCGCCGCGTGCGCACATCAGCAGTGATTCAGCAACCGCGCCGATGGTGATGCCCACGATCATCTGGTTGGCCAGCTTGGTGAGCTGACCCGTGCCGTGCGGGCCCACGTGCGTGGCGCGTCCGAACACCTGGAATACCGGCTGGGCGCGCGCGAAATCTTCGGGCCGGCCGCCAGCCATGATGACCAGCGTGCCGGCCTCGGCACCCACGGTGCCACCGGACACCGGCGCGTCCAGGTGCGAGATGCCCATGGCCGCCAACCGCGCCGCATGGTCGCGCGCCTCGCGTGGTTTGATGGAGGCCATGTCGATCACCAGCGTGCCGGGTTTCATGGCTTGCGCCGCGCCCTGGGTGAAGAGCACGCCTTCCACCACGCTGCCGTTTTCCAGCATGCTCACCACCACGTCGGCCGCGCCCGCGGCCTGTGCGGCGCTGGCATGGACGGTGGCGCCAAACGCGGCCACTCGTTCCGCCTTGTCGCGGCTGCGGTTCCACACGTGCACCTCGTGGCCCGCTTCGCACAGGCGGCGCGCCATGGGAAAGCCCATGAAGCCGATGCCCAGTACTGCAATCTTCATCACTGCTCCTGCCGTTGTTGGCAGCATGATCGCGCCAACGGCGCGGCGGTTACTGTCAGGCGGCTTTCAGCAGCGGCGTGGCGAACAGGGCTTCCATCTCGCGGCGCACCTTGTACGCATGAGTGCTGGTGTCAATGGCGACATCGGCCCAGCTCAGCGATTGCCCTTTCTTGACCGGCCGCACGACCTTGATGCCATGCGCCAGGCCCAGCGGCAGCCCGCCCATCTGCATGGAACGCTGCGCCGGCAGCAATTTGCCCCACACGGTGTAGCCGCCTTCGCCGTCCAGCATGTCACCGGGCTGCAGGTCGCGTTTGGCAGTCGCCACCACATCCGCGTTCCAGCCCGTGGCCACGCCAGTGGGCTCGCCGCGCAGCGCCACGCTGGCCACGCTGACGCCGACCTCCAGGCCAATCAGGTGCCAGCGCTTGTACAGCGTGAAGTAGCGCCCGCTGGGGTCGGTGTGGGCGTTGTATTCCTCAAAACAGTTCCTGATGTAGTCCGTCTCGGCCTCTACCGTCACCCACACGCCCATGCGGATGTCGTACGGGATCTTGCGCCCGTCGGTTTCAAGTGACGAGATCACTTCCACCATGCCCTTGCGCTCCAGCACGCCGCCTTCGCTGATGGGTCGGGTGACGTAGGGGATGTCCTCCACGCTGGCCGGTGGGTACAGCAAGCCGTTGGACGGCACGCCCAGGCCGGTGGCGTTGGACACTGCCGTGCTTTCAATCGACGGCTTGGAGCCGTCCAGGAAGCTGTTGAACATCTTGGGGTTGAGCCCGCCGCGCGCGGCCTGCTCGGGTGTCAGGCCGTAGTAGCCCCACACGGTGTCGGGGGTGGATTCGCTGAAGTGCGGCAGCCACTTGTGGCCGCGCCCGGCCGCCACCACAGGGAAGCCGCAGGTGCGCGCCCAGTCCACCAGGTCGCAGATCAGCGCGGGCTGGTCACCAAACGCCAGTGAGTACACGACGCCGGCTGCCGCGGCCTTGCGCGCCAGCAACGGCCCGCAAAACGCATCGGCCTCCACGGTGACGTTGACCACATGCTTGCCGTGGGCGAAGGCCTCCAGGCAATGGTCCACCGCCGCAATGGGGTGGCCCGTGCATTCCACAATCACGTCAATGGCCGGGTGGCGCGCGAGCGCCTGCCAGTCGTCGCTGATGTGGGTATTGCCGTCCTTGACGGCGGCGTCCAGCGACGCGGCCTGGGTCTGGGTACTCAGCCATCCGACGCGGGCCAGGTTGGCGCGGGCACCGTCGGGCGACAGGTCGGCAATGCCCACCAGGTGCACGCCCGGCGTGCGCGGGATCTGCGCCAGGTACATGGAGCCGAACTTGCCCGCGCCAATCAGGCCGATGCGCACCGGCTTGCCGTCGGCTGCGCGTTGCTGGAGTTTGGTGTGGAGGTTCATGCAGCTTTTTTCATCTCTTCGAACGGCACAGGGGAGGTCTGCAGTGCGCTGGCGGGCAAGCCGTCCTTCCACGGCAGGTCCACCGGATAGTCCTTCAGCAGGCAGTCGTCCGGCAGGCATTCAATCGGCGTGAAGTCGCGGTGGGCGATGTATTCGGGCCGCTTGGGCCTGCGGATGTGGTTGCTCACGGCGCACAGGCTCAGGTACACCGCCACGCGGTGCCAGGGCGACAGGTTGCTGCCCGAGGCATGCACCAGGCAGCTGTGGAACAGGATCATTGAGCCCGCCGGGCCCTTGGGGCTGACGATGCCACCGTTCTTGCCACCGGCGCGCTCCACCAGCTGGCCGATCAGGTCGTTGTCCACCGTCCACAGCGGATAGCTGGTGGTGGTGAGATCATGTTTGGCCTCGACCACGCCCTTCTTGTGGCTGCCGGGAATGAACATCAGCGGCCCGTTGTGCTCGTTCACATCGTCCAGGAAGATCGCCACGTTCATGGCGCGCTCGGTGGGCATCATGTCGTCGTTCAGCCAGGTGCCGTAGTCCTGGTGCCATTGCCACACGTCGCCCTCAAAGGCGGCCTTGCCGTTGATCTTGAACTGGTGCATGTACAGCTTTTCGTTGAACAGGTCCTGCACCGGCTCGATCATGCGCGGGTGGCGCGCCAGCCGCGCGAACGGCTCGCTGTACATGTGGGCGGCGAAATTGGTGCGCACCGCGTCCTTGCCTTTTTCGCGCACGTTGTAGGCCTCGCGCCGGCTGTACAGCTCGGGCACGGCATCGGTCAGCGTGCGGGTTTCTTCCGGCGTGAACTGGCCGGGAAAGAACAGGTAACCCTCGCGGTCAAACTGCTCGATCTGCTGCTGCGTCAATCTCATGGCTTGTCTCCTTGGCTTGATTTGAGTACCTGGGTCAGCCGGGCCGCCAGGTTGCCGCCGGCCTGCTGGCTGTGCTCTTCGATCAGGCGCACGGCGGCGCTGGCGTCGCCCGCGGCAATGGCGCTGGCGATGGCCTCGTGTTCGTCCCAGACAGATTCGCGCTGGCGCTCTTCGCGCAGCACCGCGCCCATCACGCGGCGCAAGTGGCGCCAGTGCTGCAGCGCGCTCTGGCCGATCAGCGGGTTGCCCGAGGCGGCATAGATCGCGTCGTGAAAAGCCATGTCGGCGTCGATCATGGCCTTGACGTTCTTGCCGCGCGCGACCTTGCGGCCCTGCTCAATGAGTTTCGGGTCCAGCCGCGCACGCTGGTGCGCAGCCAGTCGTGCCGCCAGTGCATCCAGTGCGCCGCGCACTTCATACACCTTCAGCATCCACGCCACGTCCAGCGGCGCCACCAGCACGCCACGCCCGGGGGCATCGTGCACAAAGCCGTCTTTCTTGAGCAGGCGCAAGGCCTGCAGCACGGGCTGGCGTGACACGGCCAGCTGCTCGGCAATGTCTTCCTGGGTGATGCGCTGGCCCGGCGCGAGCGAGCCTTCGCTGATCGCGTCCAGCAGGGCACGGTAAACCTGGTCGACCAGGTCGGGCGCAGTTTCGAGCTTGAGGAGCTGGGCGGGCATGGTGGTTTGTAAACTCTGTATACAGAATACGATGACCTTCGAAGAATCACCTCCGGAATTACCCGCAGGCCGGGCTGTGCGAACATCCAGGGCGTCAACCCACCGAAAGTTGCCCATGGCTTCCTACGACACCGCCTGGCTGGACCGCATGTACAACAACCGCGCGCTGGTGCCTGACCACGGCGCGTACTTCAGCCGCTGGGCCGCCAGTTCGGCCGCGGTGCGCAGCACGCAGCCCTGCACGCTGGATGTGCCCTACGGCACCGGCCCGAACGAGACGCTGGACATCTTCCCGGCGGCCAGGGCTGGCGCGCCGGTGCTGGTGTTCATCCACGGGGGCTACTGGCGGTCGCTGGACAAATCGGATCATTCCTTCGTGGCGCCGCCGCTGGTGGGCGAGGGCGCCTGTGTGGTGGTACCCAATTACGCGCTGTGTCCGGCGGTGACGGTGCCGCAGATCGTCATGCAGATGGTGCAGGCGCTGCTGTGGGTCCATGCCCACATCGCCCGCTTTGGCGGTGACCCCCGGCGCATCACCGTGGCCGGCCATTCGGCCGGTGGCCACCTGGCGGCCATGTTGCTGGCCTGCCGGTGGCCGGCGCTTGGGTCCGACTTGCCGCCGGGGCTGGTGCGCAGTGCGCTGTCGATCTCTGGCCTGTACGACCTGGAGCCCATCCTGCACACACCGTTCCTGCAGCCTGCGCTGCGCCTCACGCCGCAAGACGCATTGCGCGCCAGCCCGGCCTGCATGCCGGCACCGCGGCGCGGCCTGCTCTACACCGTGGCCGGCGGCGATGAAAGCGCTGAATTCCTGCGCCACAACGAGCTCATCCGCCATGCCTGGGGTGAGCGCACGGTGCCGGTGTGCGAGGCGCTGGCGGGGCTGAACCATTTCAGCGTGCTGGATGCTCTGGCGCAGCCGGGGCATCGGCTTCATGCGCTGGCGGTGCAGTTGCTGCGGGTTTGATGTTGCGGCTGCTGCGCTATGGCTGGGCAGGCCTGCTGGCGGTGCTGGTGGCTGCCTGCGGGGGTGGGGGTGAGCCCGCGGCACCGGCGCCACCGGCGCAGCAGCCCTTGCTCGCGCGGCCGGCCAGTTGCAGCCAGAGCGATCTGCGCGCCTGGCTTCATGCACAGATGCAGGACCAGTATTTCTGGAGTGACCAGATGCCCGCCCCGAACGCGCAGGCTGTCTCGAGCGATGCGTTCTTCCGCTCCATGCTGTACCTCCCGCTGGATCGCTACAGCTACACCCAGGCAGCCAGCGCGTTCGACCAGTTCTACCGGGAGGGAACGCGCACGGGGTATGGCTACACCCTGGTTTGGGCGGATACAGCCCGGACGCAGTTGCGCGTGCGCCATGTCGAGCCGCACAGCCCCGTCGCCGCGGCCGGCTTGCGCCGCGGCGATCTTGTGCTGGCGATTGACGGACAGCCACCGAACGTGGTCGCGCAGGGCCTGGGTGCGGTGCCCGCGGGCGTGCGCCGCCACTTCAGTGTGCTGGGTGTAGACGGCACGCAGCGCGAGATGACGGTGCTGTCCGCGACCTTCAGTCTGGCTTCGGTTGCTTCGCGGCGCATCATTCGCATCCCGTCGGCGGCCGGCGCGCCCAGGGTGGTGGGCTATTTTGCTTACCATGAGTTCATCGTGCCCAGTGAAACGCACCTGGACGCCGTGTTCCGTGAATTCATCGCTGCGGGTGCCAACGAACTGGTGCTGGACCTGCGCTACAACGGCGGTGGCGATGTGATGATGGCACGCGGCCTGGCCAGCATGATCGGCGGAAAGCGGGTGGACCGCAAGGTGTTTGCCGAATTCCGCTACAACAGCCGCAACGCCGCGAGCAACTTCAAGCTTCCCCTGACGGCCAACATCGGCCTGTTGCCGGGCCCGCCGCTGGAGGGCTTGCGCCGGGTGGTGGTGATCACATCGCCGGACACTGCCTCTGCCAGCGAGCTGCTCATCAACGCGTTGAGGCCGTTCATGCCGGTGGTGCTGGTGGGGCAGGCGACCTTTGGCAAGCCCTATGGCTTCCAGCCACGTACGGAGTGCGGTACCAGCTTCAACCCTGTGGCATTCGAGACGCTCAACGCCAGGGGCGAGGGGCGCTTCGTTGACGGATTCTCCCCGTGGTGCGAAGCCGACGACGACCTGGACCATGAACTGGGCGACCCTGCGGAGGCCCGCCTGGCCGCCGCGCTGCACTATCTGCAGTTTGACGCGTGCCCCGCGCGGGCAGCGTACCAGCCGCAGTCGGCACGCCGGTCATCCCCGCGGCCTGCCGTGCTGGGCGAGACCGCACCGGCGGGCATGTGGCTGCGCTGACCTACATCAGCAGATGCTCACCGGCGTTGTCGCCGCCCAGGATCACGTAGTTCACCTTGCGGATGTCCATGAGCTTCGTGCCGCCCGCGTAGCTGATGGACGACTGCACGTCTTCCTCCATCTCGCGCAGCGTGTCGGCCAGCTTGCCCTTGATGGGCTCCAGGATGCGCTTGCCTTCCACGTGCTTGTACTCGCCCTTGTTGAAGTCGCTGGCCGAGCCGTAGTACTCCTTGAACAGCTCGCCGTCGACTTCCACTGTCTTGCCGGGCGATTCTTCATGGCCCGCAAACAGTGAGCCGATCATGACCATGGTGGCGCCAAAGCGCACGCTCTTGGCAATGTCGCCATGGCTGCGGATGCCGCCGTCGGCAATGATGGGCCTGGTGGCCACGCGCGCGCACCACTTGAGCGCGCTCAGCTGCCAGCCGCCGGTGCCCAAGCCGGTCTTGAGCTTGGTGATGCAGACCTTGCCCGGGCCCACGCCCACTTTCGTGGCATCGGCGCCCCAGTTCTCCAGATCGATCACCGCTTCGGGCGTGGCCACGTTGCCCGCGATCACGAAGGCGGTGGGCAGGTGCTTCTT
>JBEIPU010000148.1:0-10768 GCA_040376925.1 Caenimonas sp. | reverse complement strand
CGGGCGGCCCTGGTCGTCCACGATCTGGATGCGCAGGCCGTCGGCCGTCACGTCCATGCGCAGCTGGTGGCGCAGGCCGGCCAGCGCGGGGCTGGCCTGCACGGCCTGTTCGATGCGGGCCTGCACGGCGCGCATGCGTTCGTCGTCGCGCGACTGGATCTCGGCGCGCAGGGCCTGCAGGTTGATGTTGCGTGCCGGGGCCTGCACGTCGCCGTTCTTCACGTTGCCCGCGCTGCGGCTGAGCGAGCCGCCGCCGCCCTTGATGATGCTGGAGCTGTCGCCCGAGCCCGAGCCGCCGGCCATCGCGATCTTCAGCGGGCTCTGGAAGTACGAGGCAATGCCCTGCAGGTCGCCCTGGGAGGTGGAGCCCAGCAGCCACATGAGCAGGAAGAACGCCATCATGGCCGTCACGAAGTCGGCGTAGGCGATCTTCCACGCACCGCCGTGGTGGCCGCCATGCCCGCCCTTCTTGACGCGCTTGACGATGATTGGTTGGAGTTTGCCGGTAGCAGCCATGGTTTATGCAGCCTTCTTGCCCTTGACGTGGCTTTCCAGCTCGGTGAAAGTCGGGCGCTCGGCGGAATACAGCACCTTGCGGCCGAACTCCAGCGCAATGGCGGGGGCGTAGCCCTGGACGCTGGCCAGCAGCGTGACCTTCACACACTGCAGCTCCTTGGTGGATTCGTCCACTTTCTGGTTGGCCAGCTGGGCCAGCGGGCTCACAAAGCCATAGGCCATCAGGATGCCCAGGAAGGTGCCCACCAGCGCGCCGGCAATCATGCCGCCCAGCACCGCGGGCGACGCGCCCACCGAGGCCATGGTCTTGACCACGCCCAGCACGGCGGCCACGATGCCGAAGGCCGGCAGGCCGTCACCCACGGTCTGGATGGCGCCGGCCGGCACCAGGGCCTCGTGGTGGTGGGTGTCGATTTCGTTGTCCATGAGGTTTTCGATCTCATGGGCATTCAGGTTGCCCGACACCATCATGCGCAGGTAGTCGGTGATGAACTCCATCAGGTGATGGTCGGCGCTGATGATCTTGTACTTCTTGAACAGCGCGCTGTCCGAGGGCTTTTCAATATCGCCCTCGATGGCCATCAGGCCCTCCTTGCGCGCCTTGGTCAGCACGTCGTACAGCAGCGCCATCAGCTCCATGTAGCGCGCCTTGCTGTACTTGGAACCCTTGAGCAGCTGGGGGATGAACTTGAACGTGGCCTTGATGGTCTTGGCGCTGTTACCCACCAGAAAGGCGCCCAAAGCGGCCCCGCAGATGGTGAACAGCTCATGCGGCGCGGCATGGATGATCACGCCGAAGCTGCCGCCGGCCATCGCGTAGCCGCCCAGCACACAGCCTATGACGACGAGGTAACCGGCGATGACAAACATGGGTGTTACATCCTGCTTGCGTGGTCCGGCGGGCTTGCCGGCTTCCACACACGAGGTTTCGGCATGTAACCCCCGCACTTGAGGGGCGGCCGCAAATACCGCGGCTGTCAGTCAATCGCGCCCTCGCGCGGGTGCATCAGTGGATCGCACCCTCGCGCTGGCTCTTGCCGGCGCGCGCCGGCGGCGCGCACAGCCCGCAGACAAACGGCTTGAAGCCCTTGCCGTATTCATGGGTGCGCGTGACGAAGTGGCCGCTGCAGTGGGTGCAGTCGGTCAGGCACAGCATGGTGCTGTCCACGAACTTCACCAGGCGCCAGGCGCGCGTGATGGACAGCATGGGCTCCACGCCCATGGCGTGCACGTCGGCGTTGTACAGGCGCCAGGCGGTGGTGATCAGGTCGATCTGGTCGATCTCGCAGGCCTTGTCCAGGTTGTTGTAGATATTGAGGAACAGGGACGCATGGATATTGGGCTGCCAGGACACGAACCAGTCGGTTGAATAGGGCAGCTGGCCCTTGGACGGTGACTGGCCCGTGACTTCACGGTACAGGCGCAGCAGCCGTTCGTGCGAGAGCTTGGTTTCCGATTCCAGCACCGCCATGCGGGCGCCCAGGCCGATCAGCCTGACGGCGCGTTCTACGTCCTGGCTCTCATTCAGAAGGCTCTTGCTTGCCATGTGTCTCTTTCCGGGTGTTTCGTTGGGAGTCAGTGCTGGAATCAGTTGGCCATGGCGTGGCGCCCGGCCATCAGCACGCTGGCGTGCAGGCGGCCCGCGGTGTGCGCGGCGCCCTGGCCCGGCTCATGGCTGTCGGTCAGCAGGCCCCAGATCAGCTCGTCGTCAAAACGCATGGCGCACATCAGCTGGTTGCGCGAGGCCACGCGCACCAGCTGCTGGGGCGACAGCTGGGCGACCATGTCGGCCACCGGCTCGGTCATGCCCAGGCGGAACAGGGCCTGCGGCTTGTCGCTGCGGATCATGGCCTGCGCCAGGATCAGGTAAGACAGGTTGATGTCGCGGATTTCGTTGAGCAGTGTGGTGTTGTCCATGGTGTTTCCTCGGGGGTGGGGGTTGTTGTCAGGGGTTCGCTATTTGTTTCTCGATGTGACAGATTGTGTGAAGGGAAACAAAAAAATGAATGAGCAGATTCCTCAAGGCCCCCGGCTTGAATGCCTAGGCCCCCTTAAGGCAAATGCCTAAGCGCCGCTATTGACATCAAAAACGCCGCTAAAGCCCGTGCAGGCAGGGCCGATAACTGATTCACGGGGCACGCCCCGATGGGCCGCGAAAGATTCGCGGTGTTCAAACTGAAGGGTTCCAGATGGGGGCCCGCTCTTAAAGGAATCCGCCAATGCCTTCCGTCATCAACACCAACATTGCCTCGCTCAACACGCAACGCAACCTCACGGCCTCGCAGTCTTCGCTGGCCACTTCCATCCAGCGCCTGTCCACCGGCCTGCGCGTCAACAGTGCCCGCGACGACGCCGCCGGCCTGGCCATCGCCGAGCGCATGAGCTCGCAGATCCGCGGCCTGAATGTGGCTGCCCGCAACGCCAACGACGGCGTGTCCCTGGCGCAGACCGCTGAAGGCTCGCTGGGCAAGATCGGCGACATGGTCCAGCGCATGCGTGAACTGGCCGTGCAGTCGTCCAACGCCACCAACAACGCCACCGACCGCGCCTCGCTGCAGTCCGAAGTGGCCCAGCTCAAGCAGGAAATCGACCGTGTTGCCACCAGCACCACGTTCAACGGCACCAAGCTGCTGGACGGCAGCTTCACCGCCGCCAAGTTCCAGGTCGGCGCCGACGCCGGTGAAGACATCACCGTGTCCAGCATCACCAACGCACAGCTGGCCGGCATGGGCGTGGTCAACCGCGCTGCCACGCAAAGCTCCACCGCGATCACCGACCTGACCGCCACCGCCCTGGGCGACCTGACGATCAACGGCACGGATATCGGTGTACTGGCTGCCGCCGGCACCACGCAGGAGCGCCAGGCCCAGGTGGTGGACGCCATCAACCGCATCAGCACCACCACCGGTGTGGGCGCGTTCTTTGACAGCGCCAACAACGTGATCGCGCTGACCTCGTCGGCCACCATCACGCTGACCGGCGCCGCCGGCGCGCAGGTGGGCTTCGTGGCCGCTGACTCCGCCACCGCCGCCGCCAGCGCCAACATGGCTTCGCTGGACATCAGCTCCTACGGCGGCGCCCAGCTGGCCATCCAGCAGACCGACGCGGCCCTGAGCCAGATCAACACCGCGCGCGCCAACCTGGGCGCGGTGCAAAGCCGGTTTGACAACGCGATCGCCAACATCCAGATCAAGTCCGAGTACGCGTCCGCCGCCCGCTCGCGCATCATGGACACCGACTTCGCGTCCGAGACGGCCAACCTCACGCGCTCGCAGATCCTGCAGCAGGCCGGCAACGCCATGCTGTCGCAGGCCAACCAGCTGCCCCAGCAAGTGCTGTCGCTGCTGCGCTGATCCCCCGCGCCGCGGGAAAAAGTGGAAAAGGCCGGTAACCCGGCCTCTTCTCCATGCATCGCAATCGCCGCCGCAAAGGCACATTCGGAATACCCGGCACCGCCCACAAGCGGGCCGGGGAGCCCCGGGTGCCTGCGGCGGCTGCGTGCGCATGGTGTGCGCGAGCGATGCGAGGCAATCCGGTTGAAAAGCCCTTTTCGATTGGACTACCCATGCCTTCCGTCATCAACACCAACCTGGCGTCGCTCAACACGCAGCGTAACCTCACGGCGTCCCAGACGTCGCTCAACACCTCCATCCAGCGCCTGTCCACCGGTCTGCGCGTCAACAGTGCCCGCGACGACGCTGCCGGCCTGGCCATTGCCGAGCGCATGAGCTCGCAGGTGCGCGGCCTGAACGTGGCCGCCCGCAATGCCAACGACGGCGTGTCGCTGGCGCAAACGGCCGAAGGCGCCCTGGGCAAGATCAGCGACATGATCCAGCGCATGCGCGAGCTGGCCGTGCAGTCGTCCAACGCCACCAACAGCGCCACCGACCGCAATGCCCTGCAGGCCGAAGTGGCCCAGCTCAAGCAGGAAATCGACCGCGTGGCGATGTCGTCCAACTTCAACGGCACCAAGCTGCTGGACGGCAGCTTCACAGCCGCCAAATTCCAGGTCGGCGCCAATGCGGGCGAAGACATCACCGTGTCCAGCATCACCAATGCGCAGCTGTCGGGCATGGGCGTGGTCAACCGCGCCGCCACGCAAAGCTCCACCGCGATCACCGACCTGACCGCCACTGCCCTGGGCGACCTGACGATCAACGGCGTAGACATCGGCGTGCTGTCCGCCGCCGGCACCACGCAGGAGCGCCAGGCCCAGGTGGTCGATGCCATCAACCGCATCAGCACCACCACCGGCGTGGGCGCGTTCTTTGACGTGGCCAACAACGTGATTGCACTGACCTCGTCGGCCACCATCACGCTGACCGGCGCCGCCGGCGCGCAAGTGGGCTTTGTGGCGGCCGATTCGGCCACCGCCGCGCCCAGCGCCAACATGGCATCGCTGGACATCAGCTCCTATGCGGGTGCCCAGCTGGCCATGCTGCAGACCGATGCGGCCCTGAGCCAGATCAACGGCGCGCGCGCCAACCTGGGCGCGGTGCAGAGCCGTTTTGAGACGGCTATTGCCAACATCCAGATCGCGTCCGAGAACTCCACGGCCGCGCGTTCGCGCATCATGGACACGGACTTCGCGGCCGAGACCGCCGCCATGACGCGCGCCCAGATCCTGCAGCAAGCCGGCAACGCCATGCTGTCGCAGGCCAACCAGCTGCCCCAGCAGGTGCTCTCGCTGCTCAAGGGCTGACCTTCACTAGGACACCATGGCTTCCATTACCAGCACCGGCGTCGGCAGCGGCCTGGACGTCAACAGCATCGTCACCTCGTTGATGGCGCTGGAGAAACGGCCGCTGACCCTGCTGCAGGGAACAGCCAGCACATTGCAGACCAAGCTGTCCGCTTTCGGCAGCCTCAAAAGCCAGATAGCCGGCCTGGGCGACATCGCCACCAAGCTGGCCGACAGCACCCACTGGAACCCCCTGACGGCAGACAGCACCGACGCGGCCACCGTCAGCGCCAGTGCCGCCAGCACCGCCGCGCCGGGCAAGTACCGGCTGGAGGTGCAGCAGCTGGCCCAATCGCAGGCCCTGGCCAGCGGTTACTACGCGGCGTCCACCACCCCCGTGGGCACCGGCACGATCACCATTGAACTGGGCACCACCAGTGGCGGGGTGTTCACACCCAGGCCCGGCGGCACGCCCAAAACCATCACCATCGGCGCGGCCAGCCAGAGCCTGGCCGGCGTGCGCGACGCGATCAACGCCGCGGGCGCGGGCGTGACCGCCAGCATCGTCAACGGCAGCGGCGGTGCCCGCCTGGTGCTCAACGGCGGCGACGGCGCGGCCGGCTCCATGCGCGTGACCGTGGCCGACGACGACGCCAACGCCACCGACACCGCGGGCCTGTCGGCCCTGGCCTGGGACCCGGCCGCGGCCGTGGGCGCGGGGCGCAACCTCACGCAGTCACAGGTGGCGCAGGACGCGCAGTTCACCGTCAACGGGCTGGCGCTGACCAGCGCCACCAACTCGGCCAAGGACGCGGTGCAGGGCCTGACGCTCACGCTGTCGCGCCAGACCACCGTGCCGGTGGACGTGACGGTGGCGGTGCAGACCGTGGCCGTGCGCAAGAACGTCAATGATTTCGTCAACGCCTACAACAGCCTGAACAAGCTGCTGCAGCAGCAGACCCAGGCCGACCCCGGCGGCACCGCGCGCGGTCCGCTGCAGGCCGACTCCACCGCCACGCAGCTGCTGTCGTCGCTGCGCAGCATGCTGCAAGGCAGCGTCAGCGGCATGAGCGGCGCCAACAGCCTGAGCACCGCCGGGCTGGAGCTGCAGCGCGACGGCTCGCTCAAGGTCCATGAAACCCGCATTGCACCCCTGCTGGCCGAGCCGGCCCGACTGGCGCAGCTGTTCGGCCAGGCCCAGGCCGGCACAGACACCACAACACGCGGCTTTGGTGTGCGTTTCAAGGAATGGGCCGGTGCGCTGACCAGCGACGCCGGCACCCTGGCCAGCCGCACCAAGGGCATCAACGAAAGCCTCACGCGCAACCGCCGTGCCCAGGACACACAGGAAGACAAGCTCACGCGCACCGAGGCGCGGCTGCGCGCCCAGTACCAGAAGCTGGACAGCAACATGACGTCGCTGAACGCCCAGATGGCGCAGCTCAAATCGGCGCTGGGCCTCACGTAACGCGGCTCAAGACCGGTCACGGTTGGCCGATAACTGGAACAAGGACTTTCCAGATGTTTGCCACACCGCTCCAACCCATCGACCACTACCGCAACATCGGCACGGTCACCGCCGTGTCGCAGGCCAGCCCCCACCAGCTCGTGATGCTGCTGTTTGACGGTGCGATCGCCGCCATCCTGCAGGCGCGCCACGCGCTGTCCACCGGCGACATACCGACCAAGGTGGCCACGCTGTCCAAGGCCATGCGGATCATCGACGAAGGGCTCAAGGCATCGGTGGAAAGCAGCGGCGCCCCGGCGCTGGCTGACAACCTGCGTGCGCTGTACGACCACATGGTCTCGCGCCTTTTCATTGCCAACCTGCACAACAGCGACGTGCCGCTGGCCGAAGTGGCCCGGCTGCTGGGCGACCTGCGCGCCACCTGGGCCGAGATCGACCCGGCGCCCACCGCCCACGCCAACCTGCAGGCCTGACAGGGAGCTACCGACATGAGCACCGACATTTCATCCGACCACGCGGCCGAACGGGCCGGTGACGACAGCGACAACCTGCTGAGCTACTACGCCGCGCTGGAATGCGCCAGCGCCGAAATGCTGGAGGCCGCCCGCAACGGCGACTGGGACAGCGTGTGCCGCCTGGAAGGCGCCTGCGCCGTGGTGGTGGCGCGGCTGCGCCAGATCGCCCAGCAAAAGCCGCTGCGCGAGCGCGACCAGGGCGCGCGCCTGCGCATCCTGCGCGCCATCCTGGCCAACGACGCCGAAATCAGGCGCATCTGCGAGCCGCTGCCAGCCCTGCTGGACCCGCGGTCGTTTGTGGTGGGTGAGGTCAGCTCCACACTGCATTGACTGATAAACCAGTCAATCTTATTGTTGATGACTGATTTATCGGACTATTTTCGACTTTGAAGCAGGTGATTGATCGATATTTCAGGCAATTTTTGGCAAATTGCCTAAAATATCGGCATCATGCCGCGTACACATCAGCCCCCTTTCCCCTCCGTGATCCGGCAGGCATCTGCATTGGGTCAGCGCATCCAGCTGGCCCGGCTGCGGCGCAAGCTGACGGCCGTGCTGTTTGCACAGCGCCTGGGGGTTTCGCGCGACACCCTGCAGCGGCTGGAAAAGGGCGATCCCAACATCGCCTTGGGTACCTACCTGCGCGCCCTGCGCGTTCTGGGCCTGGATCGCGACGTGGACGCGCTGGCGGCTGACGATGAACTGGGCCGCAAGCTGCAAGACCTGGCACTGCTGCCCCCACAGCGCGAACCCCAAACCCGGCCCCAGGACGAACCGGAGACCCGTGATGGCGAAGGCTGAACGGGACGTTTACGAGGTTCACCTGGATGCTGCCGGGCTGGCGCCCGCCCAGCGCGTGGGCCGCCTGTACCGGCACGCTGAGCGGACCGGCCTGCCAGCCGCATTCGAGTACGACGAAGCATGGCTGGCCAGCGACCACAGGTTCCTGCTGGACCCCCGGCTGGACCTGTGGCGCGGCGAGCAGCATCCGCCCGCCCAGGCACCGGCCTTTGGCGTGTTCATGGATTCGGCCCCGGACCGCTGGGGCAAGGTCCTGATGGAGCGCCGCGAGGCGGCGCAGGCCGACCGCGAAAGCCGCGCGCCCCGCCGGCTGCAGGAGATGGACTTTTTGCTGGGCGTGCACGACGCCACGCGCATGGGTGCGCTGCGGTTTCGCCGGCCACCGGTCAAGGATGCGCCGCTACCTCCGTTCCTGGACAACAGCCCGAACGCCGTCCCCCCGGAGACTGATTTGCGCGCGCTGGCCGACATCAGCCGAAAGCTGGAAGAGCCGGGGGTTGAAAAGCTGCCTGAATTCGAGAAATGGCTGGCCCTGCTCATTGCCCCGGGAACCTCGCTGGGGGGCGCGCGGCCCAAGGCCAATTTCCGCCGCCCGGACCAAAGCCTGTGGCTGGCCAAATTCCCGGCGCGCGAAGACCGGTATGACGTGGGGGGCTGGGAATACCTGACGCACCAGCTCGCTGAAAAAGCGCGCATTGATGTGCCGCGCGCGCACCCGGCGCAACTGACGGACCGGCACCGCACGTTCTGTGTCGAGCGGTTCGACCGCCGGGGCAGCAGCCGCAGGATGTATTCCTCGGCGATGACGTTGCTGGAGCGCCAGGACGGTGACGCGCAGCAAGCCAGCTACCTGGACCTGGCCGAGTTCCTGAGCGACAACGGCGCGCAGGGCTGCATTGAGGCCGACCTGGCGCAGCTGTACCGGCGGCTGGTGTTCAACGTGATGGTTGGCAACCGGGACGATCACCTGCGCAACCATGGCTTTGTGCGCGAGCCGTCAGGCTGGCGGCTGGCCCCGGCTTTTGATGTGAACCCGAATCTGTTCAAGGACGAACACGCGTTGACGCTGGACGGCAGCGTTGCTGCGCCGAGCATGAAGGCGGTGGCGCGGGTGGCCGAACTGTTCAGGCTTCAGGCAGCGGATGCCGCCCGGATCGTGCGGGAGGTCCACGACGCCGTACGTGACTGGGAGGTTGACGCCGCTGCCCTTCAATTGCCGGGTGCGGAAATCGCCCGGATGAGATCGGTTTTTCTGCAGGGGTGAGGCTCACACCTGCATGTTCATGATGTCGCTGTAGGCCGACACCAGCCGGTTGCGCACATGCAGCGCCGACTGGAAGCCGATCTGCGACTTCTGCATCGCCACCATGGTCTGCTCCAGGCTGGCGCCGGCCGGGTTGGACAGGAAGGTCTCGGCCAGCTGGCTGGCCTGGTGCTGGCTGGCGCTGACGTTGCGCAGGGCCTGGTCCAGCGCGCCGGTGAATGACGGCGCCTGCACGGCCTGCGGTGCGCCCGCCTGTGCCGCGCGCTGTGCAGCGGCGTTGCGCTTGAGCGCGTCAAGCAGCTGGGTGGGCAGCGTGGAGGTGGCGGGTTGGATCTGCATGCCGCAACTTTAGGCCCGCGCGGGCAACACGGAGCGCTGAATAAAGCCGGGAATTCCCCGCATATCGCTGCTCGGGGTTGGCGCTTGCGACCCAACAATCACCGGCATGGAAACCACACTTGCCCCCGCAGCACTGGCCGAAGACGCGCGCCCCGCGCGCACGGCCCCGGCCCTGTCACTGAACCGCCTGGGCGAGCTGCCCGCGCGCAACAAGGTCATGCTGGGCATGGCCGCGGCGCTGCTGGCCGGCGTGATGGCGCTGTCGCTGCTGATGGGCCGCGAGCCCGAGTGGCGCGTGCTGTACGCCAGCATGAACGACCGCGACGGCGGCGCCGTGCTGACGGCGCTCACGCAGATGAACGTGCCCTACAAGTTCACCGAAGGCAGCGGCACGCTGATGGTGCCGGCCCAGCGCGTGCATGACGTGCGCCTGCGCCTGGCGTCCCAGGGCCTGCCCAAGGGCGGCACGGTGGGCTTTGAGCTGATGGAAAACCAGAAATTCGGCGTGACCCAGTTCCAGGAGCGGCTGAACTTCCAGCGCGGCCTGGAAGGCGAGCTGGCGCGCTCCATCATGGCGCTGTCGGCCGTGCAATCGGCCCGGGTGCACCTGGCGCTGCCGGCGCAGACGGCCTTCATGCGCGAACAGCAAAAGCCCTCGGCCTCGGTCATGCTCACGCTGTACGGCGGCCGCGTGCTGGAGCGCAACCAGATCGCTGGCATCGTCCACCTGGTGGCCTCCAGCGTGCCCGAGATGCCCACGCGCGCCGTGAGCGTGGTAGACCAGAACGGCACGCTGCTGTCGCAGGCCCCGGGCGAGGTGCCCAACGGGCTGGACGCACCGCAGCTGCAGTACGTGCGCCAGACCGAGCAGAGCCTGGCCACGCGCATCCTGTCCATCGTCGAGCCCATTGTGGGCGCGGGCAATGTGCGCGCCCAGGTCACCGCCGACATCGACTTCACCCAAAGCGAATCCACCGCCGAGGTCTACACGCCCAACCAGGGCAGCGCACCGGCCGCCGTGCGCAGCCAGCAGCTGTCGGAGTCGCCCGGTGCCGGCGCCGCCCAGGCCGCAGCCGCGCAGGGCGGCGGGGCCGGCGCGCGGGCCCACCACCCGCCCGCCCCCCCCCCGTCGCCCCGGAACCGCGCCCCCCGCGCGCGCACCGCCCCCGCCGCACCCCGGCGGG
>JBEIPU010000189.1:0-6109 GCA_040376925.1 Caenimonas sp. | reverse complement strand
GCAAAAGGTGGGGGAGGTTGGCCGGCGCCGCGTCGCCGCGCCAGGCCACGTGCTGGTCGGGCCTGATCAGTGCGCAGCGGGCACGGTACAGCTCGGCCACTGCGGTGCCCGGCGCGCGCACGATCCGCAGCGGCACCTGGCAGGCCTGCGCGGCCTGTGTCCACTCGCGCAGGTCGTGGTCCTGCAGGGCGTCGTCAGTGACCAGCAGCGCAAACCCCTGGCCAAAGTGGTCGTACAGCGAGCTGCCGTCGTGCAGCCAGGCGTGCGGCGCAATGCCGCCGGGACGGGCCGAGGGCACGTAGTTCAGGAAGTCGTTGGGCGCGGCCGCGCCTGCCTCGTGCGCGATCACGGGTGAATCGTCGTACCGGTAGCCCTTGACCACGCCCAGCGTGTTGAATTCGCGGATCTTGGCCCCCGCGATCCGGGCGCCGACCTCGGCGCGCCGCCGCGCGCCGTCGGCTGTGTCTTCCTCCAGACCGGCCTGCGCCAGCTGGTTGCTCAGCGTGGAGTGGTTGAGGGTGGCTTCGTCCAGCACAAACTGGTGCACCGGGCGCCTTTCGCTTTCGTAGCTGTCCAGCAGCGCGGCGCCGCCCCAGCCCTGCAGCACGGCCGCGAGCTTCCAGCCCAGGTCCACGCCGTCGGCCACGCCCATGTTCATGCCGTAACCGCCAAAAGGCGGGTGCAGGTGGCAGGCGTCACCGGCCAGGAACACGCGGCGGTCGCGGTAGCGGTCCGCCAGCAGCTTGCTGGCCGCCCATTCGTCGCAGCTCAACACCTCGTACGGCAGGTCGATGCCCGTGGCCTTGCGGATCAGCGCGGGGGCTTGCGAGGGCTCGAAACGGACGCCATCGGCCACACCGGTGGGCATGAAGAACCAGCGGTCACCGCCGTCCATGGGGCCTACCAGGCTGGGCACGTCGGCGTTGACCTGCCAGTACATGATGGCCGGCCCGTGGCGGTGGGCCTGCGCCATGCCCGGCGCCTTGAAGACGACGTTGTAGTTTCTGGACAGGCCGTATTTGCCGTTCATGCGCGCGCCGATGGCGTCGCGCACGGCGCTGCGGGCGCCGTCGGCCCCGACCACGTAGTCGGCACGCACGGTGCTGGGCGCGCCGTCGCGCACGTCTTTCAGATGGACCTGAACCCCGTCGGCGGCTTGCTCCATGCCTGACATTTCGCAGTTGAAGCGGAACTCCACACAGGGCAGCGAGGCGGCGTGCTCACGCATGACCTCTTCGACCGTGTACTGCGGTATCCACTGCGCATGCTCCGAGTACAGCGGGTTCTTTCCGGGGCCGCAGTACATGGCGTTTTCAAACCGGGCCAGCTCATGGCCGGCCAGCCGCGTGACGAACAGCACGTTGGACGGATAGCTCACGCCCAATGGCGAGGCCGCGCGCAGCTTGTCGGCAATGCCCCAGCGGCGCATGTGTTCGCGCGTGCGCACGTTGGTGGTTTTGGCGCGGGGTGCGTAGCCCACGCGCGCGTTGCGTTCCACGACCAGACAGGGAATCTGGCGCTGGCCCAGCTCAATGGCAAGTGCCAGCCCGGTGGGGCCGGCCCCGATGATGACAACACGCGCGGTGGTGCCGTTGGATGCGATCAATTTGACGCCTCTGCTTTCATTGAAAAATGGGTGCCGCGGTGCTTCAGCGCGCGGCGGCGGCCACAGCCTCGGCCTTCATCCGGGCCAGCGCTTCGGGGGCGTGGTGGCGGCCGTTGAGCACCACGCTGTGGATGCGGCCCAGGTGGGCGACGTCGTCCAGCGGGTTGGCATCCAGCAGCACCAGGTTGGCCCTCTTGCCGGGTTCCACCGCGCCTTCGGTGGCGCCGCGCCCCAGGAAGGCGGCGGCGTTCAGCGTGGTCATCTGCAGGATGTCCAGCGGCGCCAGGCCAGCGGCGGCCAGCTCGGCGAACTCATGGTGCAGGCTGGCGCCCGCCACCACCCAGATCCCGCCAAAGTCGCTGCCCGTCACCATGGGCACACCCGCGCGCCTGAACATCGGCAGCAGCTTTTTCTGCTGTTCGTAGTAGGCGCGAAAGGCGTCGGTTGCGTCCCTGGGCACGCGCTCGTATTGCTGGCCCAGGTTCTCCCACTGGGCGCGGGTGGCCTTGTCCACATAAACCAGGTCCGGGTGGTTGCGGTACTGCGCCGCGTCGCTGTACATCATGGTCCGCACGCGGATCAGCGACGGCACCTGCCAGGTCTTGTGCCGGGCAAAAGATGCGGCAATCGCCTCGCACTTGCGTGCGTCGTAGGTTTCCAGCACGCGCTTGTAAAACGGCGCGTCCATGGCGCGAAACAGCATGGGCGTGAGGATCACCGCGGGCGAGAACGGCGGGCGTGCCCCTTCGCCGCGCGCGATAGCCTGGCGGATCGCGTCCGGGTCGGCGGCGCAGTCCAGCATGATGCCCAGGCCTGCGCCCAGGTGTTCGATCGAGGTCCAGCCTGCAGCGGCGGCTTCCTCGGCCGTCACGAACAGCGGCGTGTGGCCTGCCACTGGCAAGGCCTGCTTGCGCGCTTCGGCCAGCATCGCAAGCGTCGCTTCGCGCGAGCCCGCGATGGCCTTGACGAAGCTGGCGCCCATGGCCTTGTGCTGACCCACCAGCGCGGCCGCGGCCTGGGCGTTGGGCGCGCCCACGAACAGCGGCCCGGCAATCGCCGTGACCTCGGGCGCCACCACGCGGCCGGCCGCGCTTTGCGCATTCAGCGCCTGAGCCGCCTGGATCAGCTCGGGGCTGCCCGCCATTTCGCGCACACCGGTGATGCCGTGTGCCACGAACAGCGGCCACAGGTGGGGCTGCTGCGCCGCCCGGGGCAGGGCATGGGTGTGCATGTCCATGTAGCCCGGCACCACGAATTTGCCCGGGGCATCCACCACCACGGCAGCGGCACCGGCCTGCACCGGCCGCGGGGTGACCTCACGGATCTGGCCGTTGTCGATGACGACATTCATGCCCGGCTGTACGCGGCCGGCGCGCACGTCCACCACCGTCACGTTTTTCAGCACCAGGCCGCTTTGCACCTGGACCGGGCCGGGGCCGGGCGCCGCGCACGAGGCGACGGCCACGCAGGCCAGTGCCAGGGCCGCGCGGGTGCAACCGGGAAGCAATTTGTGGGCATTTGTCATGGGAGTCCTTGAGTCCTTGGGGAAGAGGTCTGGCGCAGATCGTAGGAAGCGCCGATGCAGCCGGATAGATGCCGCATCTGTGAAACCGATGCAGTTCCGGAATCGGTGGACTGATACGGCGGATGTATCGCAAGCCGAGTTTTTCCATCTGGCAGCGACGGCGGCGGCCTCCTAGGATCACGCCACTTGACGAGAAAGACCGACCATGAAGCTGCTACGCCACGGCCCCGCCGGCCACGAGAAACCCGCTGCCCTGGATGCATCGGGCCGCGCCCGGGATTTGTCCTTGCTGATCCCCGACTTCACGCCCGACTGGCTGGCGCCCGAGAAGCTGCAGGCGCTGGCCGCGATTGACCTGCAGCGCATGCCGCTGGTGCCGCAGGGCGCGCGCATCGGTGCGCCGGTGGCCGGCACGCGCCAGTTCATCGCCATTGGCCTGAACTACCGCCAGCATGCGCAAGAAGCTGGGATGGAGCTGCCCAAGGAGCCTGTTGTGTTCACCAAGGCGATCACGTCGATTGCCGGGCCCAACGATGACGTGAAGCTGCCGCCTGATGCGCAAACCGGTGACTGGGAGATTGAACTGGGCTTTGTCATCGGCACGACGGCCAGGTCGGTGCCAGCGGAGCAGGCCTTGAACCATGTGGCTGGGTATTGCCTGGCCAACGATGTGTCCGAGCGCGACTGGCAGATCAAGCGCGGCGGCCAGTGGGGCAAGGGCAAGAGCTTTGACGGCTTTGGTCCGCTGGGTCCCTGGTTGGTGACCCGCGACGAGGTGCCCGACCCGCAGGCCATTCCCCTGCAGCTCAGCGTCAATGGTGAAGTGCGCCAGCGCAGCAACACGGCCGACATGATTTTCCCGGTGGCGCAGATCGTGGCGCACCTGAGCCAGTTCATGACGCTGCTGCCGGGCGACGTGGTCATCACCGGCACGCCGCAGGGCGTGGGGCTGGGCATGAAGCCGTCGCCAGTGTTCCTCAAGCGCGGCGATGTGATGACGCTGGACGCCGGCCCGCTGGGCACGCAGCGCCAGCAGGTTGTTTGAACGGCACACAAGGAGACAGGCCATGTCCAACGGAATCCGGCCCAGGAATTTTGCCCACGTGGTGTATCGCAGCTACCGGTTTGACGACATGCTGCGCTGGTATGTGACGGTCTTCAACGGCAAGGTCCAGTACCAGAACCCGGTGATCGCATTCGTGACCTATGACGACGAGCACCACCGCGTGGCCCTGCTCAACCTGGGCATCCTCAAGGGTGAATCGGATACCCGCGCGCCTGTGGGTCAGCCGGGCATGGATCATGTGGCCTACGGATACAGCAGCCTGACCGAGCTGCTGGAAAAATACCTGGAGCTCAAGCACAAGGGCGTCTTGCCGTACTGGTGCATCCACCATGGCGTGACCATCTCCTTGTATTACGCCGACCCCGACGGCAACCAGATGGAATTCCAGGCCGATTGTTTTGACACCGTGGACGGCGCCAATGAGTTCATGCACGGGCCGCACTTTGAGCTCAACCCCATCGGCGTGGAGTTTGACCCCGAGGTCATGCTGGCCAGGCTGCGCGCGGGTGTGCCTGAATCCGAGTTGCTGCCACGCCGCGAGCAGCTGCCCGTGTCGGACATTCGCGGCTCATTGATGGGCTGAGGGCCGATGAACCGCCTGGACGAATGCACCCGCCTTTGCGTGGACTTTGCCAACCACATTGACGCGCGGCGCTACGGCGCCTTGCTGGCGCTTTTTACCGACGACGGGGTACTGGACCGCATGGGCGCCGTGCTGACGGGCCGCGCCGAAATCGCCCGCTTTCTGGACGCGCGCGACCCGGCGGTGACCACCCGGCACCTGTGCACGAACATCAGCATTGACTTCACCTCGTCCGATACCGCCGTGGGCGCCTGCTACGTGCTGTTCTTTCAGGGCCGAAGCACCGGGCCGGACGGCATCGCGACGCAAACCGGTTTGCCCGCGGTGGTGCAGTATGACGACGACTACCAGAACACGCCATCGGGCTGGCGCATCAAGGCGCGGCGCATCCGCATGGCCATCCGGCCCAACCCTGCCTGAGCATGTTCGCCAAGGTCTTATGCTGTATGCATGAGCGCCCCGAACATCCCCCAGATCACCCTGTACCAGCGCTGGCTGCGCGAGACACGCGGCCTGTCGTTTGACTCGTATGACGCGCTGTGGCGCTGGTCGGTGGACGACCTGAGCGCCTTCTGGCAGAGCATCTGGGATTACTTTGACCTGCAGTCACCCGCGCCACACACGGCCGTGCTGGCCGGCGGCGCCATGCCGGGGGCGCAATGGTTCCCGGGTGCGCAGTTCAATTACGCGCACCAGGTGTTTCGCCATGTGGACGCGGCCCATGCAGCGGGCTTGCCCGCCCTCATCAGCCGCAATGAAAGCGGCCTGCACCGCGAGCTGTCCTGGCCCGATCTGCGCCGCCAGGTGGCGTCCATGGCGCTGCACCTGCGCGCCCAGGGCCTGCAGCCGGGTGACCGCGTGGCGGCTTACCTGCCCAACATCCCCGAGGCCATGGTGGCCTTTCTGGCGGTGGTGAGCCTGGGCGGCGTGTGGAGCATCTGCGCGCCCGACATGGGTACGGCCGCCGTGCTGGACCGCTTCAAGCAGATAGCACCCAAGGTGCTGATCGCCTGCGACGGTGTGCGGTACGGAGGGCGCGACTTTGACCGCGTGGCCGTGGTGGCCGAGCTGCGCGCCGCATTGCCCAGCGTGCAGCATGTGGTGATCCACCGCAACCTGGGGCTGGACGACGCGGCGCTGGCGCCGCTGCAGCCGTTCGCGCTGATGACCGACACCACCGCGCGCAGCGACGCGGCCACCGCAGCGTTCGAGCCGCTGTGGCTGCCGTTTGACCACCCGCTGTGGATCGTCTATTCCAGCGGCACCACCGGCCTGCCCAAGCCCATCGTGCACGGCCACGGCGGCACGGTCATCGTGGCGCTGGCGCTC
>JBEIPU010000083.1:0-17069 GCA_040376925.1 Caenimonas sp. | reverse complement strand
TGCGCGCCGACCGCCAGCCCGAGTTCACGCAGATCGATATCGAGACCAGCTTCCTGAGCGAGCAGGACATCCGCGACATGTTCCAGGGCATGATCACCACGGTGTTCAAGAACACCATGGGTGTGGACCTGGGCGAGTTCCCCGTCATGACCTACCAGGACGCCATGCACCTGTACGGCTCCGACAAGCCAGACCTGCGCGTGAAGCTGCAGTTTGCCGAGCTGACTGACGTGATGGGTGACGTGGACTTCAAGGTCTTCTCGGGCGCGGCCAACATGAAGGGCGGCCGCGTGGTGGCGCTGCGCGTGCCCGGCGGTTCGAAGGAGACCGGCGGCATCAGCCGCGGCGAGATCGACGCCTACACCGAGTTCGTCAAGATCTACGGTGCCAAGGGCCTGGCCTACATCCGCGTGAACGAGCTGGCCAAAGGCCGTGATGGCCTGCAAAGCCCCATCGTCAAGAACATCCACGACAAGGCCCTGGCCGCTGTGCTGGAGCGCACCGGCGCGCAGGACGGTGACCTGATCTTCTTCGGCGCCGACAAGGAAAAGATCGTCAACGATGCTATCGGCGCGCTGCGCATCAAGGTCGGTCACAGCGAATTCGGCAAGAAAAACGGCCTGTTTGAAGCCGGCTGGCGCCCGCTGTGGGTGGTGGACTTCCCGATGTTTGAATTCGACGAGGAAAACCAGCGCTACACCGCCGTGCACCACCCGTTCACCGCACCGAAGGAAGGCCACGAGGACTGGATGGTCAGCGCGCCCGAGAAGTGCATCTCGCAGGGCTACGACATGGTGCTCAACGGCTGGGAAATGGGCGGCGGCTCGGTCCGTATCCACCGCGCCGACGTGCAGAGCAAGGTGTTTGACGCGCTGAAGATCGGCCCGGAAGAAGCGCAGGCGAAGTTCGGCTTCCTGCTGGACGCGCTGCAGTATGGCGCCCCCCCGCACGGCGGCCTGGCGTTTGGCCTGGACCGCATCGTCACGTTGATGACGGGCGCGGAGTCAATCCGCGACGTGATCGCCTTCCCCAAGACCCAGCGTGCCCAGTGCCTGCTGACCCAGGCGCCCAGCCCGGTGGACGAAAAGCAGCTGCGCGAGCTGCACATCAAGCTGCGCAACGTGCAGCCGGCGTGACGGCGCGGGGGTACGAACGCAAATGAAAGGCGCCTGACCGGCGCCTTTTTTTCTGGCTAGAATAGGGCGATTCTGGCCAGTAAAGGGTATTGCATGAACAGTGTCTGGCAATTGCAGGCTGCCAAGAACAGGCTGAGCGAACTGGTGGACGCGGCTGTGCTGAACGGGGCGCAGATCATCACACGGCATGGCAAGCCGGTGGTCAAGGTAGTGCCGCTCAGCGATGCCGAGCTGGACGCGGGCGGGGCGCTGCCTTCGCTTGAAGGATGCCTGTTGAACGCGCCGCGTGGTGCCGCATTGCCCGCCATGCCGCGCCGCACGCCCAAAAAGCCATTCAACTTCGAGGCGTGACGATGGCCGGTGCATGGCTGCTGGACACTTGCGTGCTGTCCGAGGTGGTCAAGTCCCAGCCGCAACCGGGTGTGTTGCAGTGGCTGGAGGAGCACCAGGGGCAGGGCAACATCAGTGTGGTCACGGTGGCGGAGCTCAGCTTCGGGGTTCGTCGCCTGCCTGCAGGGCGCCGTCGCAACCAGCTGCAGCAGTGGCTTGGCGACATCCGCACGGGGTTCCACGACAGGATTCTGCCCACTGACGAGGCCGTCTGGATCAGCTTTGCCAACCTCAAGGCAGAGCTGCTGGACAGGGGCAGGGCGCAGGACGACCTGGATCTGCTCATCGCGTCTACCGCGCTGGTGCACGGGCTGACTGTGGTCACCCGCAACACCCGGCATTTCCAGCACACGGGCGTTGCCCTGGTTGACCCGTGGGCCTGAACGCCCGGGGGACAGGTCGCCCTCCCAAAATCCCCGAATCCGTGCTGGTGGTGATCCACACCCTGGCATTGGAGGTGCTGCTGATCCGCCGGGTGGATGCCGGCACATGGCAGTCGGTCACGGGTTCGAAAGACACGCCAGACGAGCCCTTCATCCAGACCGCCATCCGCGAGGTGGCCGAGGAAACCGGCATTGACTGCGCACCCGGTAGCGCCTTGCATGCCGGCCTGACCGACTGGCACCTGGAAAACGTTTACGACATTTACCCGGCCTGGCTGCACCGTTACCCGCCAGGCGTCACGCGCAACACCGAACACGTGTTTGGCCTGCAGGTACCGGTGGGCACGGCCGTACGCCTGTGCCCCGCGGAACACACGGCGCACCAGTGGCTGCCCTGGCGCGAAGCCGCGGACACCTGTTTTTCACCATCCAATGCCGAGGCGATCCTCATGCTGCCGCGCTTTTTGCGTTAAGGTTTGCGCATGGACATTCTTCGCGTCGCCACCTACAACATCCACAAAGGCGTGCAGGGCATCGGCCCCGCCCGGCGGCTTGAAATCCACAACTTGGGCCATGCGGTCGAGCAGCTGGATGCCGATGTGGTGTGCCTGCAGGAGGTGCGCAAGGTGCACCGACGTGAAGAGCGCTATTTCAAGAGCTGGCCCGAAATGCCCCAGGCCGAATTTCTGGCGCCCGAGGGCTACCACGCGGTGTACCAGACCAACGCCGTCACCCGCCATGGCGAGCACGGCAATGCGCTGCTCTCGCGCTGGGACGTGGTGTCGCAAGGGCATGAAGACATGTCGGATCACCGGCTGGAGCAGCGCGGCCTGCTGCATGTGACGATCGACGCCCACGGCCACCGCATCCACTTCATCGTGCTGCACCTGGGGCTGATCCCGGGCAGCCGTTTGCGCCAGGTGGGGCAGGTGCAGCAGTTCATCGAGCGCGAGGTGCCCGCGGGCGAACGCCTGGTGGTGGCGGGCGACTTCAACGATTGGGGCGCGCGCCTGCGCCCGGCCCTGAACGCCATGGGCCTGCAGGACTTTGCAGGGGAGCGGCAGCTGACGTTCCCCGCGCGGCTGCCGCTGGCACAGCTTGATTTTGTGTATGCGCGCGGGCTCAAACCGCTGGGGGTGGAAATCCCCCGGGGCCGCATCTGGTGGCGCATGTCCGACCATCTGCCGCTGATTGCGGAGTTCGCGCTGTAGGCACATGTCGCACGCCAACCCCCTGCTGCGCGACGGGCACGAGGTGCAGCTGCTGGAAGGCAGCGTTGAATACTTCCCCGCGCTGGTCGGCGCCATCAACGCGGCCCGGCACCAGGTGCGGCTGGAGACCTACATCTTTGACCTGACGGGCACCGGCGCGGACGTCGCCCAGGCGCTGATGGACGCCGCGCGCCGCGGCGTGGCGGTCCAGGTGGTGGTGGACGGCTACGGCACCGGCGCCATACCCCACCCCTGGCCCGACCGCTTTGCTGCCGCGGGCGTGCAGTGGGCGGTGTATTCGCCGCCCGGCACCCTGGGCCTGTTGCTGCCGGGGCGCTGGCGCCGCCTGCACCGCAAGCTGTGCGTGGTGGACGGCGACACCGCGTTCTGCGGCGGCATCAACATCCTGGACGACTTTCACGACCCCAACCATGGCGGCCTGAGCGCGCCGCGGTTTGATTTTGCGGTGCGCGTGCGTGGCCCGATGGTGGCCGAGATCGACGACACCATGAGCGTGCTGTGGCAGCGCATGCAGGCCGCGCGGCGCCTGCGCGCGCGCCAGCTGGCCGGCGCGCTGGAATCGCTGCGCGAGTCACACGCCGACGCCCCCGTGCGCGGTTCCGATCCGTACGGCGTGCTGTCGCGCGCCGCGCTGGTGCTGCGCGACAACGTGCGCCACCGCAGCCGCATCGAACGCGCCTACCGCCGCGCCATCAGCACCGCGCGCAGCGAAGTCATCATTGCCAACGCCTACTTCGTGCCGGGCCGCAAGATGCGCAAGTCGCTGATCCGCGCGGCCCAGCGCGGCGTGCGCGTGCAGCTGCTGCTGCAGGGCAAGTACGAATACTTCATGCAGTACTACTCGTCGCGGCCGGTGTACGGCGCGCTGCTGCAGGCGGGCGTGGAGATCCACGAATACTCACCCAGCTTCCTGCACGCCAAGGTCGCGGTAGTGGACGGCCACTGGGCCACGGTGGGTTCGTCCAACCTGGACCCCTTGAGCATGCTGCTGGCGCGCGAGGCCAACGTGGTGGTGGATGACGCCGCCTTTGCCAGCGCGCTGCGCACGCGGCTGCTGCGCGCCATGCAGGAGGCCGGCACCCGCATGGAGCCGGCGCAGTTTGCCAACCGGTCGCTGCGTGAACGCGTGTTCGAGCGGCTGGCGCTGGGCCTGATGCGCCTGGCGCTGCTGGTGCACGGCAAGGAGTACCTCTGAGCACCGATCTGGTTGTGCAGCGGCCCGAGGGCCTGTACTGCCCGCCGGGCGACTTCTACATCGACCCCTGGCGGCCGGTGGGCCGGGCCGTGATCACCCACGCCCACGCCGACCACGCCCGCGCCGGGCACGGTCACTACCTGGCGGCGGCGCCGGCGCAAGGTGTGCTGCGCGCCCGGCTGGGCGACATCACGCTGCAGCCGCTGGCCTATGGCGAACGCATCGTGCACCATGGCGTCACGGTGTCATTGCACCCTGCGGGCCACGTGCTGGGCTCGGCCCAGGTGCGGCTGGAACACGGCGGCCAGGTCTGGGTGGCCAGCGGCGACTACAAGGTCGCGCCCGACCCGACCTGCGCGCCGTTTGAGCCCGTGCGCTGCGATGTGTTCATCACCGAATCCACCTTTGGCCTGCCCGTTTACCGCTGGCCGGATGACCGCATGATCTTCGGCGAGATCAATGCCTGGTGGCAGGCCAATGTGGCGGCTGGCCGGGCGAGCGTGCTGTCGTGCTACAGCTTCGGCAAGGCGCAGCGCCTGCTGGCGGGCGTGGACGCATCCATCGGGCCGATCGTGGTGCACGGCGCGGTCGAGCCGCTGAACCAGGCCTACCGCGCCGCCGGCGTAGCCCTGCCGGCCACCCAGTCCGTGCAGGACATGGACAAGGCCGGCCTGCGGCGCTCGCTGGTGCTGGCGCCACCGGCTGCCAGCGCAGGGGTTTGGGGCCGCCGCTTTGGCGACGCCAGCCACGCCTTTGCCAGCGGCTGGATGCAGCTGCGCGGCGCACGCCGGCGCGGCGGCTACGACCGCGGCTTTGTGTTGAGCGATCATGCCGACTGGCCGGGGCTGATGGGCGCCATCCACGCCACCGGCGCGCAGCGCGTCATCGTCACGCACGGCAGCGTGGCGGTGATGGTGCGTTACCTCAGCGCTCTGGGGCTGCAGGCCCAGGCGTTCGAGACGGAGTACGGCGATGGGTTGCCGGGGCGGGAGGATGCGGCGTGAAGCAGTTCGCCCGCCTGTTCAACGAGCTGGACATCACCACGTCCACCAACGCCAAGGTCGATGCGCTGCAGCGCTACTTTGCCGCCGCACCGCCGCAGGACGCAGCCTGGGCGGTCTACTTCCTGTCGGGGGGCAAGCCGCGCCAGGTGGTGGCCACGGCGCGCCTGCGTGCGCTGGCCTGCGACATGGCGGGCATTGAAGACTGGCTGTTTGAAGAGTGCTACCAGGCCGTTGGCGACCTGGCCGAGACCATTGCCCATGTGCTGCCGTTGCCCGGCACGGTTTCGGACGTGGGCCTGGCCGAATGGGTGGAGCAGCGCCTGCTGCCGCTGCGCGGCCTGGCGGAGGAAGAAATCGCCGCGCGCGTGCGCGGCTACTGGGCCGAGCTGGATGCGCAGGGCCGTTTTCTGCTCATCAAGCTGGTGGGCGGAGGGTTCCGCGTGGGCGTCAGCAAGCTGCTGGTGCAGCGCGCGCTGGCCGCGCATGCGGGCCTGGACGCACGCCGCGTGGCGCAGCGCATGATGGGCTACACCGACGGCAAGTCCACACCCTCTGCCGCGCGTTTTGCGGCGCTCATTGCGCAGGACGATGACGCCGCCGCGCCGCAGGACAGCGGCCAGCCGTACCCGTTCTTTCTGGCGCACCAGCTGGATGCGCCGCTGGCTGCGCTGGACGAGCGCCTGGGCCCTGTCACGCAATGGCAGGTGGAATGGAAATACGACGGCATCCGCAGCCAGATCGTGCGCCGCGCGAGCCAGGTGTGGGTGTGGTCGCGCGGCGAGGAGCTGGTGACGGATCGCTTCCCCGAACTGGTGGCGCTGGCGCAGGCCTTGCCCAATGGCACGGTGCTGGACGGCGAGATCCTGGTCTGGCAAGACGGCCCCGCGCCGTTTGCGCTGCTGCAACAGCGCATTGGCCGCAAGACATTGACGAAGAAAGTGCTGGCCGATGCGCCCGTGAGCTTCATGGCCTACGACCTGCTGGAAGACGGTGGTGTCGATGTGCGGGGGTTGCCACAGCATGAGCGCCGGGCTCGCCTGGAGGCCGTTCTGACAGGATCAGGGATTCGGCTGTCACCGGTAGAAGCCGCCCCATCGTGGAGCGGCTTTGCGCTGCTACGCCAGCAATCGCGCGAACGGGGCGTCGAAGGCCTGATGCTCAAACGCGTGGACGCAGCTTACGGGACAGGCCGGACGAAGGCCGATGGTCTATGGTGGAAATGGAAAGTCGACCCCATGACCATCGACTGCGTGCTGATCTACGCGCAGGCCGGCCATGGCCGCCGCGCCTCGGTGTATACCGACTACACCTTCGCCGTGTGGAGCCGCCCGCCGGCAGACCGAGCCGAGGCCGATGCCGTACTGGACGCCATCGAAAGGCGCAAGCCCGCCCAGCCCGGCGCGCTGCAGCTGGTGGCCTTTGCCAAGGCGTACTCGGGCCTGACGGATGAAGAGTTCAGGCAGGTCGATGCCGTGATCCGCAAGACCACACTGGAAAAGTTCGGCCCGGTGCGCAGCGTGCGCCCGTCGCTGGTGTTCGAGCTCGGCTTTGAAGGCATCAGCCGCAGCCCCCGCCACAAGAGCGGCATTGCCGTGCGCTTTCCGCGCATGCTGCGCATCCGGCATGACAAACCCGTGCATGAGGCCAACACCCTGCAGGACCTGGAAGCCATGCTGGCCGGCCCGGACGCCCCGGCGGCCGCGTTGCAAAGCCCCCAGTGATTGGCCGCTGAATACACCGGTGTTAGCATCTTTGGATGCTGATGAAAGCCGAACCACCCATGAACGCAGCTGACGAAGAAGCTGGCACGCCGGTGTCAGTGAAGATCCGCGAGCGCATCAAGGCCGCCCGCAAGCGCTTCCACTCCAACGACAACATTGCGGACTTCATCGAGCCCGGCGAGCTGGAAAAGCTGCTGGACGAGGTGGAGGTCAAGATGAAGGGCGTGCTCGAGAGCATGGTGATTGACACGGTCAATGACCACAACACTGGCGACACCGCTCGGCGCGTGGCCAAGATGTACCTCAACGAGGTGTTCCGCGGCCGCTATGTCAAGGCGCCCACCATCACCGAGTTTCCCAACGCCGAGCACCTGAACGAGCTGATGATCGTCGGCCCCATCACCGTGCGCAGCGCCTGCAGCCACCACTTCTGCCCGGTCATCGGCAAGATCTGGATCGGCGTCATGCCCAACGAGCACACCAACGTGATCGGCCTGTCCAAGTACGCGCGCCTGGCCGAATGGGTCATGGGCCGCCCGCAGATCCAGGAAGAGGCCGTGGTGCAGCTGGCCGACCTGATCATGGAAAAGACCCAGCCCGACGGCCTGGCCATCGTCATGGAGGCCAGCCACTACTGCATGGCCTGGCGCGGCGTGAAAGACATGGACAGCAAGATGATCAACTCCGTCATGCGCGGCGTGTTCCTCAAGGACTCCACGCTGCGCCGCGAATTCCTGGCCCTCATTCCGCAAAAAGGCTGACCCCCATGCTCGTACGCCTGCTTTACGCCAGCCGCGCTGTAGACACCAGCGCTGACGCGATCGACGCCATCCTGTCCCAGTCGCGCCAGCACAACCCTACCTGCGGCATCACCGGCATCCTGTGCTACGGCGGCGGCATCTTTTTGCAGGCCATCGAAGGCGGGCGCATGCCCGTCAGCGAGCTGTATGGCCACATCCAGAAAGACCCGCGCCACAAGGACGTGGCCCTGCTGCACTACGAAGAGATTTCCGAGCGCCGCTTTGGCGGCTGGACCATGGGCCAGGTCAACCTGTCCAAGCTCAACCACTCCATCCTGCTCAAGTATTCCGAACGGCCCGAACTGGACCCGTACTCGGTATCGGGCAAGGTATCGCTGGCGCTGCTGGAAGAGCTGATGGCCACCGCCGCCATCATCGGCCGCGCCTGAACAAAAGAGGCCGTGCCCACCTACGCACTCGCGCTGGTCCTGGTTGCGGGCCTCATTCACGCCAGCTGGAACATCGCCGCCAAGAAGGCGGGCGGCGACGTGCGCTTTGCCACCTTCACCGGCCTGGTGATGATGGTGTTCTGGGCGCCGCTGGGCATCTACCTGGGCATTGACGAGCTGCCGCGCTGGGGCGCCACAGAGTGGCTGCTGGTCGCAGCCAGCGCCTTGCTGCACACCCTGTACTTCATCGTGCTGCTGCGCGGCTACCGCAAGGCCGACCTCACGGTCGTCTACCCGTTGGCGCGCGGCTCCGGGCCGCTGCTGTCGTCCGTTGCAGCCATCGTGCTGCTGGGCGAGCAGATCTCGGCGCTGGGTGTGCTGGGCATTGCCGGTGTGATCGGGGGCGTGTTTTTGATTGCGGGCGGCCCCGGCCTGTGGCGCGCATCGCACGACCCCGCACAACGCGCGCGGGTGCGCAAGGGCATGGTGTACGGCCTGCTCACCGGCGCGTTCATCGCGTCGTACACCGTGGTGGACGGCTACGCGGTCAAGTTCGTTCTGCTGTCCCCCATCCTGCTGGACTACATCGGCAACCTGCTGCGCCTGGTACTGCTGGTGCCCACCGTGCTGCGCGACCGTGCGGGTGCCTGGGTGCTGTGGCAGCGGCAATGGAAGTACGCCGTGTTCGTGGGCATCATCAGCCCGGTGTCGTATGTGCTGGTGCTGTATGCAGTCAAGGTGGCGCCGCTGTCGCATGTGGCGCCGGCGCGCGAGGTGTCGATGCTGTTTGCCGCGCTGCTGGGCGGGCATTTGCTGGGTGAGGGCGACCGTGCGGCGCGGCTTGCCGGTGCCGCGCTGATTGCCGTGGGCGTCACCGCTTTGGCGTTGGGGTGACCGGGGCATGACCCTGCTGATCGGTTGCGACTTTTCCAGCGCGCCCACGCGGCGCAAACCCATCGTCGTGGCGGTGGGCGCCGAGCAGGGCGGGCGCGTCACGTTGGCACGGCTGGAGCGCATTGAATCGCTGAGCGCGTTCGGCGCCTGGCTGGCGCAGCCCGTGGCCTGGGTGGGTGGCTTTGACTTTCCGTTCGGCCTGCCGCGCGAGCTGGTGCAGCACCTGGGCTGGCCGCTGCAGTGGGCCGCGTGCATGGACCATTACGCATCGCTCAGCCGCCCCGCCATACGCGACACCTTTGCCGCGTTTTGCGATGCGCGCCCGGTGGGCGGCAAATTTGCCCACCGCGCCACCGACCGCCCCGCAGGCTCCAGCCCCAGCATGAAATGGGTGAACCCGCCCGTGGCCTGGATGCTGCACGCCGGTGTGCCGCTGCTGCGCGCAGCGGGTGTGCACCTGCCGGGCCTGCACGACGGCGACCCGCAGCGCGTGGCGCTGGAGGCCTACCCCGGCCTGCTGGCGCGCAAGGTGCTGGGCACCCGCAGCTACAAGAGCGACGACCGCGCCAAACAGACGCCCGAGCGCCTGATTGCGCGCAAGGACCTGCTGACCGCGCTGGAAAACGGTTACACGCTTGAGGGTTTCCGCTTGAAGCTGACGCACGCCCAGCGTGATACGCTGGCCGCCGATGCCAGTGGGGACAGCGTGGACGCCGTGTTGTGCCTGCTGCAGGCTGCGTGGGCACGGCAGCAGGGCGCGCCGCGCTACGGCCTGCCGGCCCATATGGACCCACTGGAAGGCTGGATACTGACCGCATGAGGCAAGGCCGCGCACCATGAACATTGCCACCACCGCACGCCTGTCGCTGGACTGGCTCACGCCGGACGACGCAGACTTCATCATCAAGCTGGTCAACGACCCGCATTGGCTGGCCTTCATCGGCGACAAGGCGGTACGCACGCGCGCCGACGCGCTCACCTACCTGCGCACGGGCCCGCTGGACATGTATGACCGGCTGGGCTACGGCCTGTACCGCGTGAGCCTGCGCGCCCGCGACCCGTACGTCGATGAGCCCATCGGCCTGTGCGGCCTGGTGCGCCGCGATGGCCTGGACGGCCCGGACCTGGGCTTTGCCTTCCTGCCCGCAGGCCGGGGCCGCGGCTATGCGCTGGAGTCGGCCCAGGCCGTGGTGAACCACGGCTTCAGCACGCTGGCGCTACCACGCATCCTGGCCATCACGCTGGCGCACAACCAGCGCTCATGCAAATTGCTGGAGCGCCTGGGCATGACGATGCAGGGAGCAGTGCGCGTGCCCGCGCACGGGCCTGACAAGCTGCTGTATGTGCTGGACAACCCGCGGGCGTGACTTGGCGCGCGGGCGCCAGTAAAACGAGTTCAGGCGCTCAACCGCCAGTCAATGAATTCAGGCGCTGAGGCGCCCGAAGGCCTGCAACGCATCCACATCCGTGCGGTACATCCGCAGCAGCGGCCCGTCATCCAGCGCCCCGGCCCGGCGCAGCACTTTTTCCACCGGCAGCTTGATGCCGCTGATGTGCAGTGTGATGTTGCGCCCGGCTAGCCGTTCGCGCAGCTGCATGAACACTTCCACCCCCGTGGCGTCAATGCGGTTGATGGGTTGGGCAAACAGGCAGACGTGCTGCACGTCGGGGTGGGCTGCCAGGTGCTCGGTGATGGCGCGCTCCAGCGCGCTGGCGGAGGCAAAGTCCAGCTCGTCGTCCATACGCAGCGCATACAGCTGGTGGGCCAGCGGCGCCAGCGTCCACAGGTGGCGGTCGCGCAGGCTGCCGTCGGGGTGCAGGCCCACCTCGATGATGCGCGGGTGCAGACGCAAATACAGAAAGTGCGCCAGCCCCATCAGCACACCCGTCAGCACGCCCCAGTAGATGCGCGGCGCCGTCAGCAGTGTGACGCCAAAGGTGATGAAGGCCGTGGCCGCTTCCACGCGGTTGATGTTCCACAGCCGCAGCAGCAGGCGCGGCTTGATCAGGCTGGCCACGGCCGCAATCACCACCGCGGCCAGCACCGCGCGCGGCACAAGCGACAGCGCGGGCGTCAACAGCAGCAGCACCAGCAGCACCACCACGGTGGCCGACACCGTGGCCCACCCCGTTTTGGCGCCCGCATACAAGGTGATGGCTGATCGTGAGAACGACGTGCTGGTGGGAAAGCTGCCCGACAGCCCCGACACGATCTTGCCCAGGCCCTGGCCCACCAGGTCCTGGCTGGCGTCCCAGCGTTTGGCGTCGTGCTGGCTTTCTATCTTGGCGCTGGACGCCATCTCCAGCGAGCTGACCAGCGTGATCACGGCTGCCGGCACCAGCAGCAGGCTCAGGGTGTCCCAGCCGGGCCAGCCCGGCCAGTAGGGTGCAGGCAAGCCCACCGGCAACGCGCCGATGACGGCACCGCGGGTTGAATAGCCGCTGTACCAGCTCAACGCCGCTGCCACGGCAATGACGATCAGCACCATGGGCAGCTTGGGTACCCAGCGTTTGCCCGCCACAAACAGCGCCAGGCTCACCACGCCAAAGGCCATGGCCGTCAGGTCAAACTGCGGCGCCTGCCACAGCGTCTGTATTGCGCCCTTGAGCCCGAGCAGCGCCGGCACCTGCGACGCAATGATCAAAAGCGCCGCCGCCTGGCTGAAGCCGGTGAGCACCGGCGAGCTCACCAGGTTCAGCACCCAGCTGGCACCGCCCGCGCCCAAAGCCAGCTGGATGCCGCCGGCCAGCAAGGCCAGCCACACAGCCAGTGACACCCACTGCGCACTGCCCGGCTCGGCCAGGCCGATGAGCGACGCGCCTACCAGCACGCTGGTCAGCGCCGACGGACCGACCGACAGCCGCGTGGAGCTGCCAAACATCACGGCCACCAGCATCGGCAAAAACGTGGCGTACAGTCCGGTCACCAGCGGCATGCCAGCCAGCGCCGCATAAGCCACGGACTGCGGGATCATCACCACCGCCACCGTCAGGCTGGCGCCCACTTCGCCGCGCAGCAGGGCCGCATCGGGCCGCGGCCACTTCAGGAACGGGAACCAGCGGTGAAGGTTTTGCATCGCCCCCTAGCTTAACGCTGCGGCATGTCCTTGGCTGAATAGCCCAGGCTCACGGTCGCATCACCGGGGATGGGCGGCATGGTGGCGTCCCACGCCTCCCACGCGGCGCGCAGCGCAGCCAGGCGTTCAGGCTCGCGCGCGGCCAGGTTGGCGCGCTCGCGTTCGTCGGCGGGGATGTTGAACAGGTAGTCGTTGCCGTCCACCCGCAGGTATTTCCAGTCGCCGTCGCGCAGCGCCCGCTGGCCTCGGTGGTTCATGCGCCAGTGCAGCGGGCGGTGAAAGTGGTGGGCACCATCGCGCAGCACGGGCAGCATCGACACACCGTCCAGCGCATGGTCAGGGGACGCAGCTACACCCGCTGCGTCCAGCATCGTGGCCGACCAGTCCATGGTCATGCACTGCTGGGCGCTCACACCGCCGGGCGCGATCGCCTCTGGCCAGTGCGCAATCCACGGCACGCGGATGCCGCCTTCGGTCAGGTCCATCTTGCCGCCCACCAGCGGCCAGTTGTCGCTGAAGCGTTCGCCGCCGTTGTCGCTGGTAAACACCACCAGCGTGTCGCGGTCCAGCCCCTGCGCGCGCAGCGCATCCATCAGCCAGCCTATGCCTTCGTCCATGTGCTGGATCATCTTGCGGTAGGTGTGGATGTTGCCGCCGTGCAGGTGAAAGAGGTTGTTCTTCACCTCTTGCGCCAGCGCTTCGTCGTCACGCGTTTCCCAGGGCCAGTGCGGCGCGGTGTAGTGCAGGCTCAAAAAGAACGGCGTGCCGTCCTTTGCGCCGGGTGCCATGCGGTTCACATAGTCCACCGCGCGTTTGGAGATCAGGTCGGTCAGGTAGCCGTCTTCGCGGTGCTCGTCTTCGCCAAAGTACAGATCGTGCGTTCCGTTGCTGCTGCAGTGGGTGAAGTAGTCCACCCCGCCTGACATGGGGCCAAAGAACTCTTCGTAGCCAGACTTCAACGGGCCGAACGCAGGCGGGTAGCCCAGGTGCCATTTGCCGATGAGTGCCGTGCGGTAACCCGCCCCGTTCAGCAGCGAGGGCAGCGTGGGGTGGTCCGGCGGCAGGCCCAGCGTGGTGCTGCCCTTGCTTTTGCTGTTGATGGGCTCTTCGGCCGCGCCGCGCAGCCGGTACTGGTAGCGCGCGGTCATCAGTGCAAAGCGTGTGGGCGAACACACCGGTGAATTGGAATAGCCCTGCGTGAAGCGGATGCCATTGGCCGCCAGCGCGTCCAGCACCGGTGACACCGGGGCGCGTCCGCCGTAGCAACCCAGGTCAGCAAAGCCCAGGTCGTCGGCAACGATGAAGATGATGTTGGGGCGGGTCACTTGCTTAATTTGCCTTCAGGTCGAGTCGTTTCACCAGCGGCTCCCACCGCGCGATTTCGGCTTGCAGCACCTGCTGCGCCTGCGCACTGGTGGTGCCCAGCGCCACCAGGTCGGCGGCCTGCAGGCGTGTGCGCACGTCGGGGTCTTTCATGATGTCCATGGTGGCGCGTTCAATCTCGGCCAGCACGGGCGCGGACGTTGCGCGGGCCACCTGCAGCACCAGGCGAAAGCTCACGTCCAGGCCCGGCTGGTTCAGCGCTTTGGCAAGCGTCGGTACTTCGGGTGCCAGCGGCGACGCCGTGCCGGCCGACACGGCCAGCGCGTCCAGCTTGCCCGCCTTCACATGCTGGATCACCGTGGGCGTGGCCAGAAAGCCGCAGTTCACCTCGCCCGACAGCACGGCCAACGTGGCGGGCGCGGGGCCGCGATAAGGCACATGGTCCATCTTCACGCCGGTGATCTGCAAAAACATTTCGGCCGCCAGGTGACCGGGCACGCCTGCGCCGCCCGAGCCATAGGTCACGCGGCCGGCCTTGGCCTTGGCCACCAGATCGGCCGCGGTCTTGACGCCCACCGACGGGTTGCACACCAGCATCTGGCTGAAGCTGGTGGCGATGGACGCCGACACCAGGTCGGCGCGGGCATCAAAACCGCCCTGGTTGCCGTAGACCAGCGGGTTGACCGTAAGCACTGTGTCGGGGCTGAGCACCAGCGTGTGCCCGTCGGGCTCGGCCTTGGCCGCCAGGCCGGCGGCCAGGTTGTTACCCGCGCCGGGGCGGTTTTCTACCACCGTGGGTTTGCCGGTGCGTTTTGTCAGTGCCTCGGCATACAGACGCGCGGTGATGTCTGACGGCCCGCCGGGCGGCGAGCCCACCAGAATCTTGACGGCCTTGGTGGGCCAGGCCTGAGCCATGGCGCAGGGCAGGGCGGCCAGCAACAGGGCGGCCACAAGCGCCTGCACAGGGGCGCGGCGGGGTATGCGTGCATTCATTGCAGATGATTCCTTGTGTGTCAGTCCAGGCTCACGCCGGTGGCCTTGATCGGCTTTTCCCAGCGGGCCAGGTCGGCGCGCTGTGCGGCGGCCAGATCGGCCGAGTTGGAGCCAATGGGGTCGTAGCCCAGCTTCACCATGCGGTCCTGCATGGCCGGGGCCTTGACGGCGCGCATCATTGCGCGCTCCAGCCGGGCAAGCGCGTCAGGCGCCATGCCGGCGGGGCCATACATGGCAAACCAGGCGGTGGCCACCATGTTGACGCCCGACTCCTTGAGCGTGGGTACCTCAGGCACCTGCGGGTCGCGCTTGTCGCCGGTCACGGCAATGATGCGCACCTTGCCGCCGCGGTGCAGCTCGGCGGTTTCGGACACCACGTCAAATTTGTAGCCGATGTGCCCGCCCAGCAAGGCGGTGTTGGCAGGCGCACCGCCCTGGAACGGCACATGGGTAAAGGGCACGCCCGCGCTTTGCTCCATCAGCACACCCATGAAGTGCGGCAGCGTGCCCAGGCCGGGTGACCCATAGGTGGCGGCTTTCGGGTCGGCCTTGGCCTTGGCCAGCATCTCGGCCACGTTTTTGGCGCCGGTGGCCGGGCCCGACACCACGCCAAACTGGAACGCCGCAATCTGCGAGATAGGGGTGAAGTCTTTCACCGCGTCGTAGTCGAGCTTTTTGTACACGTGCGGGAACAACACCATGGGCCCGCTGGGCAAAATGATGACGGTCTGGCCGTCGGCCTTGGCGTTCTTGACAGCCATGAGCGCAATGCGCCCGCCGGCGCCGGGGCGGTTTTCTACCGTGACGGAACTGAAGTCGTCGCGGATGGCGTCACCCACCATGCGGGCAATCACATCGGCCGAACCCCCGGGCGGAAAGCCCACCAGGATCTTCAGCGGCGGCTTGTCTTGTGCCGCAGCGGGCAGGGCCATGAAGGGGCTGGCGGCCAGCAGCAGTGCTGCGGCCAGGATTCGTCTGTTGCGCATGGGGTTGTCTCCTCGTGGTCCGGTCAATGGGCCGGGCAAGTTGCAGCCTCACTGTAGACGCCGGACAATTGATTGTTCTAATCAATCATTCCCTTGGTAAACCCTGAACCCCCTGCCGCCAGCCGACTTGCCAGCCCCACCGCGCTGGACGATCTGCTGCTGTACCGCATCAACCGCCTGCTGGGCGTGGCGGGCAGCATGGTGATCCGCCTGTGCGAGGGGCGCTTTGGCATCACCCGGCGCGAATGGCGCGTGCTGGCCGCGCTGGCGCATGAATCCGGCCTGCTGTCGTCGCAGCTGGCCGAACGCGCGCAGCTGGACCGTGCGCGCACATCACGGGCCGTCACGTCGCTGGTGGCCAAGGGGCTGGTGCACCGCCAGACCCAACCGGGCGACCGCCGCCAGGCCATGCTGGCATTGACGCCCGAAGGCGCGGCGCTGCACGACGCCATGTTTCCGCTGGTACGCGACATCAACCACGAGCTGCTGGCGCTGCTGGACGACGCGCAGGTCACCCAACTGGACCGCGCGCTGGACGTGCTGCAGCAGCGCGCCGACCAGCTGGTGCTGCAGGCTGATGCACTGCCGCGTGCCGACCGCCGCCGCGGTGGCCGCGCCGTGCGAAGCATGGGATGAGCCGCGCCCGCCCGATGCCGTTGACGCCGTCGGCGGCCTGGATGGCCGCGCGGGGCTGGCAGGCATTCGCCTTCCAGCGCGAGGTGTGGGCCGCCGTGGCGCAGGGGCGCAGCGGCCTGCTGCATGCCACCACAGGCTCAGGCAAGACCTACGCGGTGTGGCTGGGCATGCTGGACGCGCTGCTGCAGCGCCACCCGCCTGCGCGTGCCGCTGAACCCTTGCGTGTGGTGTGGCTCACCCCCATGCGCGCGCTGGCGGCTGACACCACACGGGCGCTGGCCGAGCCGCTGCGTGACCTGGCGCCCAGTTGGACCGTGGGCCAGCGCACGGGCGACACACCATCGGCCGAGCGCGCACGCCAGGACCGGCGCTTTCCCACGGCGCTGGTCACCACGCCTGAATCATTGAGCCTGATGCTCAGCCGCGAAAACGCACGCGACGAACTGCAGGGCGTGCAGTACGTGGTGTGCGATGAATGGCACGAGCTGATCGGTAGCAAGCGCGGTGTGCAGGTGCAGCTGGCGCTGGCGCGCCTGCGCCAGTTCAATCCGGCGCTGGTGGTGTGGGGGCTGAGCGCAACCTTGGGCAATCTGGGCGACGCCATGGATGTCTTGTGTGGTCCGGGTGCGCAACTGGTGCAAGGCCGAGTCGACAAGGCCCTGGTGATCGACACGCTGATCCCGCCCGACCCGGGCAAGTATTCCTGGGCCGGCCACCTGGGCGCACGCATGCGCGACCCGGTGGTGGAAGAGATTGAAAAGTCCGGCACCACGCTGGTGTTCACCAATGTGCGCTCGCAGGCCGAGATCTGGTACCAGCTGCTGCTGGAGCGCCGCCCCGAATGGGCGGGCCAGATCGCGCTGCACCACGGCAGCCTGGACAAGGCCGCGCGTGAATGGGTGGAGCAGGG
>JBEIPU010000108.1:0-13981 GCA_040376925.1 Caenimonas sp. | reverse complement strand
CGCCGTCTCTTCAAGCGCCTTGTAATCTTCCAGCGAGAGCATCACCACCGATTGCTCGCTGTTGCGCGTGATGATGAGCGGCTCGTGGTCCTCGCAGACACGGGTCATGGTGGAGGCGAGGTTGGCGCGCGCGGCGGAATAGGTGATGGCATCCATGATGAACAAGCGGTAGTTGTACGTTTTATTGTACATGACTGATGCTTTTTTGCTCATTGCAGGGGCTGCTGTCCAAAGGGCAACGGGCGTAAACTGCACCCTCACCCGCCGGAGACACCCATGAACGCCCCCACCCAAGCCGCCCACCTGATTCCTGAAATCCACCAGCGCAATGTGCCCGACGCGCTGATCGCGGCATTGAAGGCGCGCTTTGGCGCCAACTGCTCTACCGCCCTGGCAGTACGCGAGCAGCACGGGCGTGACGAATCGTCGTTTGAGGCGCCGCCCCCTGCGGCCGTGGTCTTTGCCGAAAGCACGGCCGACGTGGCCGACGCCGTGAAGCTGGCCAGCGAGCACAGCGTGCCGGTCATTCCGTTTGGCGTGGGCTCGTCGCTGGAGGGCCACCTGCTGGCCGTGCAGGGCGGCATCAGCATTGACGTGAGCCGCATGAACAAGGTGCTGAGCATCAATGCCGAAGACCTCACGGTGACGGTGCAGGCCGGCGTGACGCGCAAGGCCCTCAACGAAGAGATCAAGTCCACCGGCCTGTTCTTCCCCATCGACCCGGGCGCGGACGCCACCATCGGCGGCATGAGCGCCACGCGCGCCAGCGGCACGAATGCCGTGCGCTACGGCACCATGCGCGAGAACGTGCTGGGCCTGGAGGTGGTGACGGCCAGCGGTGAGGTCATCCGCACCGGCACGCGCGCCAAGAAATCCTCAGCCGGTTATGACCTCACGCGCCTGATGGTGGGCAGCGAAGGCACGCTGGGCGTGATCACCGAGATCACGCTGCGCATTTACCCGCTGCCCGAGGCCATCAGCGCGGCGATCTGCTCGTTCCCGAGCATTGAGGCGGCCGTGCGCACCGTGATCCAGGTGATCCAGCTGGGCGTGCCGATTGCGCGCGTGGAGCTGATCGACCACAACACCGTGCGAATGGTGAATGCGCACAGCAAGCTCGGCCTGCGCGAAGAGCCCATGCTGCTCATGGAGTTCCACGGCTCGCCAGCGGGCGTGAAGGAGCAGGCCGAGACCGTGCAGGAGATCGCCAGCGAATTCGGCGGCAATGCCTTTGAATGGGCCGTGACGCCCGAGGAGCGCACGCGCCTGTGGACCGCACGGCACAACGCCTACTTTGCCGCCATCCAGAGCCGCCCCGGCTGCCGCGCCATCAGCACCGACACCTGCGTGCCCATCAGCCGCCTGGCCGACTGCCTGCTCGATTCCGTGGCCGAGGCCGATGCGTCGGGCATCCCGTACTTCCTGGTCGGCCACGTGGGCGACGGCAACTTCCACTTCGGCTATTTGCTGGACCCCACCATCCCCAAAGAGCGCGAGATTGCCGAAGAGCTGAACCACAAGCTCGTGACGCGCGCGCTGAGCCTGGAAGGCACCTGCACCGGCGAGCACGGCGTGGGCCTGCACAAGATGGACTTCCTGGTGACCGAGGCCGGCGCCGGCGCGGTGGACATGATGCGCACCATCAAGCGCGCGCTGGACCCGAAGAACATCATGAACCCGGGCAAGATTTTCAGCCTGTAAGCCGCAGCGCCGGCGCGCCGGCCAGCGCATCCTGCGTGGCCAGGTCCTGCGCATAGCAGTCGCATGCGCCGGCCAGCAGGCCGCGGCGGTCCAGCACCAGGATGTGGCCGCGTGTGTAGCGGATCAGCCCCGCGGCCTGCAGCAGCCCCGCCGCCGTGCTCACGCCCGCACGGCGCACGCCCAGCAGCCGCGCCAGGCGTTCATGCGTCATCAGCACATCGGGCGAGCCCGAACGGTCCTGGCTCATCAGCAGCCAGCGGCACAGCTGCTGCTGTAGCGTGTGAAAGCTGCTGCACACCGAGCGCTGCGCCACCTTGGCCAGCGACAGGTACAGCCGGCGCACCAGCGCGTTGCGCAGGAGGGTGCTGGCCTGCATGTGCGCCGCCAGCGCCTTCGTTTCAATACACCAGGCATGCCCGGTGACCTGCACCTCGGCATCGAACGCCGGCGCGGTCACGCCCAGCGCGCAGCCGGCGTCCAGCACGCTTTCAAAGCCGATCATGTCGATCTCCAGCGTGCGCCCGTGGGCCTGCGGCGTCAGCACCGAGATCACGCCCGTGGTGGGGAACCAGGCGTGGTCCATTGGCGTGCCGGCGCGGGCCAGCACGGCGGGTGCGCGCATTTCCACAAAGCGCGCGTCCGCCAGCAGGTTCTGGCGCGCGCGCGCCGGCAGCGCGGCAATCACCGTGTTGGCCAGGGACTGGTCGATAAGGTCCTTCATGGGGCAGTCCATCTGCCTGCCCCATGATGGGCGCATCCGCGCGGCGGCTCTGCGCGCTGGCCCACAGACGCGGGTGTAGATGATCGGTGCGCGTTCACACGTCCACACCGCCGGCCAGCACCGATTGGGTCCGCCGGTAAAAACCGAGCTCGTTGATGGTGACCAGCGCGCGGTTGGCCACAAAGGCCTTTTCAATGGACGCCATCTGTGCGCGTGCCAGCGCATGCTGGCCGCGCCGTGCCGCCACATAGCCCAGTACAGCCCAGGCAAAGGGGTTGTGGCGCCCGTCCTCCCAGCCGGGGCTGTGGATGTTCAGGTGCTTCCAGCCGGCGTCAAACAGCGGCGCCAGCTCCACCACGCCAAACGCCTGCGGGAACACCTGGCAGGTGGTGCCGGGGTAGAACGAGGCTTCGGGGGTGGTGGCCGCGTCGCTGGGCAAGAAAGCCGCCTTGACCGTGCTGTACAGCCGGGCCACGATGCCGCCGGCTGCATTGGCGGCCAGCAGGTCGTAGTAGTTGGCATCGGTCACTTCACCACGCTCGCGCAGCAGCGACGCAAAGTCGCGCAGGCCGCGGTAACCCTCGCAGTTGTCCATGAGGTAGCCAATGGAGTTGGTCTGGCTGCGCGGCGCCTGGAACACCGACGTGAGCCCAGTGGTCTTGGCTGTGAGCGCGAGGTTGCGGTAGGCGATGTCCTTCAGGCGTGCCTTGTTGGATTCCCACCAGGTCCAGTTGCGGCTGGCGCGCACGTAGCGCACTGCCAATGACAAAAAGGTGGCGGCGTAGGAGTCGTCGGAGTCCGACGGTACTTTGACAAAGGCGGCCGTGTTGGCGCGGCCAAACGGAAGGTCAATGTCGTCGATGGTATAGGCGCTGGTCAGGCTGCGCAGGTACAGGTCCAGGTAGGTGCGGATGTAGGTCTCCAGGTCGGCGGGGCTCAAAAACTGCACGATGGGCAGGAGGCCCAACTGTGTGAAGTACCAGTTCAGCCGGCCGTTGGGGGCAATTTCGTAGCCCCCTGCATATGGGCCGGTGGGAATGCGCAGCGCCTTGATTTCAGCCACCACATCGATGCCGGCGGCGGCTGGCGGCGTCACACAGCTGGTCTGCGCGCGCGCTGACAAGGGGTAGAGGGAGCCCAGTGACAGGGCTGACGAGCCCACGAGGAAGTTTCGGCGTTGCATGAAGACTCCAGACGAGGTTGGTTTCGGGGAAACCATCGTCTTCGTCCTACAAGCTTTTCACGCCGGGCGTGCGTTGGCGTACAGACGCGCGCGCCAGAAAAAAGGGCCGCTTTGGCGGCCCTTGTATCGGGGTGTCACTCCAGCGCGGCGCTCGCACACAGGCTTTTTCTTAACCTGTGACCAAACGTGCGCTTGTTGCTGAACTGTTACTTGCGCACGGGGTAACGCGGCGCCTCGCCCGGCACCGCGAGGTAGTTGATGACGCCCATCACGTCGTCCACCAGCAGCACGGCCTTTTCCAGCGCGTCGGCCTGTTCACGCGAGCTGACGCAGCCCATCAGCGATACCAGCCGGCGCTCGCCCACCACCCACACGCTGGTGTTGGCAAAGCGGTCGTCCAGCCGGATGTACTGCACCACGCGCGGGATCAGCTCGGCGTCATACAGGTAGGAGTTGGGCAGCCTGCAGCGGCCCGAACGGTAGCAGCTGGTGCCATGGTGCGAGCGCACATGCGCCGCGTCGCGCGCCTCCTGCGCGGTGTACAGCGGGCCTTCGGGTACGGGACAGCCGGGGGTGGCGGACGTGACCTGTACGAACGGGTCGTTGAATGCGTTGGTGGGCAGGCCGCCGTCCTGCGCCAGAACAGGTGCGACCAGCGTCAGCGTCAAAAGCAAGGCAGTGCAGATTCGCATGGGCCGCATTGTGCCGTCCATGAAAAAGAGCCGCATTCCTGCGGCTCGTGTGGGTACCGGGGCGCCCGGGTCAGATGATCTGGCAGTTCTTGCCCGCGGCCACCTTCTCCAGGTGTTTCTGGCGCTCTTTCGCGGCCTCGATGGCTTCTTCGGTGTTCTTGTAGGTGCCGATCATGGCGGGCCAGAAGAACAGGGCTGCCGCCACATTGGTGCCGGTCACGCCGCGTTCCTTGCGGGCCTTGTTTTCAAAGTCCATGGCTTCGGCATAAGCCGACTTGAGCTGGGGGCAGGTCATGTCGGTGTCACGGGCCTGTTTGGCCTGCACCACTTCGGGCGTGGCGCAGCCACTCAGCATTGCCAGGGCAGCGGCCCCGGCCAGTACGGCTTTCAACATCAGATATTTCTCCTTGAATTAGGCAAAACCGCTTATTACGGCGCGCTAATTGTAAGAAGAAATATCTATTTATTTCTATGATTCAAGCCCTGAGCTTGTCGATCAACCCGTTCAGCTCATCGAGCGAGCCAAAGTGGATCGCCAGCTCGCCCATCTCCTCGGTGCGGCCGTGGCGCTTGACGCGCTTTTTCACGCGCACCTCTACCTCGGCCGTGAGCAGGTCAGACAGCTCTTCTTCCAGCCGCTTCAGGTCGCGCGACTTTTCCTTTTTGGGCTTGGGTGAGACCAGGTTGAATTCAGCCCCCAGCTTCTTGACCAGGCTTTCAGCTTCGCGCACCGACATCTTCCTGGCGGCGATCTGGCTGGCCGCCGTGATCTGGGCGGCGCGGTCCAGCGCCAGCAGGGCCCGCGCGTGGCCCATGTCGATGTCGCCGGCCATCAGCATGGTCTGCACCGGGTCAGCCAGGTTCAGCAGGCGCAGCAGGTTGCTGGCGGCGCTGCGCGAGCGGCCCACGGCCTGGGCGGCCAGCTCGTGTGTGAGCCCAAACTCCTTGATCAGGCGTTGCAGGCCTTGGGCCTCTTCCAGCGGGTTCAGGTCCTCGCGCTGGATGTTTTCAATCAGCGCCATGGCCGCGGCGGCTTCGTTGGGCACGTCGCGCACCAGCACGGGCACGCTGTCCAGCCCCGCCAGTTTGGCCGCGCGAAAGCGCCGTTCGCCCGCGATGATTTCGTATTTGCCGGCGTTGGCGCCTGAGGCGTCGCCGTTGGGCAGCTTGCGAACGAGTATCGGCTGCATGATGCCCTGCGCCTTGATGCTCTCGGCCAGCTCGTACAGCGCGCCTTCGTCCATGCGGGTGCGCGGCTGGTACATGCCGGGCACCATGTCGGTCAGCCGTAGCGACGCGGGCAGACCGGGGTTGGACGGCTGGTTGTCCGCAACCGATTCATCGACTTTGGGGCCCAGCAGGGCTTCGAGTCCGCGGCCGAGGCCCTTGGGTTTCTTGGTGGCCATCTTCTTCTAGTCTTTCATCAGATCCTGCAAAAGCACGTGGCCCTCGGGCCAGCTGCCCAGGCCGGAGTCGGCGTTGATGTGGCCGCAATCGCCATAGTCCATGAACTGCGAGCCCCAGCAATGGGCAAACAGGCGCGAGCGCTCGATCGCGCAGAACGGGTCGGTGCGGCTGCCCAGCAGCACGCTGGTGAACGGCAGGCGGGCCAGCTCCACCGGCACCCAGCTGTGCAGCGCGGCGCGCAGGTCCTCGCGCTCCGGGTCACCGGGCGCGACCAGCAGCGCGCCCTTGACGCGGTGGGTGTTCTGGCTGACCGCCGCCCAGGCCGCGGTGAGCATGCAGCCCAGGCTGTGGGCCACCAGCACCACGGGTTCGTCATGCGACAGCACGACGTCTTCCAGCCGCGCAATCCAGTCGCCGCGCAGGGGGTGGTCCCAGTCGTGCTGCTCCACGCGCACATAACCGTGCTTGCGTTCCCACAGGCTTTGCCAGTGCTGCGGCCCGCTGTTTTGCCAGCCGGGCAGGATCAGGACGTTGGAAGGCTTCATTGCTATTGTTTTGATAGCGCAGTGCTTATCAGGTGCATTACATTTTGCGGATGCGCTCGACCATCTCGGTCGCGAATTCCACAAACGCCTGGCTGCCCTTGGCCGCCGGGTCAAACACCACGCCGGGCAGGCCGTAGCTGGGCGCCTCAGCCAGGCGCACATTGCGCGGGATCACGGTGTCGAACACCTTGTCGCCAAAGTGGGCCTTGAGCTGGTCGCTCACGTTTTGCTGCAGCGTGATGCGCGGGTCAAACATCACGCGCAGCAGGCCGATGATCTGCAGGTCGGGGTTGAGGTTGGCATGCACCTGCTTGATGGTGTTGACCAGGTCGGTCAGCCCCTCCAGCGCAAAGTATTCGCACTGCATGGGCACGATCACGCCGTGGGCGCAGCACAGGCCGTTGAGGGTCAGCATGCTCAGGGATGGCGGGCAGTCGATCAGGATGAAATCGTAGTCGGCATCCACCTCGGTCAGCGCGAGCTTCAGGCGCTTTTCGCGCCGCTCCACATCGACCAGCTCCACCTCGGCGCCGGCCAGCTCGCGGTTAGCGCCCAGCACGTGGTAGCCGCATTTGTCAGAGAACGCCGCGGCCTCCTTGATGGAGGCCGATTCCAGCAGCACGTCGTACACCGTGAGCTCAAGCTTGCGCTTGTCCACACCCGAGCCCATGGTGGCGTTGCCCTGCGGGTCCAGGTCGATCATCAGCACACGCTGGCCGATTTTGGCCAGCCCGGCGGCCAGATTGACCGTCGTGGTTGTCTTGCCGACGCCGCCCTTCTGGTTGGCAACGCAAAAGATTTTGGCCATCTGGATTTACTTGGAAATGGCCAGCTTGACGCCAAAGCCGATCAGGAACACGCCGGCCACCTTTTCAAGGATGCGCCCGACAAGAGGGTTGGCACGCATGCGCTCGGCCAGAAAGTGCGTGAGCAGCGTGGCACCCAGGCCGTAGGCAAAGGTCAGCACCGCGATGGTCAGCGCCATCACGCCAAAGGTCAGCAGGCCCTGATGGCGGGCCGGGTCCACAAACAGCGGGAAGAACGCCATGTAGAAAACGATGGCCTTGGGGTTGAGCAGCGTGATCAGCAGCGCCTGCTTGAAATAGTGGCGCGGCTGGATGTTCAGCACCGGGGCGGCGCCGGGCTTGGCCGTCAGCATCCGCAAGCCAAGCCAGGCCAGGTAGGCCGCGCCCAGCCACTGCACTGCGCTGAATGCCGCGGGGTACGCCACCAGCAGCGCAGCCACCCCGCCCACCGCCATCCACATCAGAACCTGGTCACCGGCAATCACGCCCAAGGTGGCGCCCAGGCCGCCCGCGATGCCGCCTTTGCTGGTGGAGGTGATGAGCGCCAGATTCCCGGGGCCCGGAATCGCCAGAAAAATGATGATCGCGGCGACGAATGCGCCGTAGTCTGCAATGCCAAACATGGAATCCCCCGGTGAACGCGCAAGGCGCGAGGGACCGAGTTTACGTTACACCGGCGCGCTGTCTGCGGTGCGGCGCAGCCACACAATGCAGCGCTCGGCACCCAACCCCGGCACGGCCAGCTGTTCCACGTGAAACATCTGCACCTGCGGGGGCAGCGCGGCGATCTCGTCCGCCGGGTGCTTGCCCTTCATGGCCAGCCAGGCGCCGCCCTGCCCCAGCGCGCCGCCGGACCAGTTCACAAAATCCGCCAGCGAGGCAAAGGCCCGGGAGCTGATCACGTCGAACGGGCCGGTCAGGCTCTCGACCCGGGCGTGAACACCCTGCAGGTTGGGCAGCCTCAGGGTGACGGCCACCTGCTGGATGAAAGCCGCCTTTTTGGCGACTGTGTCCACGCAGCTCACCGCGATCTCCGGGCAGCAGATGGCAATCACCACGCCGGGCAAGCCGGCGCCGGAGCCGACATCCAGCAAGCGGATGGCCTGGCTTTCCGTGTGGCGGCGCAGCGGGCGGATGGCGGCCAGGCTGTCCAGCAGGTGGTGGGTCAGCATTTCCTGCGGGTCGCGCACGGCAGTCAGGTTGTAGACCTTGGTCCATTTGGCGATCAGGCCCAGGTAGTCCAGCAGCTGGCCGACTTGCACGTCGGTCAGGCTCAGCCCCAAATCGCGCAGACCTTCGCGCAGCCCGGCTTCCAGCGCCGTCACGCTACCGCCTTGTCTGCGTCGTTGGCCGGCTGGGTGTCAAAGCCTTTGAACTTGCTCTTTTTCAGGTGGACCAACAGCAACGAGATAGCCGCGGGCGTCACGCCCGAGATACGGGACGCGAGGCCCAGGGTTTCAGGCCGGTGCTTGTTGAGCTTTTGCCTGACCTCAAAGCTCAGCGCCGCCACCTGTGTGTAGTCCAGGTCGGCCGGGAGTTTGAGGTTCTCGTAGTAGGCGGCGCGCTCGACCTCACCCTTTTGCCGGTCGATGTAGCCGGAATACTTGGCTGCAATCTCGATCTGCTCGATCACCGGTTCGGCCAGGTCGCCCAGTGTTTCACGTGAAACATCTTGTGTGGCGTACCGGCCGCCGTCCAGGCTCATCAGCCCGGCATAGGTCACGTCGGGCCGGCGCAACAGGTCGGCCAGGTTGTATTCATGCTCGATGGCTTTGCCCAGGACCCGCTCGGATTCCGCCGCCGGCAGGTTGCGCGGGTTGACCCAGGTAGCCGCCAGCCGCGCTGTTTCACGTGAAACAGCGTCGCGCTTGCGGCTGAACGCATCCCACCGCGCGTCATCCACCAACCCCAGCTTGCGCCCGGCTTCGGTCAGGCGCATGTCGGCGTTGTCTTCGCGCAGCTGCAGGCGGAACTCCGCCCGGCTGGTGAACATGCGGTACGGCTCGGTCACGCCCTTGGTGATCAGGTCATCCACCAACACACCCAGGTAGGCTTCGTCCCGCCGCGGCAACCAGGCATCTTCACCCCGGCACTGCAGTGCGGCGTTGATGCCGGCGAACAGCCCCTGGGCCGCCGCCTCTTCATACCCCGTGGTGCCATTGATCTGTCCGGCGAAGAACAGGCCGTTGATCTGCTTCGTCTCAAAGCTGCTTTTGAGCGAGCGCGGGTCAAAGTAGTCGTACTCAATCGCATAGCCCGGCCGCAGGATGTGGGCGTTCTCCAGCCCCTTCATCGACCGCACCAGCTGGTACTGGATGTCAAACGGCAGGCTGGTGCTGATGCCGTTGGGGTAATACTCGTTGGTGGTCAGGCCTTCGGGCTCCAGAAAGATCTGGTGGCTGTCCTTGTCGGCAAAGCGGTTGATCTTGTCTTCCACGCTCGGGCAGTAACGCGGGCCCACGCCTTCGATCTTGCCGGTGAACATGGGGCTGCGGTCAAAGCCGGAGCGGATGATCTCGTGCGTGCGTTCGTTGGTGTGGGTGATCCAGCACGGCATCTGCTGCGGGTGCATGGCCGAGTTGCCCATGAAGCTGAACACCGGGATGTTGCCCGGCAGCCCACCGGGCATGCCGTCACCGGGTTGCTCGGTGCATTGCGAAAAGTCGATGGTGCGGCCGTCCAGCCGCGGCGGGGTGCCGGTTTTCAGCCGGCCCTGCGGCAGCTTCAGTTCCTTGAGCCGCGCGCTCAGCGACACCGCCGGCGGGTCCCCTGCCCGGCCGGCCGCGTAGTTGTTCAGCCCCACATGGATCTTGCCGTCCAGGAAGGTCCCGGCCGTCAGCACCACGGTACGCCCGCGAAAGCGGATGCCCACCTGCGTCACCGCACCCACCACCCTGTCACCCTCCACCATCAGGTCGTCCACCGCCTGCTGGAAGAGCGTGAGGTTGGGCTGGTTTTCCAGCCGGCGGCGGATCGCAGCCTTGTACAAAATGCGGTCGGCCTGCGCCCGGGTGGCGCGCACGGCCGGGCCCTTGGAGCTGTTGAGGATGCGGAACTGGATGCCGCCCTCGTCCGTGGCAATGCCCATGGCGCCGCCCAGCGCGTCCACCTCCTTGACCAGGTGGCCCTTGCCGATGCCGCCGATGCTGGGGTTGCAGCTCATCTGGCCCAGCGTCTCGATGTTGTGCGACAGCAGCAAGGTTTTCGCGCCCATGCGCGCGGCAGCCAGCGCCGCCTCGGTCCCGGCGTGACCGCCGCCGACCACGATCACGTCAAATTCTTCGGGGTAGTTCATATCGTCACAACAGTTGCGCCCGGCGTCGGGTCGCCGTTTACCAGCTCGGTCGGCAGGCCCAGCCCGCGGGCCACCTGCGCCTGACGGCGGTCCGCCGTCACAAACAGATCCACGCGCGCCACCAGCGCGCTGCCGATGTGCAGCGCGTCCATGCCGCGCAGCGGGCCATGCTCCATGGCCGCAAACGCGAAGCGCTCCACATGCTCGTCCAGCGGCACGCGCGTCATGTCGGCCACGTCGCGCTGGGCCGCACCCCAGACGCGGTCAAACTCTTCCTGAGGCAATACACCTTCGCGGCGCCGGCGCAGCAGGGCCGACGCCACCTCCGTCTGGCAATGGGTCGCCACCATGAGTTCGTCAGCCGCGCCAAACAATGCAAGTATGCGCTCACGCCCAGGTTCGGCCGCATAGCGCTTAGTCAGAGCCGAAGCGTCGAACATCATTCGCAAGCCGCCGTCGCGCGCGGTCACACGTGTGGCCATGCCACCGGTGGGGTAGCGCACAGGCCGGGCGTCGGCGCGTGCGGTCACCATGTGGCCTCGTCACGCTCATCCAGCACCGCCTGCGACAGTGACGCATGCGGCGGCAGCTGCACCGGCTCAAAGGGCTGCTTCCAGCTGGGCTGGCGCAGGGGCTGCTCATCGCGCACCGGCACCAGGTCGGCCACGGGTTTTCCGTGGCGCATGATGCGCACGGTCTCACCTTGCGCCACCAGGTCCAGCATGGCGGACGCGTTGGCGCGAAATTCACTCAAAGGCAGGACATGCATTCTGTACAAATCAGGAGTTTTGTACATTTTAACCGGCCGCCGAAAAACACCGCAGGAATCCTGCGCGGCCCTGTGTTGCAATCAAGGTCATGAAACTCCTCGTCTTTGCGGGCAGCACCCGCCAGAACTCCTTCAACCGCAAGCTGGCCCGCGTGACCGCCGCCATGGCTACCGCCAGCGGCGCGGATGTCACCCACATCGAACTCGCCGATTTCGACGTGCCCATGTACAACGCCGACCTGGAGGCACAGGGCACGCCGGCCGATGTGATCCGCCTGAAGCAGCTGATGCACGACCACCCGGCCTGGATCATCTGCACGCCCGAATACAACGCCAGCTACCCCGCCCTGCTCAAGAACACGCTCGACTGGGTGTCCAGCCCCGTCAAGGGCAACCCGGACTGGACAGACGGTTTCAAGTCCACGCGCGGCAAGGTGGTGGGCGTGCTCAGCGCGTCGCCCGGCGCCCTGGGCGGCCTGCGCTCGCAAAGCCACCTGGCACCGCTGCTGATCAACCTGGAATGCTGGCTGGCACCCAAAAACTTTGCGCTGGGCCGCGCCGGTGATGCGTTTGACGACACCGGCGCCCTGAAAGAAGAGCGCGCCCGGAAAAGCGTGCAGGCCGTGATCGACCAGGTGATCTGGGCCGCCGGGCGCCTGAGCACCGCCTGAACCTGGGCACCATGGATTGCCGTCCCGGCTGCGGCGCCTGCTGCATCGCACCGTCCATCAGCTCCCCCATTCCCGGCATGCCGCAGGGCAAGCCGGCGGGGGTACGCTGCGTGCAGCTGGACGATGACAACCGCTGCCTTATTTTCGGGCAAGACGGGCGGCCGGCCGTGTGCTCACAGCTGATGCCATCGGCAGAAATGTGCGGCATGGATGCGCCGCACGCAATGCACTATCTGATGCGGTTGGAGCAGCTCACCGCGCCATGATGGATGCCGGGTCAAGCCCGGCATGACAGGCTTGTCTAGAACGGATAGTGCCGCGGCGTCGTCTGCACCGTCACCCAGCGCAGCTCGGTAAATTCCGCAATGCCGGCCTTGCCGCCAAAGCGGCCGATGCCTGAACCCTTGACGCCGCCGAACGGCATCTGCGCTTCGTCGTGCACCGTGGGTGCGTTCACATGGCAGATGCCGCTGTCGATCTTGCGCGCCACGTTGAAGGCGCGCGCAATGTCCTTGCCGAATACGGCGGCTGACAGGCCGTATTCGTTGTCGTTCGCGCAGGCAATGGCCTCTTCGGTGTTGCGCACGCGCACGATGGCCTTCACCGGGCCAAAGGTTTCCTCGTGGTAGATGCGCATGGCCGGCGTCACATGGTCCAGCAGCGTGGCGGGCATCAGCGTGGTGTCGCTCTTGCCGCCGCACAGCAGCTTGGCGCCTTTGGCCAGCGCGTCGTCGATCAGCGCGTTGCAGTGCTCCACCGTGCTCATGCCGATCACGCTGCCCAGCACCACAGGGTCGGGCTTGCGCGGGTCGCCCACGGGGAGGTTCTTCGCCTTGTCGGCAAAGCGCTTGACAAACTCGTCTGCGATTTTCTGGTCCACGATGATGCGTTCGGTGCTCATGCAGATCTGCCCGCTGTTGGCAAAGCAGCCGAACGCCGCGCCGTTGACCGCGTCGTCAATGTCGGCGTCGTCCAGCACCACCAGCGGTGCCTTGCCGCCCAGCTCCAGCACCACGGGCTTCAGGTATTTGGCGCAGGTCATGGCGATGATCTTGCCCACCTTGGTGGAGCCGGTGAAGTTCACGCGGCGCACCGCCGGGTGCGCCACCATGGCCTCCACCACCGCGCCCGCGTCGGCCGGTGCGTTGGTGATGTAGTTGACGACACCTGCGGGCAGGCCCGCTTCCTGGAAGGCTTCCACAATCAGCTGGTGGGTGCGCGGGCAGTTCTCGCTGCCTTTCAAAATGACCGTGTTGCCGCAGGCCAGAGGCGTGGCAATGGCGCGCACGCCCAGGATGATGGGCGCGTTCCACGGCGCAATGCCCAGCACCACGCCCGCGGGCTGGCGTATGCCCATGGCCAGCGAGCCCGGCACGTCCGAGGGGATCACCTCGCCCGCCACCTGCGTGGTCATGGACGCCGCCTCGCGGATCATGCCGGCGGCCAGCATCACATTGAAGCCGGCCCACATGCCGGTGGCGCCGGTCTCTGCGGCCACGGCGTCAATGAACTGCGGCAGCTTGGCCTCCAGCTTGTCGGCGGCCTTCAGGAGCAGGCCGCGGCGCTCGTTGGGGCCGGTCTCGCTCCAGGTGCGGAATGCTTCGGCGGCAGCTTCCACCGCCATCACCGCATCAGCCGGTGAGGCAGCGGGCGCGCGCGTGGCGACAGTGCCATCCAGCGGGTTGCGCCGCTCGAAGGTGGCGTTCTTTTCGGCCGTGACTTTCAGGCCGTTGATGAGCATGGACAGATCAGACATAAAGACTCCTCAGGACACACGTTCGGGCTCGGCCCGGGCGGTGGGGTGGGTGGGTTGATTCAAGGCCTTGGCGGCTGTCGTGGTGTCGGCACTGGCCGCACCCAGGTAGGCTTCACGCACCACGGTGGACCGGGCCAGCAGCTTCGCGGGCCCGCTGGCCACCAGCGTGCCGCGCTCCAGCACATAGCCGCGGTCGGCCACGGCCAGGGCCTTCTTCACGTTCTGCTCCACCATCAGCACCGTTGTGCCGGCATCGGCAATGCGCCGCGCCATCGCCAGCAGTTCATCGACCATGCGCGGCGCCAGGCCGAGCGACGGCTCGTCGAGCATCAGCAGGCGCGGCGCGCTCATCATGGCGCGGGCCACGGCCACCATCTGCTGCTCGCCGCCGCTCATGGTGCCGGCCAGCTGCTGCGCGCGCTCGCGCAGCTTGGG
>JBEIPU010000092.1:0-15922 GCA_040376925.1 Caenimonas sp. | reverse complement strand
GTGGTCTACACCACGTTCCACTTCCCTGAATCGGGCGCCAACGTGATCACCACCGACAGCTCCGACTGGGCCACCAACTGCCCTGAATACAAGGTCACGGCGGTGCAGGTCATGCCGGTGGCGCAGCCGTCTGAATGGCAGCGCGCGTATTCGCGCTTCAACCGTGAACAGCTGGGGCTGCTGGACGCTGCCCGGTTCGTTGGCGCAGACGCTGCTGTACCGGCAAAATGAAGGTCATGACGACCCCCACGCTCACCCACTTCGTGTGGTTTGCTGCCCCCCAGGGGGGCTTTCGCGCCTTCGGGCGGCCGGGCGGCGCGAAATGAAACCCGGCGACGCCCCCCTGACCCCACCCCCCGGCACGCGCAGCGTGGCCGCCAGCGGCCTGCGCCGCGGCCAGCGCTTTGAGGCGCGCGACTGCGTGGCCGAAGAGGTGCCGGTGGCGCTGGAATACAACGGCGTGTCGCATGCCGTGATGCTGGCCACGCCGGCCGATCTGGAAGACTTTGCGCTGGGCTTTTCATTGACCGAGGGCATCGTCACCTCGGCCGCCGAGGTCTATGGCATGGACGTGGTGGAGTCGTGCGACGGCCTGACGGTGCAGCTGGAGATCGCCTCGTCGCGGTTTGCGGGCCTGAAGGACCGGCGCCGCAGCCTGGCCGGGCGCACCGGTTGCGGCCTGTGCGGCACCGAAAGCCTGGGCCAGGCCGTGCGGCCGGTGGATGCGCTGGTGAGCGACGTGCGCTTTGCCGCGCAGGCCATCACGGCCGCGCTGCAGGCGCTGCGCAGCCGCCAGGTGCTGCATGAGGTCACGGGCGCGACCCATGCCGCGGGCTGGAGCCGTGCCGACGGCACGCTGGCCCTGGTGCGCGAGGACGTGGGCCGCCACAACGCGCTGGACAAGCTGGTGGGCGCATTGGCGCGCGAGCGCCTGCCGGGCCCCGAGGGCTTTGTGGTGGTGACCAGCCGCGCCAGCTACGAGATGGTGGGCAAGACGGCCCATGCCGGCGTGGCACTGCTGGCAGCCGTGTCAGGCGTGACCGGGCTGGCGATTGATGTGGCGCAGGCGGCAGGCGTGGCGCTGGCCGGCTTTGCGCGCGGGCAGGACCTGACGCTGTACGCGCATGAAGAACGTGTGGATTGGGGCACGGCGGAGGCCACCGATGGACGCTGACAACCTGGTGCGCATGGCCAACCGCATCGGCGATTTTTTTGAGGCGATGCCTGAGCGGCCCGAGGCGCTGGAGGGCATTGCCACCCACCTGAAGAAATTCTGGGACCCGCGCATGCGCCGCGAATTTGTGGCGCTGGTGGATGCGGGGGAGGGCGCGGGTGCGGGCGTTGGTGCGTCAGCGCTCAAACCCATCGTGCGTGACGCGGTGCTGGCCCACCGCAGCCTGCTCGCCTGATCACCTGATCCCCACCGGCTGGTACTTCAGGCGCCGGGCTTGCACTGGGTGTCGGTCACGGCGGCTTCCTTGTCCTTGGCCTCTTCCTTTTTCTTCCTGTCTTCGGCCTGGGCTTCCTGCTTGGCCTCTTCCTTGATCAGCAGCGCCACGAACTGCGTCACCGTGTTGTCCACCTGCTGGATCACTTCCTGGATCTCGGCGCGCGAGACGTCACGCGTGAGCGTGTCGTTGTTCAGGATGGCCACGATGGAGTCCACCACCGGTGCCGCTGCCGGTGCGGGCGCCGGCGTGGGCGCAGGTGCCGGTGCAGGGGTGGGTGCAGGCGCCGGGGCCGGCGCGGGCGCCGGTGCTGGCGTGGGTGCGGGCGCAGGCACGGGTGCTGGTGTGGGTGCCGGCGTGGGCGCCGGGGCCGGGCCGGGCGCTGGTGCCGGCGGTGCGGGTGGCGTCACCGGGTTGCCGGCGGCGGTATAGCTCACCGGCGAGCCCGACACGCTGGCAGACCCGCCAAAGGTGGTGGCGTCGCCCGAGGTGGAGGTGACGCCGGTGGGGCCGTTGACGGCGCCGTTCTGCGTCAGGGTGCCGCTGGCATTCATGCTCACCGAGCCGGTGCTGGACGTTACGTTGCCGTTCAGGACCATGTTGCCGCCGGCGTTGTTGGCGGCCAGCGAGATGTTGCCGTTGGCGGACACACCGCTGCCGCCGATGGTCAGCGGGCTGTTGCTGGTCAGGCTCAGCTGGCCGCCATTGGCCGCCACCAGGCCGGATGTGCTGATGCCGCCCGTGCTGACGATCGTGATGCCGCCGTTGGTGGTGGACGTGGTCTGCACATCCAGCGGCACGCCCAGCGTGTTGGTCAGGTCAATGTGGCCTGCGCCGCTCAGGTTGCCGCGGAAGGCATGCACCTGGTTGGCGCCGTTGGTGAGGGCGATGCCCGACTGCGCGTCGGCGCGCAGCAGGCCTGAAGCGCTCAGCGAGTCGTTCTGGCTGATGTTGCCCGCGTTGGCGGTCAGGTTGATGTTGGCCGCCGTGATATTGCCCACCACCAGGTTGCCGGCGGCCTGCGTCAGGCTCACGTTACCCCCCATGCTGATGCTGCCCGCGGTGCGCGCAAAGCTGTCGCTCACCACCAGCGAGCCCGCGCCGCTCAAGGTGCCGCCCGTCTGGCTGTAGCCGGCTGTGCTCAGGGTGTTGCCGATGCTCAGCGTGCCGTTGGACACGCCCAGGTTGCCGGCGCTGGTGATGGACTGCAGCTGTGTGGTGCCGGCCAGGTCGTAATTCAGCGACGCCGCGGCGGGAATGGTCACGGCCAGCACGTTCGATGCATCGGGCAGCGCGTCCCAGTTGCCCGGGTTGCTCCACAGCCCGTCCATCGCCGCGCCCGTCCAGGTGGAATTGGGCCGCACGGTGATGGTGCTGGCCGTGTTGGCCTGATGGGTCAGCGTGTAGTTGTTGCCGCCATTGCCGTCGTTCACCACCACGCCGCTGACGTTCACCGTCTTGCCCGTGCCCACATGGCGGTCGGCAAAGGTGAATGTGCCGCCGGTCAGGATGTCGCCCCCCATCAGCGCGCCCGTCAGCACGGTCGGTGTGGCGCTGGCGGCGGTGGTGCCGTCATACACGCGCGACACGGCGCCAATGCCCACCGTCAGTGCGGCTGGCGTGATGGTGCCGGCCGCGGTGTTGGTCGTCACGGTGTAGTTGTTGCCGCCGTTGCCGTCGTTCAGGGTATAGCCGCCATTGACTTGCAGCACGCTGTTGTTGGCACCCAGCACGTCCCGGCTGGCAAACGACTGGCTCAGGCCGGTCAAGGTGTCGCTGCCCAGCAGGCCGCTGAAGGTGACCGTGCCGGTGGAGCTGTTGGTGCCGTTGTAAACGCGGCTGTCGGTGGCGGCGTTCAGCGTCAGCGGCGCGGGGGTGATGTTGCTGGTGTTGTTGGCGGCCTGGGTCAGTGCGTAGTTGTTGCCGCCGTTGCCGTCGTTCACCGTCACACCGCTGACGTTGACGGTCACGTTGCTGCCCGCGTTCTTGCTGACGAAGGCAAAGGTGCCTCCGCTGAGCGTGTCACCACCAAACAGGCTTCCGCTGGTGATGATGGTGCTGCCCGCCGCGTTGGTGGTGCCGTCGTACTGGCGATTGACGCTGGAGGTGCTAACGGTCAGCGCTGCGGGCGTGATGGTTCCGGACGCGGTGTTGGGCGTGATGGTGTAGTTGTTGCCGCCGTTGTCATCATTCACGGCATAGCCGGCGTTGACCTGCAGGGTGCTGGCGTTGACGCCCAGCACATTCTTGCTGGCAAACGACTGGCTCAGACCGGTGACGGTGTCCGTGCCCATCAGGCCTGTGATGCCGACGGTACCTGCGGAGCTGGTGGTGCCATCGTACACACGGGTGTCGCCCACAGCGTTCAGTGCCAGCGGCGCGCGCGTGATGTTGCTGGTGTTGTTGGAAACCTGGGTCAATGTGTAGTTGTTGCCACCATTGCCGTCGTTCACGTTCACCCCGCTGACGTTGACCGTGACGTTGCTGCCGGCGTTCTTGCTGACAAAGGCGAAGGTGCCGCCACTGATGGTGTCGCCGCCAAACAGGGTGCCGCCGGTCACGATGGCGGTGCCCGCCGCGCTGGTGGTGGCGTCGTATACCTTGTTGACGCTGCTGGTGCTGACCGTCAGCGCTGCCGGCGTGATGTCGGCCGTGACGCCCGTGGGTTGCAGCAGCACGTAGTTGCCGGCATGGGTGCCCGTGAGCGAATAGCCACTGACCGTCACCGCCTTGCCGTTGCCCGCGTGGCGGTCGGCAAAGCTGCCGGTACCGGTGCCGGTGACGCTGATGCTGTCGCCACCCAGTGCGGCCACGGTGGCCGAGCCGCCCAGCGAGGCGACGGTGGTGCCGTCGTAGGCCCGGTTGGTGGCCGTGACGCCCGTGACGCTCAGGTTGGCCGGTGTGATGCTGCTGTTGGTGTTGGGCTGCAGCGTCAGCGCATAGTTGTTGCCGGCGTTGCCGTCATTGATGGTCAGGCCGCTCACGTTGACGGTCTTGCCGCTGCCCACATGGCGGTCGGTGAAGCTGAACGTGCCGCCCAGCGGCGAATCGCCACCGGCCAGGCTGCCCGCGGTGACCAGCAGCGTCGGCGCGGCATTGGTGGTGCCGTCATAGACGCGCGTGAGGTCGTTGGGCCGTATGGTCACGGCGCGCTGCGTGATGTTGGCCGTCAGGCCCGTGGGCTGCACCACGGTGTAGTTACCGGCGTCCGCGCCCGTCAGGCCAAAGCCGGCAACGGTAACGGCCTTGGCCGTGCCCACATGCTTGTCCACGAAGCTGCCCGTGCCCGTGCCGGTCACGCTCACGACATCACCGCCCAGGCCCGTCACGCTGGCTGCGCCGCCCAGGCTGGCCACGGTGGTGCCGTCGTACACGCGGCTGTTGGCGGTCACGCCGGTCACGGTCAGCGGCGCGGGCGTGATGCTGCTGGTGTTGTTGTTGTCGGTCGTGACGTTGTAGTTGTTGCCACCGTTGCCGTCGTTGACGGTGATGCCGGAGGCGTTCACGAAGGTGGTGCCCACATCCTTGAACCCGAACGCAAACGTGCCGCCCGTGAGCGTGTCGCCGCCAAACAGCGTGCCGGCGGTGACGATGCGGTTGGGTGTGACGCTGGTGGTGCCGTCATACACCTTGGTCACCCCGGCGGTGCTGGCCGTGATGCTGGCCGGCTGGATGGTGCCGGTGGCGGTGTTCAGGGTGACCGCATAGTTGCTGCCGAGGTTGCCGTCGTTGATGACGTAGCCGCCATTGACCTGCAGCGTGCTGTTGTTGACGCCCAGGACATGCTTGACGGCATAGGACTGCGTCAGGCTACTGATGGTATCGCCGCCCACCAGGCCGACGTGGGTGGGTACCGAGGCCGAGCTGGTGGTGCCGTCATACGTGCGCGTTTGCGTCACGGCGTTCAGCGTCAGCGTCTTGGGCGTGACCGTGGCGCTGGCGGGGGTGAAGTTCACCGTGTAGCCCGAGGGCGCCGTCAGCGTGCCGATGCCGATCGCGTAAGTGCCCACATTCCTGCCTGGTGCGGTGACGGCCAGCGAGCCCGTGAGGATGTCCTGGCTGAACACGTTGCCATAGGTGGATGCGTCGATCAGGCCGCTGGTGGTGTGCGTGACCGGCGCGAACATGGTGGCGCCGTCGTATTCGCGGGTCTGCGCATTGGCCGTGACGTTGACCGTCGGGGCCAGCGCAAACACATAGCGGTTGCCCGCGGCGATCGTGTTGGGAAGGTTCAGCGCGTAGGTGCTGTTCCACACGGCCGAATTGGCCGACGACAGCCCTCCGAAGTTGTTGCCCGAAGGTGCCGACAGGTACACCAGCCAGCGCCCGCTGCCGTTCGTGGCCTGCAGGGCGGTGGCGCCCGCGGTATTGAAGTAGTTGGTGCCGGCCGACAGCACGATGGAGTCACCCGCGGCACCCGCTGTGACCTGTTGCGACTGGCTGATGCTGCCCGGCGTGCGGATGTTGATGACACCATTGGGGGCGCTCACGATGCCCGAGATGTTCAGGTTGGCGCTGCCGTCCACCACCGTCAGGCCACCGCCGGTCGTGGACAACGTGCCGATGCTGGTGAAGGCATTGCCGGCGTTGGACAGGTTGATGACGCCCGAATTGCTGTTGCCGCTGAGCACGCCCGCGGTGATGCTGGTGCCCACCTGCTGGCTCACGGGGCCGGTGATGTTGGTCAGGCTCAGCCCGCCAGCGGCTGACGAGATCGTGCCCAGCACGGTGCTGGCCGCGTTGTTGAGCTGGATCGAGCCTGTGGAACTGATGCTGCCCGCACCCAGCGACAGCGTCCCGCCGCCGGCATTGAGCAGGACGCTGCTGCCGTTGATCGAACGCGTGCTGTTCAGCGTGATGCCCGTGCCGGTCAGCGACACGGCCGAATTGGGCGAGGCGATATTGCCGTTCAGCGTAAGGACGCCGCCGGCCTGTGCCGTCAGGGTCTGGCCGCTGTTGTTGACGCTGATGCCGGCCGTTCCGTCCACGGTGCTCACGGTCATGGCGCCGCTGGAGCGCACCGAGAACGCACCCGTCTGGGCGCGTCCGGCCACGTTGGTGATGCTGTTGCCTGAATGGTCCAGAGACACCCAGGGGCCGTCGGCGTTCAGGTTGAGGACGCTGATGGTGGCGGGCGAAGGCGCCGCGGACTGGGCAATGCCGCCCGCACCGGTGGGGTCGGCGATGAGGCTGAGCGTGTTGGTGTTGGACGGGGCGATGGCGCCGGTGATGCTGATGCCCCCGGAGTAGGTGTTGCCGCCAATCACCAGCGCCGACGCGATGATGGTGTTGATTTCGCTGCTGGTCAGGTTCAGCGTGCCGGTCTCGTTGCTGCCGGCCAGCACGATGGATCGGTTGGTGTTGAACGGCACGATCATCGTGCGTCCGGTGCTGGAGTTGACCACGCCAGCCAGCTCCATGCGGTCGCCGGCCAGCTTGATCTGCCCGCCGGTGCTGCTGACCGTGCCGCCCGCGATGTAGATGTCGCGGCTGCTGACCGGTGCCGGTGCCGGCACGCCCGAGCCGGTGATGTTGAGCTGGTTGCCGGAGTTCGTGCCGCTGATGGTGCCGGTGATCACCACGCCCGACGCATTCACCGCGCTGGGCGCAGAGACCGCGCCGGTGACGTTGATGGCGCTGGTGGTGGAGATGGTGCCGGAGATCGACGCAGCCACGATGTTGGTGGCCGTGGTGGACGACGACACCGAGCCGGTGGCCGTGACACCCAGTGACGTGCTGGAAATGACCGCGCCTGCCTCGATGTCCAGCCCGGTGCCCGACATGTTGCCGACCGTGGCGCTGCCGCTCAGGGCGATCTGGCCGGCCGCCTCCACCCGCCCGCCAATGGTCAGGCCCGTGCCTGCGGTGATCGACGCATTGTTCAGCGTGCCCGACAGGCTCACGTTGCCGCCGGTGCTGGACACTGTGGCGCCGCTGGCCAGCATGCCGCCGTGGCTGTTGGCCGATGCGCTGGCGCCCACTTCACCCGTGAGGCTGACCACACCGTTGCTGGAGATGCGCGCGCCTGTGTCCAGGCTGAAGCCGCGGGAGATCTGGGCCACGCCGCTGGGCACGCCCACCTTGCCCACCAGGGTGACCGAGCCGTTGAAGGACGACACGGTGGAATTGCTGATGACCACGCCGCCGGCATAGCTGCCCGCGCTGCCGCCGTAGTTGGTCAGTTCGCCCGACAGCGTGATGTTGCCGCTGCCCGTGGTACTGACCCGCGACGGCACCGCGGGCGTGCCGGTGTAGTCCACTATCTCCAGCGCGCTGTAGTTGTGCGCGCCGGTGGAGGTGATGCTGATGTTGCCGCCACTGGAGGTGAGGCTGGAGCCCATCAGCTTGATGTTGGACGTGGTGCTGCCAATCGTGATGGCGCCGGCGCCGCTGTTGATGGACGTGCGGTCCAGGTACACGCCACGACGGTTCACGTTGGCATGGGTACCGTTGAGGGTGACGGCACCGCCTGTGGATGTGATGGTCGCCTGCGTGGCGAGCACCGCGTCCTGCCCCGTGCCAGCGTTGCCAATGCCGGCGATGCTGATCGCACCGCCACCGGTCTGCAGCGTGACGCCGCTCAGATCGACCGGGCCTGACGAATTGATGTTGAGGGTGCCTGACCCGATGACGGTGAGATTGCTGGTCCGGATGGACTGGGTGACATCGGCCGTGGTCAGGCTGATGTTGCCGCCTGCCGAGGTTCTGAACGTCAGTGGCCCGGCGCCTGTCAGGTCCACGCCCGTGCCGCTCCCGGTGGCCGTCGTGCGGATGGTGAGGTTCAGCCCGGCGGGCACGACGACGTCCGAACTGGCGAAGGTGCCGCTGGCGGTGATGCCGTAGTCAGCCACGATGTCCACGTTGGCACCGGCGGCTTCGATGTCGTCTTCGTACACGACGTTGGGCGCCGCCGCGCCGCCACCGCCGGTGATGGTGACGCTGGTCGGGTCCAGCAGCCAGACGCCGGGGCTTCCGTGCGGGGCGAGCGCATCCACGCGGGTGCCCTGCGACCACAGGTTGACCTTGCCCGAGGTTTCGATACGGCCCCCGTTGCCGCCCTGGGCGCCGCCGCGCGCGCTGAGCTGGGCGGCCGAGCGCGTGTCGCCATCGCTCCACAGCACCACGGTGCCGCCGTTGCCGTTGTCCGTGGCGTTGGCGCGGATGGTCGAGCCTGATTCAGCCGTGGTCTGCTGCGCATTGGCCAGCCGTGCGTCCTGGCCCTGCCAGCCGCCGCCCAGCAGCACCTCGCCGCCGCCGGTGGCACCGCTGGCGTCGATGATGGCGCCGCTCTTGAGCATGACCTTGGCCGCCGTGGCATGCACCTGGCCGCCCAGGCTGCCCTTTTGCGCGGTGATGCTGCCGCTGATGTCCGCCGATTCGCGGCCCTTGAGCAACACTTTGCCGCCCTCCAGCGACACGGCCGTGGCATTCACCAGGCCGCTGTGTCTGAGCGTGCCGGCAAAGATGCCCACGGCGTCGCCTTTGAGCTGGCCCAGGTTGACGGCTTTGTCCTCAGGCGCCTGCACTTCCAGGCGGATGCCTTCCAGCCCGCGCCCGGTGACTTCGACCTTGCGCCCGGCCGCCAGGATGGTGGCGCCATTGGGCGACTCAATGACCGCGCCGGCGCCGGCCTGCACGTCGGGTGCGATCAGCACCACGTCGCCACCGCGCGCCACGATGTGGCCATGCACGCTCAGGCCGCCCGACAGGCCGCCGTCGCCAAAGACGAGCCGCCCGGCCAGCGCATCGGCGTCGGTCATGCGCAGGGTGGATGCAGTAAAGCCCGCGGTGTCTACCACCGCACCCGCACCCACGGCGATGCCGGCAGGGTTGACCAGCACCAGCTTGCCGTTGGAGCTGAGCGTGCCGAAGATCGCGCTGGGGCTGTTGCCCAGCACGCGGTTGATGGATGTGCTGGTGGCGCTGGGCTGGTTGAACTGGGTGGTGGTGCCGGGGGCAACACCAAAGCTTTGCCAGTTCAGCGCGCTGTGGCTGGTGCCCGCGCCGTTCTGGGTGGTGATGATGGTCTTGTTGCCCTGCGTGGCCAGGCTGGCCGCGCCGTGGATGGCCTGCAGGCCTGTCGATTGGGCCAGCCCCAGCGCCGGCAGCGAAAAGGCGGCGGCAACTGACAAAGCCAGCTTCAGCGGAGGGTGGCCACAGGCGGCGGGGCTCGTTGCAACCGTGGTGCGGGAACGGCTCGCGCCCCGGGCGTTGGGCGGCGGCAGCGTCATGACCGGTACAGCAACGTGAGGGGGAGGTTCTTTATAGACGAAACCTTTGGTTACCCCAAGCGTTACAGCCTCATAGTTTTGACACGGTGTCTCAAATTAACCAAAAGCGGGACTATTACCGCAAAAAGGGCGGAAGGAAGCGGGAGTCGAACCCACCCGGCGGTGCATGGCGCCACCCACCGGGTTTGAAGCCCGGCCGCCCCACCAGGGGCGTTTTCCTTCCAGTGTCATGGCGGATTCCCCGGCGGGAACAGGGGCGTACCAGGCCGCAGCAAGTGCGTGTCGCCCACCCGTCGCAGGAAGCCGATTCTGTCAAAGAACTCCAGTATCTGTATGGCGCGTTTGCGACCCAGCCCGGTCGCGTCGCGAAAGCTGGCGGCCACCACCTGGCCTTCGCGCGCCTCGATGGCGCGCGCCAGGTCGGCCAGCTGCTGCACCACCTGCGGGTGGTAGTACAGGTCGCGCACCACCTGAAAGACCTCGCCCCCGCGCGCCAGGCGCGCCAGCACGCTGCGCACCTGGCCTTCGGGCAGGCGGGCGGTGCCGGCGATGTCGCGCACCCAGGGCGGGTCAAAGCGGCCGTCCAGCAGCAGGGGCAGGGCGCGCTGCGCCACGACGCGTTCGGCCTCGCGCAGCTGGGCACCGTGCTCGGGCAGGTGGATGAAACCGCTGCGCCGCGCGATGCGCCCGGCGCCGGCCATCTGCTCCAGCAGCGCGGCCCACAGCGCCTCGGGCATGCGCGGCAGGGCCAGGCGCCGCGCGCGCTGGATGTCCGGGCCGATGTCCTCGGGCAGCCGGGTGTGAAAGTCCGCCAGCATGGCCAGCACCGCGGCCTCGTTGCCGGCCAGGCGGTCGGTGGCGATGGCCCATTCGCGGCCCTTGCCGAAGACCGCGCCGGGCACCTCCGCAGGCTCGAACGGCCAGGCGCTCAGGCCGCCCTGGCGCAGCCACTGCGCCGCATTGATGCCAAAGGGGGCGCTGGCCAGTGCGCCGCCCAGGCGTTCGCGCGCGTCGCCGGCACGCTGGCTGGCCAGGTAGGCCATGCGCTCGGGTGTCTGGCGGTACCGCGCCAGGCCCTGGGCGTCCAGCACCCTGCCGCCGGCCACGGTGCGGGTGGCCGATGCATCGCGCAGCACAAAACCTTCGCCATGCCAGGCGTGCACGGGCTGCTGCGTCACGATCTGCGCCAGCGCCCCCTGGCCGGGTGCGATGCTGGCTTGCCCCAGCACCGCCACAGAAGCCGTGGTGTCCTGCGTGCCCGCATGCAGGTGCACATGGGTGCCCGAGCGCAGGGGCTTGTCTTCTGTGGGCGCCACCTGCAGCCACACGTCCAGCCGCTGGGTGGACAGGGCGATGGCCGGGTCGCACAGCGTGTGGCCGCGCTCCACCTTGCTGCGCTCCAGCCCCGCCAGGCCCACGGCGCAGCGCTGGCCGGCGTGGGCCACGTCCACGCTGCGGTTGTGGCTGTGCAGGCTGCGCACGCGGTACAGCTCGCCGGGCGCATGCGCCAGGCACAGCATGTCGCCGGTGCGCACGGTGCCGGCCGCAATGCTGCCGGCCACCACGGTGCCGATGCCGTCCAGCGTGAACACGCGGTCCAGGCCCATGCGAAAGCCTTCGGTGGTGGGGGACGCGGGCAGCGGTGCAGCGGCCTGCGTGGCCAGCAGGGCGCGCAGTGCCTCCATGCCGTCGCCCCGGTGGGCCGACACCGTGAGCACGGGCCAGTGCGCCACGCCGGCTTGCGCCAGCAGGGCGGTGGCGTTTGCCTGTCGCTGGGCCAGCAGTGCTGCGTCTGCACGGTCGGCCTTGGTGATGACGGCCGCGCCATGCTGCACACCCAGCAACGACAGGATGGTCAGATGTTCAAGGGTCTGCGGCATCACGCCGTCGTCGGCGGCGATCAGCAGCAGGGCAAAGTCAATGCCGCTGGCGCCGGCCACCATGGTGCGCACCAGCTTCTCGTGGCCCGGCACATCGACGAAGCTGATGGTGGTGCCGTCGGCTTGCGTCATGGCCGCGTAACCCAGCTCGATGGTGATGCCCCGGCGTTCTTCCTCGGGCAAGCGGTCGGCGTTGACGCCTGTGAGCGCCTGCACCAGGGCGGTTTTGCCGTGGTCGATGTGGCCTGCTGTGCCTACGATCATTTTTTCTCTAGCGCTTTCTCTCGCGCGGCTTCGCGGCAGGCGGTGCCCGGCAGGGGCTCACACTTCGGCGGTCTGCGCTTTGCGCAGACTCCGCTGCGGTGCTCGATTCGGCGAAGCCGGGTGGTGGCACTCGACCGGTGGCGCGCCAACAGTTTCACTGCAAAGTCGCGCCTGGGCGCACACCGGCCTGGGGGCGCCTCTGGGACGCCGAGCAGCGCAAGGGTGAGTGTCGGCGCGCGCAGCGCGCTTCGTCCTCTGACTCGCCGAAGCTGTCTGAGCGGAGCGCGCAAGGCGCGCGCAGCGAGTTCTTCGGCGCGACCGAACCCTGAGCAGCGCAGGGCAGTCGCCGCAGGCGACCGTTCCAGTGAAGCCTCCAGGCCGGTGTGCGCCCAGGCGCGACTTTGCCGCGCGGTGCAGCGACAGCACGAAGAAGTCACGTAAGCAACCTCCCGCGCAGAACAGGAAGTTGCGAAAGAAACGGCAACACATCATCCAGACACCGGCAGTCCAGAATCAACCGGTCGTCTTCAATGCGCCCGACCACGGGCACCGGCAGCTCGCGCAGGGCGACCGACAGCGCGTCCAGCGCCGTGCCCACGCCGCGTTTGCCGGGCAGCACGGGGGCGATTGCGAGGCCGGCGGAGGGCAGCAGGTCCACGGGCAACGAGCCGGACCCGATCTGGCTCATGAGCGCCACTTCGCTCACGGTATACCGTGGCGCGACGGCTTGTGCCAGTGGCGCCAGCAGGGCCTGCGCGGTGGCAGCAATGGCGGCCTGCGAGCGGGTGAGCCAGCGCAGCGTGGGCAGCTCGGCGGCCAGCCGCTCGGGCTGCAGGTACAGCAGCAGCGTGGCCTCCAGCGCGGCCAGCGGCAGCTTGGACAGGCGCAGCGCGCGCTTCATGGGGAACTTGCGGATGCGGGTGATCAGGTCCTTGTCGCCCACGATCAGCCCGGCCTGCGGGCCGCCCAGCAGCTTGTCGCCTGAGAAGGTCACCACACCGCAGCCCGCGGCCAGCATCTCCTGGGGCGTGGGTTCCTTGGGCAGGCCGTAGCGGCTCATGTCGATCAGCGCGCCGCTGCCCAGATCCGTGGCCAGGGCCACGCCGCGGGCCCGGGCCAGCGGGGCCAGCTCTGCCTCTGTCACGCTGTGGGTGAAGCCCTGCACCGCGTAGTTGCTGGTGTGCACCTTCATCAGCAGCGCGGTGTGGGCCGTGATGGCGCGCTCATAGTCGGCCAGGTGGGTGCGGTTGGTGGTGCCGACCTCGACCATCCTTGCGCCGGCGCTGGCCATCACGTCGGGCATGCGAAAGGCGCCGCCGATTTCCACCAGCTCGCCGCGCGATACCACCACCTCGCGCCCGCCGGCCAGCGCGGCAATGGTCAGCAGCACGGCGGCGGCGTTGTTGTTGACCACCGTGGCGGCCTGCGCGCCCGTCAGCTCGCACAGCAGGCCTTCGACCACGCTGTCGCGGTCGCCGCGGCTGCCGCTGGCCAGGTCGTATTCCAGGTTCAGCGGCCCGGCCATCATGGCGGCCACATGGTCCACCGCGCTTTGCGCCAGCACGGCGCGGCCCATGTTGGTGTGGATCACCGTGCCGCTGAGGTTGAGCATGGGCCGCAGGCGCGACGCAGTGCGGGCCGCGCAGCGCCCCTGCAGCGCGGCGTCCAGGGCATCATGGTTTTGCAGCGCGGCAGGGGCCTGGCCCGCCAGCACGGCCTGGCGCTGCTCGCCCAGCAGGGCGCGGGCTTCGTTCGTGACCAGCGTGGCGCCGTGCGCGGCCACCAGCGCCTGGGCGCCGGGGCGGTTGATGAGCCGGTCGACCGAGGGCAGCTTGGCCAGCAGTGCCTTCGGACCATCAACGATGGATCCGTCAGGCGTGGCCACTACGGGCTCCCGCCGTCGTCGGGCGCGCCGAACAGCAGCATGAAGTTCACGCCGTGGCGCTGCGTGCCCGATTCAGACACCAGCAGGTCCAGCGTGACGGAGGCCAGGTCGTCAGCCACCGGGTCCACGTGTGCGTCTTTCTCCATGGACACGATCTTCAGGTAGTGGCCGCAGTCGCCGCAGGATTCGGTGCGCACGGCGCCGCGTGGCGGGGCGGTGGTGGGCTGTGCAACGCCTGCTGCCGCCTCGGCTTCCTGGTAGGTGATGTCGCGCGTGCTTTCGCAGCGGGCGCATTTCACACGGACCATGTGCCACTGGCTCTGGCACAGCGAACAGTGCAGGTAACGCGAGCCGGTGTCGGTGCCGCCCAGGCGGATCACGCTGGCCGTGGGGCCGCTGGCGCAGCACGGGCAGCGCGTGGCGTCGTCCACGCGGCCAAAGGCCAGCTCGGGGTACTGCGCCTGGGTGTGGGCCACCAGCCGCGCCCAGTACACCTGCAAGGCCGCGCCGATCAGCGGTGCCTGGCCAAGATCAAGCCCCAGCATCACGCCAGCCAGCAGGCGGTCGGCCTGGCGCTCCAGTTCCGGCACATCGGCCGCCTGCAGCGCCAGCACGGTGTCGCGTGCGGGCCCGGCGCTCAGGCGCGGCAGCAAGGCGGCCAGGATGTCGTTGAGGTCGTCGCGCCATTCGGTGCCGCGGCGCACCAGCGTGGGCGCCAGCGGTGCCACGCCGGCGCGCGCGGCCTCGCCCAGCGCCTGCTCGCTGGGCAGGGCGGTCACGCGCGGGGCCGACAGCGCGCCTTGCTGGGCCGCGGCCACGTCGGCCATGAAGATGAGGTAGTCGCGCATGGGGTGGCCGGCGGCCAGCTGGCGCAGGCGCGTTTCGCGGTCAGCAAAAACACGCGCGGTGTCGGCAAAGCGGATCGGCGGCACGTCGCCCACCTGCCGGGCGGCGATCTCCTCGGGTGACATGATCTTGACGGTGACGGCTTCTGTCATGGGGGCGGCAGGCTCTCGGGTGGGGGCGCAAAAAAAAGCGGCACACCCATTGTGTGCCGCCACGGGGCCGGGGGACAAGCCCTCATTTACCCCGGGTCATCTCCTCATGCCACAGCGGGTGGTTGGCGCGGGCCCAGCCGCGGCTCACGGTGCCGCGCGTCATGGCGCGCGTGGTGCCCTTGACCCAGATGGCGGCGTACACATGCACGATGACGGTCAGCACCAGCACCACGGCCGACAGCGCATGCAGCACCACGCCGATGCGCCGCGCGAGGATGGGCAGATCCGGGAACCAGGCATGCCAGAACAGAATGCCCGTGGCCAGCAGCACCAGCAGGCTCACCGCCATCAGCCAGAACACGATCTTCTGGCCGGCGTTGTACTTGCCCGCGGGCGGCATCGCGTCCTTGTTGCCGCGGAACATCTCGCCGGATTTGTCCAGCCAGGCGCGGTCGGCGGCGTTGAGCACGTTGTCCTTCCACAGGCGCACGAACATCAGCACAAAGCACAGGAACATCGCCACGCCGATGTACGGGTGCAGGATGCGCGTCCAGGTGCCACCGCCGAAGAACGCGGTGAAGAAATACATCGACGGGTGGAAGAACGCCAGGCCCGACAGCGCCGCGGCAATGAACAGGAGCACGATGGCCCAGTGGTTCATGCGCGTGTTGTCGTCGTAGCGCTGCAGGTCGTTGGGGTTGCGCATCATGACCGCTCCTCTTCTTTTTCCTCGATCGGGCCGACCTTCATGTAATGGAAGAAGCCCGCCACCACCGCGCCGAACATGGCCGCCACGGCCAGCGGCTTGGCGGCACCTTTCCACAGCGACACCAGCGGGCTGATGGTCGGGTTGGCGGGCAGGCCGGAGTACTGCGTGGGATTGTCCGCATGCTTCAACACATACATCACGTGCGTGCCGCCCACGCCGGCCGGGTTGTACAGGCCGGCGTTCTTGAAGCCGCGCTCTTTCAGTTCACCCGCGCGCTTGTCGCCGTAGGCCACCATGTCTTCCTTCTTGCCGAAGACGATGGCGCCCGTGGGGCAGGTCTTGACGCAGGCCGGCTCCAGGCCGACGGACACGCGGTCCGAGCACAGCGTGCACTTGTAGGCCTTCTTGTCCTTTTCGGAAATGCGCGGGATGTCAAACGGGCAGCCGGTCACGCAGTTGCCGCAGCCGATGCAGTTTTCCTGCTTGAAATCCACGATGCCGTTGCTG
>JBEIPU010000016.1:0-37741 GCA_040376925.1 Caenimonas sp. | reverse complement strand
GATTGCCCGGCGCGTGCGCGAAGCGCATGTGTTCTGTGAAGTCCATCCCTGTGACGTGACCGACGAGTGGGTGAGGCAGTACGCCGCCGACGGCACCCTGAAGGGCGTGATCCTCTCCGGCAGCCATGCCAGCGTGTACGAGGACACCACCGACAAGGCGCCCCAGGCGGTCTTCGAACTGGGCGTGCCGGTGCTGGGCATCTGCTACGGCATGCAGACCATGGCCCACCAGCTGGGCGGCAAGGTCGAAGGCGGCCACAAGCGCGAGTTCGGTTTTGCGGCTGTGCGCGCCCGGGGCCACACGGCGTTGCTCAAGGACATTTCCGACTTCACCACGGCCGACGGCCACGGCATGCTCAACGTCTGGATGAGCCATGGCGACAAGGTGACCGAGCTGCCGCCGGGCTTCAAGCTCATGGCCAGCACAGACAGCTGCCCCATCGCCGGCATGGCCGACGAAAGCCGGCATTTTTATGCCGTGCAGTTCCATCCCGAAGTCACCCATACGCAGCAGGGTAAGGCCATCCTGGAGCGGTTTGTGCTGGGCATCTGCAATGCCAGACCTGACTGGGTGATGCGCGACCACATTGCCGAGGCCGTGGCGCTGATCCGCCAGCAGGTCGGTGACGAAGAGGTCATCCTGGGCCTGTCGGGTGGCGTGGATTCGTCGGTGGCGGCGGCCCTGATCCACCGTGCCATCGGTGACCAGCTGACCTGCGTGTTTGTGGACCACGGCCTGCTGCGCCTGAACGAGGGCGACATGGTCATGGACATGTTCGTGGGCAAGCTGCACGCCAAGGTCATCCGCGTGGATGCCAGCGAGCTGTTCCTGGGCAAGCTGGCCGGCGTGACTGACCCGGAAGCCAAGCGCAAGATCATCGGGGGTGAGTTTGTGACGGTGTTCAAGCAGGAAGCGGCCAAACTCACCAGTGCGGGAGCCAAGGGAGCGAAGTGGCTGGCCCAGGGCACCATCTACCCCGACGTGATCGAATCCGGCGGCGCCAAGAGCAAGAAGGCCGTCACCATCAAGAGCCACCACAATGTGGGCGGCCTGCCCGAACAGCTGGGCCTCAAGCTGCTGGAGCCGCTGCGCGACCTGTTCAAGGACGAGGTGCGCGAGCTGGGCGTGGCGCTGGGCCTGCCGCCCGAGATGGTGTACCGCCACCCGTTCCCCGGGCCGGGCCTGGGTGTGCGCATCCTGGGCGAAGTGAAAAAGGAATACGCCGACCTGCTGCGCCGCGCCGACGCGATCTTCATCGAGGAGCTGCGCAACTTCAGGGACGACGCCAGCGGCAAGACGTGGTACGAGCTGACCAGCCAGGCGTTCACCGTGTTCCTGCCCGTCAAGAGCGTGGGCGTGATGGGTGACGGGCGCACCTACGACTACGTGGTGGCCCTGCGCGCCGTGCAGACCAGCGACTTCATGACCGCTGACTGGGCCGAGCTTCCCTACGCGCTGCTCAAGAAGGTGTCCAGCCGCATCATCAACGAGGTGCGCGGCATCAACCGCGTGACCTACGACGTATCGAGCAAACCGCCGGCCACCATTGAGTGGGAGTGAAACCGCGGGGCGCGTTTGGTGCGTACACTCTGGACCTGAACTGGCCAAACCACCATGATCGCCCCTCCCGTTCCTGACAACGAAGCAGAGCGCCTGGCCGCCATGAACCAGGCCATGTGCGCGTTTGTGCCGCGCGAAGAGCGGTTTGACCGCATCACACGCACCGTGCGCCGCCTGCTGGATGTGCCCATTGCGCTGATCTCGATCGTGGAGCAGGACGCCCAGTGGTTCCGCTCCGCCCAGGGTCTGGCCGAAGTGGAAACGCCGCGCAACATCTCGTTTTGCGGTCACGCCATTGCGTCGGGCAAGGTGCTGACGGTACCCGACGCCACCAACGACCCGCGCTTCTGGGACAACCCGCTGGTCACAGGCTCGCCCTATATCCGTTCATACCTGGGTATTCCGCTGAGCATTGCGCCCGGCGTGCGCGTAGGCACCCTGTGCGCGCTGGACAACCAGGTGCGCGACTTCACCCAGCAGGACATCCTGGGCATGCAAGACCTGGCCGCCATGGCCGAGGCCGAGCTTCGCCTGGACGCCATGGGCACGACCCAGCGCCAGCTGGTGACGGCGCTCGGCCAGGCCGAGCGGCGCGCCAGCGTGGACCCGGCCACCGGCTGCTGGAATGCCCGCAGCTTCCGCGAACTCGTGAGCATGACCGTGGCGGATTGCATGCGCCAGGGCACGACGGCGGCGCTGTGCTATGTGCGGGTGCGCAATTACGCCGCCTTGACGGGCGATGGCGACAAGGCACAGGCTGGCATCATCCGCCAGCTGCTGGCCCAGGTGCTGCGTCGGCGCCTGCCCCCACACGGCGCCCTGGGCAGCTTGGGTGAGCGCGACTTCTGCGCGCTGGTGCCCGGCGCGTCGCAGCTGGAAATCGAAGGCAGCCTGGCGGCCTTCACCTACCCCCATGTCAAGCTGGACATGCCCGGCATCCACATGGACCTGACGCTGGACCTGGCGTTTGGCCTGGCGTTCCTGGGCGACATGAAGTCCGCCAACCCGGCGACCGAGCTGTGGGCCACCGTGCTGGCCGGCCTGAAGGACTGACCAGCACCCCCTTGCGCGGCGCGGCACAATGGCGCGCATGTACCAGCCGCCGCAGTTCAAATCGACCGACCGTGCCATCGCCGCGCGCCTGATGCGCGAGCACCCGCTTGCCAGCCTGATCTCGGTGGACGACGCCGGTTTGCCCTATGTGACACACCTGCCGCTGCACCTGGAGGACCGGCCGCAGGGCGAAGACGGGCCGGGCGGTTTTGTGCTGCTGGGCCATTGCGCCAAGCCCAACCCCCACTGGCGCTACCTGCAGGCACGCCCGACGGCGGTGGTGACCTTTCTGGGCCCGCATGCCTACCTGTCGCCCAAGGTGTACCCGGACCTGGCACGCGTGCCCAGCTGGAACTACCTGGCGGTGCACTGCACGGTCCGGGCCACGCTGGTGGAAGACGGCCCGGCCAAGGACCGCCTCCTCAAGAAGCTCATCGGTGACCATGAGCCGCCGTATGCCGACCAGTGGCGTGCCTTGGGTGAAGCATTTGCCGACAAGATGTTGCCCGGCATCATGGGATTTGAGCTTCGGGTCACCGAGCTGCAGTGCAAGGTCAAGATCAACCAGCACCGGCCTGAATCCCATTCGGCGCTGAAGGCGGGTTACGCTGGCGGCAACGACAACGAACGCGCGCTGGCGGCCTGGATGGATACCCTGGGCCTGGGCCACTGAATCCCCGATGAGCTGCGCATGAGCGACCCGCAGGACGACCGCTTCATGGCCCTGGCCCTGGCGCAGGCGCGTGAGGCCGCGGCCGCCGGCGAGGTGCCGGTGGGCGCCGTGGTGGTGCGCCAGGGCGAGGTGATCGCCACCGGCCGCAACGCCCCCGTGGGTACCCATGACCCCACAGCCCACGCCGAGATTGCGGCCCTGCGCGCGGCGGCGGCGCGCCTGGGCAACTACCGGCTGGACGGCTGCACGCTGTACGTGACCCTGGAGCCGTGCGCCATGTGCAGCGGCGCCATGCTGCACGCGCGGCTGGCGCGGGTGGTGTTTGGTGCGCCCGACGGCAAGACCGGTGCTGCCGGATCGGTGCTGGATGTCTTTGCCGAGCGCCGCATCAACCACCAGACCGTGGTGGACGGCGGTGTGCTGGCCGGGGAGTGCGGCGCGTTGCTGAGCCATTTTTTCCGGGAGCGCCGGCAAACGTCGCGTGCTGAAGCCTCCCCGTTGCGCGACGATGCGCTGCGCACCCCCGATGTGCGGTTTGACGGCCTGCCGGGCTACCCCTGGGCGCCGAATTACCTGCATGACCTGCCGGCCCTGGCCGGCCTGCGGCTGCACTACCTGGACGAAGGCCCGCGCGACGCGCCCCTGACCTGGCTGTGCCTGCATGGCAACCCGGCCTGGAGCTACCTGTACCGCAAGATGATTCCCGTCTTTCTGGCGGGCGGCGGGCGGGTTGTGGCGCCAGACCTGCCGGGTTTTGGCAAAAGCGACAAACCCAAAAAAGATTCCGCCCACAGCTTCAGCTGGCACCGCCAGGTGCTGCTGGAGCTGGTGCAGCAGCTGGACCTGCGCGATGTGGTGCTGGTGGTGCAGGACTGGGGCGGGCTGCTGGGCCTGACCCTGCCGATGGCCGAGCCGCAGCGCTACCGCGGGCTGTTGGTGATGAACACCACGCTGGCCACCGGTGATGCGCCGCTGAGCCCGGGCTTTCTGGCCTGGCGTGAAATGTGTGCCAGGAACCCCGAATTTGACGTGGGGCGCCTGTTTGCGCGCGGCAACCCGCAGATGAGCGCGGCCGAATGCGCGGCCTACAACGCGCCGTTCCCCGACAAGGGCCACCGCGCAGCGCTGCGGGCCTTCCCGCCCATGGTGCCGGAGTTCGCCGATGCTGACGGTGCGGCCGTGTCGCGCGAGGCACGCGACTTCTGGCGCGAGCGCTGGACTGGCCAGACGTTCATGGCCGTTGGCGCGCAGGACCCGGTGTTGGGCACGCCGGTGATGCATGGCCTGCAGCGGCTGATCCGTCATTGCCCTGAACCCCTGGTGCTGCCACACGCCGGCCACTTCGTGCAGGAGCATGGAGAAGTCATCGCGCAGGCAGCAGTGGGATACTTCACTGCGTGAAAAAACATATCTACATCTTCTCGCCGTCCAGCGCCGTGCGCGACAAGGCGGCCTTCAAGCGCGGCGTGGCCCGCCTGCGCGCCCTGGGGCATGAGGTTGACATCGACGAAGCCGCGCTCAAAAGCCACATGCGCTTTGCTGGCGACGACGACACGCGGCTGGCGGCGATCCACCGGGCGGCGGCCAGCGGCGCCGACGTGGCGCTGATCTCGCGCGGCGGCTACGGCCTCACGCGCATCCTGCCCGCGATCGACTACAGGCGGGTGGCCAAGGCCGTGCAGGGCGGCACCCGTTTTGTGGGACTGAGCGATTTCACGGCGTTCCAGTGCGCGGTGCTTGCCAAAACCGGCGTCGTGACCTGGGCCGGCCCGGCGCTAGGTGAGGACTTTGGCGTGGACGGTACGCCCGACGACATCATGGAAGCCTGCTTTGACGACCTGATCGGCGGCCAGGGTGAGGGGACCGGCTGGCAGCTGCCGCGCAACACACCGCCGCTGCCCGCGCGCAAGGACGGCGTGTGGGCCGTGAAGGACGCCGTGCTGTGGGGCGGCAACCTGGCGGTGCTGGCCAGCCTGGTGGGAACACCGTGGCTGCCGGCCGTCAAGGGCGGCGTGCTGTTCCTGGAAGAAGTGCACGAGCACCCCTACCGCGTGGAGCGCATGTTGACCCAGCTGCTGAACGCAGGCGTGCTGGCCCAGCAAAAGGCGGTGGTTCTGGGCCAGTTCACCAACTACAAGCTGGTCCCGCACGACAAGGGCTTCAAGCTGCAGACGGTGGTGGACTGGCTGCGCACCCGGATCAAGGTGCCGGTACTGCAGAACCTCCCGTTTGGCCATGTGCCGACCAAGGTGGTGCTACCGGTGGGCGCATCCGTGCAACTGGCTGTGGAAGGCCGCGACGCGTTCTTGCTCTGGGGGCACCGGCACTAGCCAGTGCGGCGGGAAGCGGCGATCAGCCCAGCAGGGAGCTGGGGCGCGACGTGAGCCCGGCGGGCAGCAGGCCGCGGAACATGCCTGTCAGCCGGAGGATCTGTTCGCGGGCGTGGGCTTCGCCCTGCATGGCTGACAGTGCCGCCATCAGGTCACCGCGCAGGTACCACAGCGCCTGCACGTCATTGGCGTAGCGCACCCGGCGCGTGACCTGGGGGAATTGCTGCGCGCCAGCCGTACCCAGCATGTCCAGCATCGCCTGGCGGATGTCCTCGGTGCCGTTTTCCAGCATGGACTCTGACGGCTGGGATGGTGTGCCCAGCAATCCATAGATGCTGCTTCGAAGATTGGGTTTGATCCAACGCATGGGGTTGCTTTTATGTGTGCAAGACGCAAATCCTGCGGCCGAGGCTCACAAGGTATGCCGACTGTGGCCGAAGTGCAAGTCAAAGCTGTGACGGAGTTAACGGAAAACCACACGCAAAATCAATGACTTGGTAACGAATCGTGAGGTTACTTCTAATTTCTGACGGTAATGTGTGCAAGCGCGTCGACCGGGCCATGCTTGCGTGAATCCAGGGCGTCGGATGGCCTGCATGCTCTAAACTCGTCCCAAAAGGAACTACTGAATGACGGGGCATGGCGGTCAATAGCACGGTTGTCTTTGCAGACCTGACGGGTAGCACCGGCGTCTTTGAAGCCTTGGGCAACGCCAAGGCGACGCAGGCGATCACCCGGCTGACGCAGTGGATCAGCCAGGTCTGCGAAGCCCATGAAGGACGTGTGGTCAAAACGCTGGGCGACGGCGTGCTGGCGGTCTTCCCCCGGGAAAGCGACGCCGTCAATGCTGTGGTGGAAATGCAGCGCAACCACCTCAAGCGCATCCTCAACTGGCCACCGAAGCTGCGTATGCGCCTGCAGGTGGGCGTGGCTTGCGGCGAAATTGTGGAGGTGGACGGTGACTGCTACGGCGATGCGGTCAACGTCGCATCGCGGTTGTCGGACCTGTCTGGCGCCGACCAGATCTGGGCTACCGACACGGTCGTGGACCGCATTGCCAACCCGCCTGAAGGGGTGCGCTTTCGCAGCCTGGGCCCCATCAGCATCCGCGGCAAGGCCGAAAAGCGCGTGGTGTACCGCATTGAATGGCATGAGGAAGTGGTATCCGAGCTGCTGACCGCGCCGGGCTCGCTGGACCTGCTCAAGGCCCAGCGCCCGGATACGGTGCTCGGCCAGATCGAGCTGTCCTGGCTGGACGTGAACGCCAAGTTCCGGTCAAGCGACCTGCCCATCCACCTGGGCCGGGTGGTGGAGGCTGAGTTCGTCGTGAACGACCAGCGCGTTTCGCGGCTGCACGCCAAGATCGAATGGCGCAACGGCACCTTTGTGCTCAGCGACCTGAGCAGCTACGGCACCTGGGTGCGTTTTACCGGCAGCGAAACCGAGCTCGCGCTGCGCCGCGACGAATGCGTGCTGCACGGCAAGGGCGAAATTGCCCTTGGCGCTCCCTTCAGTGACTTCACAGTGCCGACGGTGAGCTTCAACCTCTCAGGCGCCGCCGTCGAGCTGGCCCACCGGGCTGGCGGCGGGCGCTGATGCGCTGACCGCATCGGCCAGCGCCAGCACCGACAGCGGCGCCGAACCCTCGGCCTTGTTGTTGATCGTGACATAGACGTTGTGCCCGGCCGCCGCCGTGGCCGACATGACCTTGGCCAGTACCGCGCGCGTGGCTGGGTCAGGGTCCACCAGCCGATTGAAGGGTTCATACAGGCCCTTGGCTTCTTCGTACCCCTGGGCGCCATGGCGGCCGTGCAGGCTCCAGCGGCACACAAGCGGGCCCGGCCACAGCGCGCGCAGCATGGGCAGCTGGTCCTGCACTGGCGGCAGGCGCGGATGCAGGCCCAGGCAGTAGGCCGTGCCGGTGGCGCGCAGCACCGCCGCAAAAGCCGGCGTCAGCAACTCCGCATTGCGCACTTCCACCGCAATCACTCCGTCGGGTGCTGCAGGCTGCAAGCGGGGCAACGCGGCCAGCATCGCGGCCAGGCGGTCCAGCAGCAGGGGCAGATCTTGTAACAAGGGGGCGGGCAGGGGGCTGAGCTGGAACACCAGCGCCCCGATATGCTTGCCCAAACCTTCCAGTGCCGGTTGAACGAACTCGGAAACCGCCAGGGCTGGGTCCAGGAAGCCCGGGTTGTTCTGCATGCCGCGCCCGGTCTCGTTGCGCACCACGGAATCGGTGACCAGACTGGGCGCCTTGACCACAAAGCGGAAGTCGTCCGGCACCTGGGCTGCATAGGCCGCGTACTGGCTGGCCGACAGCGGCCGGTAGAACGTGCGGTCCAGGCTGACCGTGCGCAGCGCGGGGTGCTGGGCATAGGCGCCAAGCCCGCTTTTGGCCAGCGCCGCGTCGCTGCAGGCGTTGCCCCAGACCAGGCCCGTCCAGCCCGGAAAGCTCCATGACGATGTGCCCAGGCGGATGCGCCGTGGCACGGCGTCGGCCAGGCGGCGGGTGCTGGCGTCCACCACGGCGGGCAGCACGCCGGGCACCACGCCAGTACGGGGGCGTGCGGCTTTCCTGGCTGGTGGGGGCACTGGCGGGCCCGCGTCGCCAAAAAGATCCAGGCCTTCAGGTTCCATGCGGCCGATTGTGTCACCGGCCCTGCGGGCGCCTTCAGCCGGGTTGACCGTCCAGGCGCGCGCGGGTCAGCACCGGCCAGTAGTACACGGCATACAGCGCAAAGCCGCCGGACCACAGCGCCGCCGACACCAGGACCGCAGGCATCGTCCACGCGGGCACGGCCCACGGCACCAGCACACGCACCAGGGCGGCGGCGCCCACAAGCAGGTAGCAGGCCAGATCGGCCCGGCTGGCACGCAACGGCCGGCCGGTGTGGCCCCTGGCGGTGCGCGTCATCATGCCGATGATCAGCCCGCCCGCCGCGCCCACGGTCAGCGCATGCGTTGCGATGGAGGGCGCTGCCCAGGCCAGCGCTGCCAGCGCGCGCAGCGCCAGGTGCACCACGATCCACAGGTAGGCGGCATGCAGCACCCACACCAGCGGTGCGCGCCAGGTTTTCCAGGGCTGCCAGAGCAGCCAGCGCGCCAGGTGCGCCAGCGCGCCCGCGCCCGCCAGCGCGGCGAGCCAGCCGCCTTGCAGCTGCGCGGCATCGGCAGCCGCCAGCGCCAGTACCAGGCCCAGCGCGGCTTTTTCCAGCACGGGCTGGCGCGTCGCCTGTGCGCCAGGCACGCCATTGTTGGTGAACATCGGAATCACCCGCCCACCCATGACCACCATGATGAACAGCACGATGTCCAGCGCGAGCTGCACACCCAGCCAGCCGGGCACCGCCAGCACGCCCAGCCGCTCCAGGTGGATGGCCAGCGCAGCGGCGGCCAGCAGCACCAGCAGCGCGATGAAGAAGTAGTTGCGCCGGACACCCGCGCGCACGAAAGGGATGGCCAGCGCGACCGCGGCCGCCAGCGGGAAGGCCACGTTGACCAGCGCCGCAGCCCAGCCATAGGGCGTCAGCACCAGTACGCGGGCAGCGACCCACAAGGCCGCCAGCGCGGCCAGCGGCAGGCCCGTGGGCGTGGGCAGGCCGGACCAGTTGCGCCCGGCGGTGAACAAAAAGCCCACGATCACCGCCAGCGTGAAGCCAAACAGCATTTCATGGGCATGCCACAGGGGCCCGTGCAGATAGGGCTGGTCCAGCCAGCCCGCGAATTGCAGCGCCCACAGCCCGATGGACAGTGCGGCAAAGGCGCTGGCCAGCAGGTAAAACGGGCGAAAGCCCAGTTGCCACAGGGCAAAACCGGGCGCCGCCGCTGGTGCGCGGCGCGGCTCGTGAATGGTGATGAAGGGCTTCATGCCGGGTTCCTTGAGGTGTCAGGCCGTGGCGCAGGTGGAAGGTGCCTGCGCCAGCGGGGGCCGGGGTCGTTTGATGCGGGTCAAGCAGGGCGGGCCGATTTGAAGGATGCTGTGGCCATGAGCACCTTGTCCCACTTCGACCAATTGCTGCAGGCGGCCGCGGCCCAGCCCCAGCCGCAGCAGCTTCTTTTTGTGTTCGCCGCCGCGCGGTTGCCCGACGACGCCACGCCGGCGCAGCGTGCGGGGTTCGACGCCGGGCAGGGCGGCGTGCTGGAGCCGCTGGCCTGCGTGGACAAGACGCCGGATGAGCTTCGCAGCTTCCAGGCGCTGGTGGAAGAAGCGCGCAGCGCCTGCCCGCCCTGGCAGGTGGTGTTCATTGCCACGCTGGCGGGGCAGGACGGGCAGCCGCCCGCGGCCTCGCGCGTGGATGCGGCGCTGGCCAGGATGGTCGAGGGTCTGCGCGCGGGCGATCTGGCGCCGTACATGGCGCTGGACCCGCAAGGCGAGCCGCTGGTGTTTTCCTGAGGAGACCGCCATCGGCTCACCCGCATGAGCCGATGTGGCCGCACTGGGTGCACCAGTCGCAACCGTCCTTGCGGATGACAGCGTGGGCGCCGCATTCCGGGCATTTGGTGCCAGCCATGGCCGGCATGGCGTTACCAGCGGGTGGCACCGGCGTGGCCAGGCCATCCCCGGCCGTGCCGGCGGGGGCATTGCGCCGGGCAATGATGTTCTGGATGGCATACGCCACGGCAGCCACTTCGCTGTCGTGCCACAGGGGCACCAGGGTGCCGTCCTGGCGCGCCACGCTGCCCAGGCGTACCGGCCCGCGGTCCCAGGCGACCTTGCGCATGTCGCTCAGGGCCCGTTCCAGAAAGCCGCCGCGCGCCGCCAGCGACAGCATGCGCATGGTGGAGGTGATCCACTGCTGCGATTCGCCGCTTTGGCCCACCGGCATGAAGAACTCGATCGCCCGTTCGCGCCCGTCGGCCAGCGGCAGGAAGGACACGATCAGGTACAGGTTCTGGCGGCCCTGCTGCGTCCAGTATTCGATTTTTTCGGCCACCGCCGCCAGCGCGCCGCGCGGCCGGCTTTCGATCACGGCCCGCATGGGGTCGGGCGCGGCAGCCGCATCGGGCACCGCGCTGGCGGCTGGCGTGCCCGTCTCCAGCACCGAGCCCAGGATGGTGTTGGGCCGGTAGGTGGCCAGGCCCTTGAGCCCGGCTTGCCAGGCCAGCAGGTACAGGCCCTTGAAGTCGTCGTATGGACAGTCCGCCGGCACATTCACCGTCTTGGAGATGGCCGTGTCCACAAAGGGCTGCACGGCCTGCATCATCGCGATGTGGCTGGCCGGACTCATCTGCAGCGCCGAGACGAAGTACGCCGGCAACTGCGTCACATCGCCACCCAGCGATTCATATAGCCGCCAGGCGTGGTCCTGCACGGTGTATTCCGTGGTGCTGCCGTCGGCTTCGCGCTTCCTGCGCAGGTAGGTCCATGAAAACGGCGGCTCGATGCCGTTGGAGGCGTTGTCGGCAAACGCCAGGCTCACCGTGCCGGTCGGGGCGATCGACAGCAGGTGGCTGTTGCGGATGCCGTGCTGGCGGATGCTGTCCTGCAGCGCGGGCGGCAGGCGGCTGGCAAAGGTGCCGCCCGCCAGGTAAGCCTGGGCATCAAACCGGGGGAAGGCGCCTTTTTCCCGCGCCAGCGCCACCGACGCCGCGTAGGCGGTGTCTCGCATGTGTTGCGCAATGCGCGCGGCCATCGCCCGGCCTTCGGGTGCGTCATAGCGCAGGCACAGCATGGCCAGGGCATTGCCCAGGCCGGTAAAGCCCACGCCAATGCGCCGCTTGGCCTGGGCCTCGGCCTGCTGCTGGGGCAGCGGCCACCAGGTCAGGTCCAGCACGTTGTCCAGCGCGCGCACCTGCGTGGCCACCGCCTGCGCAAACGCTTCAAAGTCGAATGCCGGCTCACCAGCAAAACCAAAGGGGTGCTGCACAAAGCGCGTGAGGATCACCGGCCCCAGGTCGCAGCAGCCGTACGCCGGCAGCGGCTGCTCGCCACAGGGGTTGGTGGCGGCGATGGCCTCGCAGTAGCCCAGGTTGTTGTCGCGGTTGATCGTGTCCAGGAACAGGATGCCGGGCTCGGCGTAGTCGTAGGCCGACTGCATGACGGTGTCCCACAGCTCGCGCGCGGACAGGGCGCGGTACACCCACAGGCCGTCGGCCCGCTGGTGGGCACCTTGCGCCAGCAGCGCGTCGCCGGGGCGGGCGCGGTGCACCAGCTCCCACGGCCCGTCAGCGGCCAGGGCGTTCATGAAGGCGTCGGGCACGCCGACCGACACATTGAAGTTGTTCCAGCGCCCCGGCGTGCGCTTGGCGCGGATGAATTCCAGCACATCGGGGTGGTCCATGCGCAGCACGCCCATCTGGGCGCCCCGCCGCGCGCCCGCGCTTTCCACCGTGGAACACGACTGGTCAAACACGTTGATGTAGCTGCACGGCCCCGAGGCCAGCGACGCGGTGGCCTTGACCTGCGCACCGCGCGGGCGGATGCGCGAGAAGTCGTAGCCCACGCCACCGCCGCGGCGCATGGTCTCGGCGGCCTCGCGCAGCGCCTCGTAGATGCCGGGGAAGCCTTCGTCGTCGCTGCCCTGGATGCAATCGCCCACCGGCTGGACAAAGCAGTTGATCAGTGTGGCCTGGATGTCCGTTCCCGCCGCGCTCATGATGCGGCCCGCGCCAATGGCGCCGGCACGCAGGTTGCCCAGGAACAGGGCCTCATGGTGTGCCCGGCTGGCGGCGGGCTCCACGGATGCCAGCGCGCGCGCCACCCGGCGGTAGATGTCCTGCGTACTGGTTTCGCCAGGCTTGAGGTACTTTTCGCGCAATACGTCCTGGCTGATGGCCTGGGGCGGCGGGTCGCCGGGGCCTGATGCAGCCCCGGTCTGAGTCCCAGACTCAGTCGGTGAGGATCTGTCCATCGTGTTCCACATAAGGTTGGTAAGGGCCGGTGCCACTGTGCAGTGATACCGAGGCCGGCACGAACGCGCCTTGCTGCACGTCAAACACATGGATTTCGCCGTCTTCGATGACGTAATGCCAGCCGTGCAGCGTCATGCGGCCGGCGTCCACCGCGTGGCGCACCATGGGGTAGTCCATGAGCCGTTCCAGCTGCAGTACCACCGCGCGCTGCTCGGTGCGACGCAGCGCCTCCGGGCCGGCTTGCACCGGCAGCAGCGCCTCGCGCGCCAGGCCCAGCCAGGCCTTGAGGTTGGGGGCGTCGTCGCCCACGCCCTCGTAGGCGGCGCGGATGGCGCCGCAATGGCTGTGGCCGCACACGACGATGCGCGACACCTGCAGGTTCAGCACGGCGAACTCGATGGCCGCCGAAGTGCCGTGGTAGCCGGCGCTGCCGTCGTACGGCGGCACGAACGCGCCCACGTTGCGCACGATAAACAGCTCGCCCGGCCCGGTGCCGGTCAGCAGGTAGGGCACCAGGCGGGAGTCCGAGCAGCCAATGAACAGGATGGTCGGATGCTGGCCGTCGCGCACCAGGTCCTGGAACTGCTGCGCGGAACCGGGAAACGTGTGGTCGTGAAAGCGGCGCAGCCGCAGCAGCAGGTCGTCCGGCATTGCGCTACTGAACCAGCGGCGTGTCGCTGCCTTCCAGCGGCACGGCCACCAGATGGGCCTGGCCGGCCAGCAACTGCAGGTACTGGCGCAGCGCGGTCGCCCAGGTCTGTTGCTGCAGGCCCAGGCGCACGGCGTCACGCACGGCGTCAAAAGGGTGCGGCGTACCGGCTTCGCGCGCGGTGACCTCCACCACATGCAGGCCAAAGCGGCTGTGCACCAGGCGGGGCAGCACGCCCATGTCCTTCAGGCCGAAGAGTTCGCGGGCGAATTCCGGCGCACAGTCCTGGCGGGTCAGCCAGCCCAGCTCGCCGCCCTGGGTGCTGCTGGGGCAGTTGGACCACTGGGCTGCCGCCTGCGCAAAGGCCGCGTCGGCGCTGGCCTTGTCGTCGCCATGGCAGCGCACGTCCAGCAGCACGCGCTCGGCCCGCTGGCGCAGCGCGGTGACGTTCACGCCCGGGGTCACGGCAAACAGGATGTGCCGGGCACGCAGCCTCTCACCGCTGCTGTACGCAGCGGTGTGCGCGTTGTAGTGGCGCCGGCAGGCCTCTTCGGACGGCGCGTCCACCCGGATCTCGCGCTCCAGCAGGGCCTCGATGGCGGCGGTGGCGGCTTCGCTCTGCGCGCCGTCGGCATGGGCCGTGTCATCGGCCGCCAGAAGGCCCGCGGCCTGCGCGGCCTGGCGCAGCAGCTCGGCGCAGGCCCGCTGGCGCAGCGTGTCGTCGTCGGGCACCTGCCCGTCGGGGTGAAGCGCCACGCCATTGACGGTGGCCGTGGGGCGCGTGGACCCCGGTGGCGCAAGCGCCTCATGGGGCAGCATGCCCGCCGCGAAATCAACCGGCTCGGGCAGCACGGCGCTGGCGTTGCCGGGCCCACCGCCGCAACCGCAATGGCCAGATCCGCATCCATTCTTTTCCATGGTGTTCTCCTTCGGCGGGGCGCTTCAGCGGCGGCCCTGGGGTGGCAGGTTGTGGCCTGGCGGCAGGTTCAGGCGGCGCGAGCGTGCCACCTGGTAGGGCCGCAGCACGTAGAAGATGGAGGCGAAGCCGCTCCACACATGCACCAGCCGGCTGAACGGGAACAGCAGGAAGATCGTCATGCCCAGCACGATGTGCACCAGGTAAGGCCAGGGCAGGGCGGCCACGGCCGTGGCGTCCACCGGGCGCAGCGTGACGATGCGTTGCGCCCAGTCAGCCAGGATCAGCATGACGCTGCCGTCGGTGTGCTGCAGCGAATAGGGCAGCGTGATCAGGCCCACCACCAGCTGCACCCACAGCACCAGCAGCACCGCGATGTCGGTCGGGTGGCTCGTCAGGCGGATGCGCGGGTCAAAGATGCGGCGGTACAGCAGCATGGTCAGCCCGACGAAGCAGAACGCGCCCGCAATGCCGCCAGCCGTCACGGCCAGCATCTGCTTGGTCTGGGCCGTCATGAAGATGCCGTACACCGCGTGCGGCGTGAACAGCCCCACCAGGTGGCCAAAGAACAGGAACAACACGCCCAGGTGGAACAGGTTGGAGCCCCAGCGCAGCAGGCCCGAGCGCAGCATCTGGGATGAATCGCTTTTCCAGCCGTACTGGTTCTGGTCAAAGCGGATCAGGCTGCCCAGCAGGAAGACCGTCAGGCAGACATAGGGATAGACCTGGAAAAGAAAACCGTTCAGCGTGCTCATATGGAGGCTCCTTGGGCGTGCGGCTTCGTGCGGACGATGCGGATGGGCTGGGCCTGGCCCGGCGTGGCCTGGCCCTGGGTGGAACAGCCGTCAAAGGCCAGCGGCTCTTCCCAGCTTTCGTCCAGCGGGGCTTCGTCCGGCACTTCGGTAGCGCGCGTGGTGTCGCCGGCCATCTCGATCAGGGCGCCCAGCACGCCGGCATAAAGGCTGTTGCGCTTTTGCAGGGCGTTGTGGATGGCATTGAGGATGTGGGCGATCTCGGCCAGGAAGGCGCGGGCCTGGGGCGCGGGCTGGGTGGACGCGAACTGCAGCACCACCGGCAGGTAGTCCGGCAGCTCGCCTTCGGCCAAGTACAGGCCGGCTGCCTCGTAGGTACGGGCCAGGTCGATCATGGCCGGGCCGCGGTCGCGCGAGTCGCCATGCACATGCTCGAACAGGTGCAGGGAGGTAGCCCGGCCGCAGTCAAACAGCTGCACGTAGTTTTCTTCGGCATCCATGCCGCCTTGCGCCAGCAGGCTGTCAACCAGCGCGTCCAGCTGCGCCAGCCGCTGGCGGCTGACGGCGCGCGCGCCGTGCAGCGCCGCGCGCAGTTCGGGCAGGTGCCCGCGCAGCTCGCTGCCGGGGTATTCCAGCAGGCGCGCCAGCGCGCGCAGCGTGGTGGCCAGGTCGTTGTGGAGGGGGTTGCGTTGCATCAGATTTCCGCCTTGATGGGGATGGTGCGCTTCATGCCGCTGCCGAACAGGCTGACTTCGCTGGTGCCTTCGGAGCAGCCGTTGCCGAAGGAAAAGCCGCAGCCGCCGCGCACGTTGAAGGTGTTCTCGGCGTATTCGCGGTGCGTGCTGGGGATCACGAAGCGGTCCTCGTAGTTGGCAATGGCCATCACGTGGTACATCTCGTCCACCATGGCCTGGCTGATGCCCACCTGGTCGAGCACGGCCCGGTTGGGTGCCTGGTCCACATGCTTGCTGCGCTGGTAGGCGCGCATGGCCAGCATGCGCTCCAGCGCCCGGATCACCGGCACCGTGTCGCCGGCCGTCAGCAGGTTGGCCAGGTACTTCACCGGGATGCGCAGCTGGTTGACGTCCGGGATTTCGCCGTTGTGCCCCAAGTGGCCGGCATTGGCGGCCGCGCTGATGGGCGACAGCGGCGGCACATACCAGACCATGGGCAGGGTGCGGTATTCAGGGTGCAGCGGCAGCGCCACCTTCCAGTCCACGGCCATCTTGTAGACCGGGCTGTTGCGCGCGGCTTCCATCCATTTGTCGGGGATGCCGTCCATGCGGGCCTGGGCAATCACCTTGGGGTCGTGCGGGTCCAGGAAGATGTCCAGCTGCGCCTGATACAGGTCGCGGTCGTGTTCCACGCTGGCGGCCTGCTGGATGCGGTCGGCGTCGTACAGCAACACGCCCAGGTAACGGATGCGGCCCACGCAGGTTTCGCTGCACACCGTGGGCTGGCCGGCCTCGATGCGCGGGTAGCAGAAGATGCACTTCTCGGCCTTGCCGCTTTTCCAGTTGTAGTAGATCTTCTTGTAGGGGCAGCCGCTCACGCACATGCGCCAGCCCCGGCACTTGTCCTGGTCGATCAGCACAATGCCGTCCTCTTCGCGCTTGTAGATCGAGCCCGAGGGGCAGGACGCCACGCAGGCCGGGTTCAGGCAGTGCTCGCACAGGCGCGGCAGGTACATCATGAAGGTGTTTTCAAATTCGCCGTACATCTGTTTCTGGATGTCGTCGAAGTTGCGGTCGGCGCTGCGCGACTTGAATTCACCGCCCAGGATTTCTTCCCAGTTCGGGCCCCAGACGATCTTGTCCATCTGGTTGCCGGTGATCATGCTTCGCGTGCTGTCCGTGGGGCTGGCCTTCATTTCGGGCGCCGACTGCAGGTGGCCGTAGTCGAAGGTGAAGGGTTCGTAGTAGTCGTCGATCTCCGGCAGGTTCGGGTTGGCGAAGATCTTCATCAGGAGATTCCACTTGCCGCCCTGGCGCGGCACGATCGAGCCGTCGGCCTTGCGTATCCAGCCGCCGTTCCACTTGTCCTGGTTCTCCCATTCCTTGGGGTAGCCAATGCCGGGTTTGGATTCGACGTTGTTGAACCACGCGTATTCCATGCCGGGGCGGCTGGTCCAGACGTTCTTGCAGGTGACCGAGCAGGTGTGGCAGCCGATGCATTTGTCCAGATTGAGCACCATGCCGATTTGCGCGCGGATTCTCATGTGTTGTTCTCCTTGAGGGGGACGGGTGGGCGGACCGTTGCGTGGCCCAGCACGGTGACGAGTGCCGACATGTCGGTCACGGCGTGGACGGAATGCGGCGCCCCGGCGCCGATGTGGGTGAGGTCGCCGGCATGCATGTGCAGCTCGCAGCCGGGCGCGCGGAAGATCACCTCGCCTTCGACGCACTGGAAGACCATGGCGCCGGGCACGGCGTGCTCGGCCAGATCGGCACCAGCGCGAAGCACCAGGCGGAAGATCTGCAAGTCATCGGTGCGCACGAGGGTGAACGTGCGTGTGGTGGGCAGGGCGTCGCCCAGCGGGCCGGCATGGGCCAGCTCGCCAGGGGCCAGGTGCTTCAGCGCCATGGCCATGCTCCTGAGCGGTTGGCGCTCATTGGGTCACCTCCGTGCGGCGCACTGCGGTGCAAGCGCCTTCGGACGGCCGGGCGGCGCTCATGCACTTTCCCCCTCGGCCTGCGTGACCTTCACCAGCTCCTCGCCCACGGGCGTGTCCAGCCAGTCCACCTTGTTCATCTTGCGCACGATCACGAATTCGTCGCGGTTGGTGCCGATGGTTCCGTAGTAGTTGAAGCCGTAGCTGAACTGTGCGTAGCCGCCAATCATGTGGGTGGGCTTGAGCACGATGCGCGTGACCGAGTTGTGGATGCCGCCGCGCACGCCGGTGATTTCCGAGCCGGGCGTGTTCACGATCTTTTCCTGGGCGTGGTACATCATGACCATGCCGGGCTTGACGCGCTGGCTCACCACCGCCCGCGCGGCGATCGCGCCGTTGATGTTGAACAGCTCGATCCAGTCGTTGTCGGCGATCCCCGCCAGCGCGGCGTCGTCCTCGCTCAGCCACACGCAGGGGCCGCCCCGGCTGAGGGTGAGCATCAGCAGGTTGTCGGTGTAGGTGCTGTGGATGCCCCATTTCTGGTGTGGGGTGATGAAGTTCAGCGCGATTTCCTTGTTGCCGTTGGGCTTGATGCCCTGGATTTCAGCGGTGGTCTTCAGGTCCACCGGCGGGCGGTAGCTGGAAAAGCCCTCGCCAAACGCCTGCATCCAGGGGTGATCCAGGTAGAACTGCTGGCGGCCCGTCAGGGTGCGCCACGGGATCAGTTCATGCACGTTGGTGTAGCCGGCGTTGTACGAGACGGTTTCGCTTTCGATGCCGCTCCAGGTGGGCGAGCTGATGATCTTGCGCGGCTGCGCCTGCACGTCGCGAAAGCGGATCTTTTCGTCTTCGCGGTGCAGCGCCAGGTGGGTGTGGTCCAGCCCCGTCTGCTTGCCCAGCGCTTCCCAGGCCTTGACGGCCACATGGCCGTTGGTCTCGGGTGCCAGCATCAGCACCACCTCGGCGGCGTCGATGTCGGTTTCTATCTTGGGCATGCCGCGCGTCACGCCCTCGGCCGTGACCAGGCCGCTGAGCTCCCCCAGCTGCTTCACCTCGGTCTGGGTGTTCCAGGCGATGCCCTTGCCACCGTTGCCGGCCTTGCCCATCAACGGGCCCAGCGCGGTGAACCGCTTGTACACGTTGGGGTAGTCGCGCTCGACCACCTGCATGTTGGGTGCCGTCTTGCCCGGTACCAGCTCGCATTCGCCGCGCGCCCAGTCGCTCACGCCAAAGGGCTGGGCCAGCTCGGCCGGGCTGTCGTGCATGAGCGGTGCCAGCACCAGGTCGCGCTCCACGCCCAGATGGCCCACGCAGACTTCGCTGAATTTTTTCGCGAAGCCCTTGTAGATGTCCCAGTCGCTGCGCGACTGCCAGGCCGGGTCCACCGCGGTGGACAGCGGGTGGATGAACGGGTGCATGTCGCTGGTGTTGAGGTCGTTCTTCTCGTACCAGGTGGCCGTGGGCAGCACGATGTCGCTGTACAGGCAGGTCGTGCTCATGCGGAAGTCCAGCGTGACCAGCAGGTCCAGCTTGCCTTCGGGCGCCTTGTCGTGCCAGACCACTTCAGCGGGCTTGGCGTCCTCCTGGCCCAGGTCCTTGCCCTGCACGCCGTTGCTGGTGCCCAGCAGGTGCTTGAGGAAGTACTCATGCCCCTTGCCCGACGAGCCCAGGATGTTGGAGCGCCACACGAACATGTTGCGCGGCCAGTTGGCCGGGTTGTCCGGGTCGGTGCAGCTCATGCGCAGCGAGCCGTCCTTCAGGCCCTGGGTGGCGTAGTCCTTTGCGTCCACGCCGGCGGCGGCAGCGTCGCGCACCACCTGCAGCGGGTTGGTCTGCAGCTGCGGTGCGCTGGGCAGCCAGCCCATGCGCTCGGCACGCACGTTGTAGTCAATCATGCTGCCGGCGAATGCCTTCTTGTCAGCCAGCGGCGACAGCACTTCTTCCAGGCCCAGCTTTTCGTAGCGCCACTGGTCGGTGTGGGCATAGAAGAAGCTGGTGCTGTTCATCTGGCGGGGCGGGCGGATCCAGTCCAGCGCGAACGCCAGGGCTGTCCAGCCGGTTTGCGGGCGCAGCTTTTCCTGGCCCACGTAATGCGCCCAGCCGCCGCCGCTTTGGCCGATACAGCCGCACATCATCAGCATGTTGATGACGCCGCGGTAGTTCATGTCACTGTGGTACCAGTGGTTCATGGCCGCGCCGATGATGACCATGGACTTGCCCTGGGTCTTGTGGGCGTTCTCGGCGAACTGCCGTGCCACGGTGATCAGCTGCGCGCGCGGCGTGCCGGTGATCTTTTCCTGCCAGGCGGGTGTGTAGGGCGTGTCGTCGTCAAAGCTGGGGGCGGCCAGCTCGCCCGGCAGGCCGCGCGCCACGCCGTAGTTGGCCACCTGCAGGTCGAACACCGTGGCCACCAGGGCAGAGCGCTCCTCGCCGGCCTTGCCCAGCGTGATGCGCTGCACGGGCACGGTGCGCACAAGCACGTCGCCCGTGGAAGCGTCATGGCCGCCCGGTGCCACGTTGTTGGGAAAATTCTCGCTGACGATGCCGCCAAAGTACGGAAATCCGACCCGCGCCGTCTCGGCGCTGGGCTGGGCGCCTTCCAGAACGGACAGCTTGAGCTTGACCTCGTTGCCGTGGCGTGCCTCGCGCGCCTGCAGGTTCCACTGGCCTTCATCGGCGCGGCCGTCCGGGCCCCAGCGAAAGCCGATGGCGCCATGGGGCAGTACGACCTTGCCGTTTTCGTCCAGTGCCACGGTCTTCCATTCGGGGTTGTTGGCCTGGCCCAGCCGACCGTTGAAGTCCGACGCGCGCACGTAGCGGTCGGGTACGGTGATGACTTCGCCGCTGGGCAGCGTGTGCTCCTTGAGCATTACCAGCATGGGCATGTCGGTGTAGCGGCGCACGTAGTCGTCAAAGTACGCGCTGCGTTCGCCCTTGACGCCGTTGACCTCGGGGAAGTAGAACTCCTTGAGGATCACATGCCCCATGGCCATGGCCACGGCGGCGTCGGTGCCCTGCTTGGGGTTCATCCAGATGTCGGCCAGCTTGGCGACCTCGGAGTAGTCTGGCGTGATGGCCACCGTCTTGGCGCCCTTGTAGCGCACCTCGGTGAAAAAGTGCGCGTCCGGCGTGCGCGTTTGCGGCACGTTGGAGCCCCAGGCAATGATGTAGCTGCTGTTGTACCAGTCGGCCGATTCCGGCACGTCGGTCTGCTCGCCCCACACCTGCGGGCTGCTGGGCGGCAGGTCGCAATACCAGTCGTAAAAGCTCATGCACACGCCACCGATCAGGCTCAGGTAGCGGCTGCCGGCGGCATAGCTGACCATGGACATGGCGGGAATGGGCGAGAAGCCGATGATGCGGTCGGGGCCGTGCTTCTTGATGGTGTACACATTGGCCGCGGCGACGATTTCGTTGACTTCGTCCCAGCTGGAGCGGGCAAAGCCGCCCAGCCCGCGCACCTGCTGGTAGGCGCTGCGCCGGGCGTCGTCCTCAACGATGCTGGCCCAGGCGGCCACCGGGTCATGCGACAGGCGGGCTTCGCGCCAGCTTTGCAGCAGCCGCCCGCGCACCATGGGGTATTTCACGCGGTTGGCGCTGTACAGGTACCAGCTGTAGCTGGCGCCGCGCGCGCAGCCGCGCGGTTCGTGGTTGGGCATGTCCCAGCGGGTTCGGGGGTAGTCCGTCTGCTGGGTTTCCCAGGTGACGATGCCTCCCTTGACGTAGATCTTCCAGCTGCAGCTGCCGGTGCAGTTCACGCCGTGGGTGGAGCGCACGATCTTGTCGTGGGCCCAGCGGTTACGGTAGGCGTCTTCCCAGGTGCGGTCTTCGCCGGTGGTGACACCGTGGTCGCCGGAAAAGCCCTCGCGCGGGTTGGAGAAATAGCTCAGGCGGTCGAGAAAGTGGCTCATGATGATTGGGTCCGTCGTTGAGGCATCGATTCGGGGGCAACCGCGGAACCGGCTTTGCCGGGCCGCTGGTTGCGCCCTCTTGAGGGGGAGGCGCCGCAGGCGCTTCGGGGGTGGGCCATTGCTAGGGGTTCTTCACGTAGGCGTTGGTGCGCAGGTAAAACCACCAGTTCAGCACCAGGCACAAGGCATAGAAGACGGCGAAGCCGTACATGGCGTATTGCGGCGTGCCGGCCTTGATCTGGTCGCCGATCACGATGGGCGCCACGAAGGCACCGTAGGCCGCCACGGCGGAGGTCCAGCCCAGCACCGGGCCGGCCTGCTGGCGGTCAAAGATGACGCCAATGGTGCGGAAGGTTGATCCGTTGCCCACGCCGCTGGCAAAAAACAGCACGATGAACAGCCCCAGGAACGCGGGGAAGTACTGCTCGGGCGTGGCCGAGGCATAGGCTTTCATCATCACGTAGCCCACCGCGACGGAGGCCACCACCATCACGGCAGAGATGATCTGGGTCACGATGGAGCCGCCAACCTTGTCGGAAATCCAGCCGCCAATGGGCCGCACCGCCGCACCCACGAACGGACCGATCCAGGCGTAGGCCAGCACGGTGGGGGCATTGGGGTTGTTCAGCGTGTGCTGCATCACGCCGGCCGCGTCGGGTACGTGGCTCACGCCGAAGATCACTTTCATCGACAGCGGCAGCGCCATCGAAAAGCCGATGAACGAGCCGAAGGTGACGATGTACAGCGCGGTGAGCGACCAGGTGTGCTTGTCCCGGAAGATCGCGAACTGCCTGGCGACGTTGTCCTTCATGGGCCCGAAGGCAGCCAGCTTCATGATGAGCAGGGCGCTCACGATGTCCAGCGGGATCGCCACCCACATGCTGATCAGGCCCAGGCCGGTCGGCTTGGGCAGGTACAGGTACAGGCCCACGATGGACGGAATGAACGCCAGCGTGTACAGCCAGGTGATCCTGGCAAATGCCACCAGCGGGTGGCCCGCGTCCGGGGATACTGTCTTGAGGTTGCTCATGCCGAACCAGCACAGGATGGACAGCGGCACCAGCGACAGGACCCAGGCAAAGCCGGCGTTCTGGATCCAGGTGGGCGTGCCCGCGGCGATCTTGCCGAAGATCCAGCCGCTGTCCTTGAGCAGCGTGGTGGGTTCACCCCCCAGCGTGCCGAAGATCGACAGCGTCATCACCAGCGGAATGACGATCTGCATGGTGGTCACGCCGAAGTTGCCCAGCCCCGCGTTCAGGCCCAGCGCCGTGCCCTGCAGCCGCTTGGGAAAAAAGGTGCTGATGTTGGACATGGAACTGGCGAAGTTGCCGCCGCCCACGCCACACCACAGCGCCATGAGCTGGAATGCCCACAGCGGCCATTCGGGGTGCTGCAGCACCACGCCGGTGCCAAAGGCCGGGGCCAGCAGCATGGCGGTGCTCAGGAAGATGGTGTTGCGCCCGCCCGCCAGGCGGATCAGGAAGGACGCGGGGATGCGCATGGTGGCTCCGGCAATCCCGGCGATCGCGGTCAGCGTGAAAAGCTCGGCCTGGGTGAAGGGAAAGCCCAGGTTCATCATCTGCACGGTGATGATTCCCCACATGCCCCACACCGCGAAGCCGCACAGCAGCGCGGGCACCGAGATCCAGAGGTTGCGGTAGGCGATCTTTTTTCCGGTGGCTTCCCAGAAAGCGGGGTCTTCGGGGCGCCAGTCGGTGACGTCGTTGCTCATGGAGTTCTCCGGGGGTCAGCCCTGCAGGCTGAAAGAGGTGGCGTTCTTGCCCATGACTTCGGTGCGGCGTACCTCCGTCCAGTACATCCAGATCAGCGACACCCAGACCACGCCGTACATCAGCATGAAGGCGCTGGAGCGGATGCCAGTGAAATCCATCAGGGCGCCGAACATGATGGGCAGCACAAAGCCGCCCAGGCCGCCGGCCAGGCCGACGATGCCGCTGACGGTGCCGATGTTGGTGGGGAAGTCGTCGCTGATGTATTTGAAGACGCTGGCCTTGCCGAAGGCCATGGCGATGCCCAGCACGAACATCAGGCCGGTGAAGGCATAGACGTTCAGGCCCAGGTGGAAGGTCTTGGGGCCGTCTACCGTCAGCACGGTGAAGTCGGTCTGGGGGTAGCTCAGCAGGAACAGGCAGATCCAGCAGACCCACATGACCCACCAGGTGACGCTGTGCGCGCCGTATTTGTCCGACAGCCAGCCGCCCACGGCGCGCAGCACGCCACCGGGCAGCGAGAAGCAGGCCGCCAGCAGGGCCGCGGCGCGGATGTCCAGCCCGTATTCACCGATGTAGTACTGCACCATCCACAGCGACAGCGCCACATAGCCGCCGAACACGATGGAGTAGTACTGGCAGTACTTGAGCACCTTCGGGTCCTTGAGCATGCGCAGCTGGTCGCTGAACTTCGTGCTGGGCGGTACCAGGTGGGCCGGGTCGCTGTGGCTGAAGAACCAGAACAGGATGACGGTCGCCAGCATGATGGCTGCGTAGACCTGCGGCACCATCGCCCAGCCGAACGCCACTACCAGGGCTGGCGCGATGAACTTGTTGACCGCGGCACCGGAATTGCCCGCGCCATAGACGCCCATCGCAAAGCCCTGGCGGTTCTTGGGGAACCAGCGCGCCACATAGGGCGTGCCCACGGAGAACGACCCGCCCGCCAGGCCCACGAACAGGCCGATGACCAGGAAGTGCCAGTACTGCGTGGCGTAGGCCATGAGCCAGATGGCCGGCACGGTCAGCGCCATCAGCACCGTCATGACGATGCGGCCGCCGAAACGGTCCGTCCAGATGCCCAGCGGCACACGGATCAGCGAGCCTGTCAGCACCGGGGTGGCCGTGAGCAGGCCGAATTCGGTTGCGTTGAGGTTCAGCGCCTTGCGGATCGGGATGCCGATGACGCCGAACATCATCCACACCATGAAACACACCGTGAAGGCCAGGGTGCTCACGATGAGCACCGATAGCGCCTGTCCTTTCCTGTCCACCATGCGAGCCCCGGGCTTTTTTGAGATGAAAGGACTGTAGGAGCCGGGCTGCTTTTGCGGCATCCTTCAGAGGGGAGGGCAGGGCGCGGCGCTGGAACGATGCGCCGGGCCGGCGTCATCATCCTGAAGAACTAGTGGCGCCGAAACCGGCAGCGCGCTTGCGCCAGATCAAACCAGGCCGTTGCTGGTTGCGATAACGGCCGCGTGGACGCGGGAACTCACGTCCAACTTGCGAAGCACATGCTGCACGTGGATCTTGACCGTGGTTTCGGCAATGCCCAGCGCCCGGGCGATTTCCTTGTTGCTCTGGCCGCGCGCAATGCCGCGCAGGATGTCCTGCTCGCGCGCGGACAACGGGTCCAGCACCGATGCGGGCGCGCTGGGAAGTCCCTGGGCGGCAGCGCCGCCGGCCGCATCGCGGTAGGCCGCCACCAGCTTGCCGGTCATCTCGGGCGCCACCACGCTTTCGCCACGCATGGCGCGGCGCAGCGAATCGCCCAGCGCGTCGCCTTCAATGGTCTTGAGCAGGTAACCGCTCGCGCCCGCGCGCAGGGCAGCGGCCAGGTCGTGGCTGTCTTCGCTGACGGTCAGCATCAGGATGCGGGCCTGGGGCGCGGCCTCGCGCAGCGAGCCGATGGCGTCCACCCCGCTGACGCCGGGCAGGTGGTTGTCCAGCAGCACCACGTCGGGCTGCAGCTCCTGGGCGCGGCGGATAGCCTCGCCGGCGTCGCCGGCGTCGCCGACCACCTGCAGCTGCGGGTCGCGCGCCAGCAGCGCGGACAGGCCGCGGCGAAACAGGGTGTGGTCGTCAACCACCAGGATGCGGATGGATGGGCTCATGGGCTGGGCATCTGGAGTATGACCGACGTTCCCAGGCCGGGCGTGGAAACAACGTCCACGCTGGCACCGATCTGGGCGGCGCGCTCCTTCATGATGCGCAGGCCCACATGGGTTTCGTCGGGCGCCGCATGCTGCGCGAACCCGCCGCCGTTGTCGCGCACCTCAAAGCGCCATTGCGGCTGCTGCTGTACATCGAGCCACACCTGCGTGGCCCCCGAGTGCTTGCGCGCATTGGACAGCGCTTCCTGGACCACATGCAGCACCTGGACCTGTACCTGCGGGTCCAGCGGCAGGCCGTGGCCCTGCATCTGCAGTGACGCCCGCAGGCCGCTGTGCTGCTCGAACTTGCGCAACGTGGTCTGCAGGGCGGGGCCGATGTCTTCCTCGCTGGCGCGGGTGCGGAAGTTCAGCAGCAGCTCGCGCACGTCGGCGTAGCTTTCGCGCACCCCCAGGTCAATCTCGGCCAGCACGTCGCGCATGCGGCCGGTGTCAGCCTGCTCCAGCGCATCACGCATGAGCTGCACCTGGATCTTCAGGAACGCCAGCGACTGCGCAATGGAGTCGTGCAGTTCGCGCGCCAGGAGCGATCGTTCCTGCGACACCGCGGCTTCCTTTTCCATCGCGTTCAGGCGCAGGTTTTCCATGGCGCCAGCCAGATGGGCGGTCAACGCCTCCAGCAGCGAACGTTCGGCCGGCTGCGGCTCAAAGCGGGCGTGGTAGAACAGATCGACCTCGCCCATCAGGCGGTCCTTCATGCGGATGGGCAGCGACACGATGGTCTGGAAACCCGCCTGCACGCAATGCTGCATGCGCGCCGTGCCCACGGCATGGATGGGGATGACGCGCGCGCCGGGCGGCGCGTCGGGCACGCCGCAGTGGCATTCATGGGCATGCACGCAATGCTCGGCCTCGGCCATGGACGCCGGCAGGCCCTGGCTGGCCAGCAGCAGGTAACGCTCGTTGCCCTCATCGGACCAGCGCAGGGCCGCCGCGTCGGCATGGGCCACGCGGGTCACGCGCTCGGTAAAGCCGCGCGCCAGTTCGTCCAGGCTGACGGCATTGGCCACCAGGGTGGTCACGCTGTAGAGCGTTTGCAGCCGTTCGCGCTTTTCTTCCAGCTCGGCGGTTTTCTCGGCCACGCGCGCTTCAAGGTTCTGGTACATGGACTGCAGGTGGTCCGCCATGCCGTTGAAGCCCACGGCCAGCGTGCCAAATTCATCGCTGGTCACCTTGTTCACGCGCGCCGCCAGATCACCCGCCTGGAGCCGCTCGATGGCCCGTTTGAGCAAGCTCACCGGCTCCAGCACGAACAGGTAGCCCGTGTAAAGCAGCGCCGCCGCGCCGACGACCGCCAGCGCCATCATGGCGGCCTGCAGCAGGTGAAGGATCGCGGTCCAGCGCGACAGATGGGCTTCAACGGATGACACAAGGGCATCAATCCGTGCGGCCAGCGTGGCCGTCTCTGCCGGCAATGCCGCCAGGACTGGCGTTTCGGTGCCCGTCCAGCGCTGGCGAAAGGCCTGCCAGTCGTTGCTGACCGCATCAAACTTCTGATGCAAGCCATCGTCCCAGGGTACGAAAAGCGGCCGTTCCGGGTCGCCATGGCGCAGCAAAGCCAGGCTGCTTTCGATGTCAGTCGACTGTTGCGCGACGGCGCCCGGGTCGCCCGCGCTGATCGACAGCGACAGCCGATAGCTCTGCATGCGCATGCGGCCGGCTTCATTCAATGCGGCTGCACCGCCGTCCAGCTGCCAGGACACCCACAGCGTGGCGGCGATCAGCAGCATGGCTACTGCCAGGAATGGTGTGGCTACCAAGGCCAGCTTGGTGCCCAAACCCCAATGCGTGCGCATGACCATGGGCGGTAGTGTAGGCGTCGCCGTTGATTTCGCCGATGGCAGTCTGGCGGCCATGAACTTCTTTTTAATACACGATGTATATTATGTTAAGTATCTGCGGCATTCACTGAACGAAGCCAAGTCCTTGTCGTCTGAACAAGTAAACTTGTACCGTATAAAACCAGTAAAGTTGTTAACTGGCGGCACGGCTAAATAGCCTACTACTATCCAATTTCTAGCGCAACTATCCATCTCACCAGTAGACTTCGCTATACCGATGGCCCCTTCGAGATCAACACAGGTAAAACGCGGCAGAGGACACAACCGCCGGCGATATCCGTGAGGTAAAATAGGGGGCAACACACCCCGCCCCACGTCTTGTTCTAGGACAAGGTCTTCCGCAAGAAGCGTGCAAAAGGCGGGGTTTTCTTTTGCTCGCGCAACTTCTGACGTTTAGGAAATTGGCATCTCCTGACCTTAGAAGCTCTTGGTAGGCAGCGCCTGGTGGCACCGACGGCGACCTCCTGGACTATTCGCTAGCCTACGTTGTGAAGGACGGCGGCGAAATGGGTGTGCTTCAAGGAAGTAAACCGGGGCTGCACTCACTTTTCAAGGCCGCAGGCGACAATTAGGCAGTAGCGTGCCGGGTGGCTTCACGGTTTCCCGAGCGCGGGTTTGTCGCCACAAAAGCAAAAGGCCTCCATAGGGAGGCCTTTGCTCTGTGCACCGCGGCGCCCTAATGGGTAATGCCTTGCCGATGCGCCCGCTGAGTGTACCGCAGCTGAAACTCGGAAGCGAATCCGGTCTTTGATGTATTACATTGTCGTGTGAATTCGAAAACTGCCCTACCCCAGAGCGCGGAGATCTCTCTGCGCTTGAAGGTACTCGAGGCGCTGGCACTGCAGGTGTTCGCCTCTGAAGATGCTGCTCACGGTTGGCTCAAGAGCTCCCATCCTATGCTGGGCGAGTCTCCGATCAAAGCGGCGGCGACTTCTTGCGGCGCGCAGCGCGTGCGCGAAATCCTTACTGCGATCAAGTACGGGGGCGTCGCGTGACCGTCGCGTCTGCAGCGCGCTAGCGCGTCTCTGATTCTCAATGGCGCAAAATTGAAGCAATGCCTAAGCCTGTCATTGCACTCGACGCCGACGGCGTCCTCCTGGACTACTCGCTGGCCTACGCCGGTGCTTGGCAGCGTGCGTTCGGCCGCCGCCCAGCTCTACGAGATCCTGACGCGTATTGGCCCATCGATCGCTGGCATGTTGAGCATCTGGAAGACGACGAGCGATTGGCACAACTTCGCCGTGCCTTCGACGATGAGTTCTGGAGCGGCATACCTGCGATCGCCGGTGCTGTTGAAGCCTGCGTTGCACTTGATGCCGCAGGTTACGAGCTAGTATGTGTTACAGCTCTGCCAGAGGTGTACCGAGCCGCCAGAGAGCGAAACCTGCGGGCACATGGCTTTCCAATTGAGGTCGTGCACGCTACAGACAATGTCCTCACGGAAGCAAGTCCCAAGGCCGACACCTTGAACGCCTTGAAGCCTGTCGCATTCGTCGACGACTTCCTGCCGTACTTTGTAGGCGTGACCCCGTCAATCCATCGAGCCCTTGTTTTGCGCGAGCCGTCGGGGTCGCCGAATGTTGGTGATCTGCTTGTTCACATCGACTCACAGCACGCCGACCTGGCATCTTTCTCACGCTGGTGGTTGGCGAAAAACTCATGCAACCGCGGCTAAAAGTTGGCCGCGCCCTTGCCAAGCTGGTTACGCAAAAACGGCTACTGCGCAGGAAGTGAGGCTTTTCCTCTTTAAAATAGCTGCTCGGTCCTAGCGAGTACGCTTTCTTTGCCCGTGTGCGTCATGCTCTCGATGAATGCGTTTTTCGGGTAGCGAATGAAAGCCAGATCCGTTGATCTGGCTTTCGCCTTTCTGGCTGCGGTGTATCGCGTACACCGCAAGGCCCACCGCCAATAAAAAAGGCTGCCAAAGGCAGCCGAGTGACCACGGGTTCACCGTGGCAGTTTCATTTACGTCTCGGCGTCTGGATGCTGGCTTTCGCGAGCATTCCAACCGTGGGATCCGAGCGCTTACAGCCTGATTCTAACGCGCCGGGCGCACGCTGGCGCGCTTGGTTTTGACCGCAGGTTTCGTTCGGTGAGCCTTGGCAGCATCCTGGTGCGCCTGCAGCGCTTGCAACAGATCCGACTCCCTCAGGCTGGCGGCCGCGAGTCGCTCGGTCAATGCAGCGATCTCCACGCGGGCATCATGATCCCGGACGGTCAGCGCCTCGACTTTCTCACGCAGGCCCTCCTGCAGACGCTGGGCATCGGCAAGAGCACCGCGCGCCGCTTTGGCATCCTGTCGGTTGCGGTCGACGTCTTCAAGCAACCGGCGTTCGGTACCGCCGGTGCGCTCCTCGATGCGTTGCCGTTCTGCGGCGTGGACGCGTTGCTGCTCGGCGAACGCCTGGCGATCCGCATCCCGCTCCTGAACGACGCCGGCCAGGCTTGAGCGTGCCCGGGTCAAATCGGCCATCGCGGCGCTCAGTTCCGATCGGAGCTGCGTCATCTCGGCGTTTCGTTCATCCAGTTGTCGCTTGGCCAGCTGCAGGGCCTGGTCGATGCCGGCGGCCTTCTCGGCCAACGCGGCTTCCTGGGCGGCAAGGTTCTGGCGGGCTGCGGCCAAGGCCTGCTGATCGGCTTGGAGCTGACCGTGCTGAGCGGAAAGGGCGGCTCCCGCTCGATGTTCGCCGGCGTCAACCGCAGCAGACCAAAGCTGTCCAAGCAGTTGCCGCACTTCTGGTGGTGGTCCGCCCTCCTCCAGGCCCGCGTCAAGCCCGAGTCGTCCAGCCAGGCCAGCGAACCAGGTGTCCAGCATGGGCGCGACCGTGTTCGGAGAACCACGCCCCAACTGGCCACGAACGCGTTCGATGGTCGGCCGCACGCCTTGAGCGATCAGCGTATCGGCCGCCGCATTCACTTCATGCTGCTGAACGCCCCTCGAACTTTTCAGATTCATCGCCCTGCTCCAGCGCCCTTTTTTACCCACGATAAAAGATATTTATCGTCACATATAAGTGAAAAATGTCAAATATGACATGTCATATGTATTCTATTTAACAATTAATACTCCCGGTATCTCATTCGCATTGATGGGGCAGCCCAATTGGAGAGCGCCACATTTCGACACATTTCTGGTACCGTCACCCAATGCGCGTAGCCTTTGTTCATCTTTCGGATATCCACTTTGGGCAAGAGAGAAACAAAGATCTGCACATAAACAATGACATCAAGGAAGCTGTCATCCAGGACTGCCGACGGCAGATTCAGGAGCTAGCTCCTGAAAGCGTTGCCGGCGTCCTGATCACCGGCGATTTAGCCTACAGCGGCAAGCGGGCGGAATACGAGAATGCTGGAGCTTGGCTAGACCGTCTCACGGCTGCGATAGGTTGCGCTCGCACGGCCGTACGCATCGTGCCAGGCAACCACGACATTGATCGAGATGAGATCTCTGAATCGATCGGCGACATGCTGGCAGCCATTGAGGCGATCGGAGAAGACAAACTCATTCGGTACCTCAAGAACGAACACGACCGAAATGCCCTGCTTCGTCGGTTTCAGGACTACCGACTTTTTGCTGAGGCTTACGACTGCTCGCTAGACACAGATGGGGGATGGGCCGGGGACCATATCGTTGAGCTGGACGAAGGTCGCACGCTGCGCATACTGGGTGTGAACTCCGCGCTAACATGCAAAAAGAAGGACGCGAAAGGAAAGCTCCTCCTCGGAAGCAAACAGATGACGCTTCAAGTTCGGACGCCCGGCGAGGAATTGATCGTCCTAACGCACCATCCACTCGATTGGTTTCAAGATTCCGATGAGGCCCGGAAATACCTCCGAAAGCGAGCGAGAATCTATCTTTCAGGTCACGAGCACAACCCGGCCGTCAAGGTAGACCCGGTTTCCCCTACAGCGGACCTCCTCACGATTGCGGCGGGCGCAACTGTCCCGCCTACCGAGGAAGGGCCGCTTAAGTTTTGCTACAACGTCCTTCAGTTCGAGACGGTAGCTGGAAACGCCGAACTACGTGTGACGGTTTCGCCGAGAAAGTGGGACCCGGATGAAACGGAGTTCGTCGAGGATATCGAGCAACTCAAGGCGCATGGCAAGTCCTTCGACCTCAAATGCCCAAATTTTTCCGAGCTTCTCGAAGCCCGCAAGAAAGCTGTGCCGATGAGCGCCGCAAACCCGGCGGCACCTGGTACTGCGCCATCGCCAGTGCTCGCTTCTGCTCCTCCCTCCCCTCCGACTCAGGGCCAATTGACTGAAGATTTTCCTTTGCTTGTTTTGCGATTCTTCAGGGACTTGAACGATGCACAACGGGTCGAGGCACTAGTGCAACTCGGCGCGCTTCCAGAGGACTGGAGCGGACCGTTGTCGCACGTAATAGAGCGGCGAGGACTAGAGCGACTCAGAAGTGCGGGTAAGCTTGGCGCGCTGAAAGAATACCTGAACCTTAGAAGAGACTGACGGAGACGACTGTGGATACTGCAGCGCTGGTACGAATCTTTGATGCGAACCCCACTGACGAGATCGTGGACAAGCGAGGGCGAGCGATTACCGCGCTTCGAGACAAGCTTCGCGCAACCACGAAAGTCGCCAGCCTGCTAGGCCACGCGAACTGTATTGGGATCGCCTTCAGTTCTGGCGCGATGCCAGAACCACTTGCGACAGAAGTGGAAGCCGCAATTCGAGCAGAAAGCAGTGCATTCGTTCGCGAAGGCCAAGATTTACAGATGCTGGTCTGCGCTATCGGCGCGAGCATTCTCCTAGTCGAGGAACAAAGGCCAAATGGCTGGGGAACCCATGAAATCTTTTGCGCGGCATTGTTGTCTTCATTTTCTCACCTAGGTCCTCACACCAATGGCAAGCTCGAATCCCTTCGGCAAGGGTTTGTGATCTCGGCTAGAGAGATGTTAGAGCGCGCAGCCGACTTCTCCAGAAAGAGAGCATCCGTCCCGCTGTTTGAAGTACCGGGGCCTGTTGAGGACGAGGAAATCGAAAAGTACGCGGAGAAGCTCGGGCAGGCCGCCAACAAATCGCTAAAGCCGCTTCTTGCAAATGCCGCACTTGACAGGGAAGAGCTTGACTATCTGTGGTGGGCGCTTTCCGACTGGAGCAACGTCTTGAATCGTAGAGTCTCAACCCTTGATACTGGTGCAGCGATTGTCGCCAGCTCTATCGAAGTCGTCGACAAGTTAAAGCGCTTCCCCGCAGCTGCGCATGCTTATATCGCGCTTCGGCATGTAAAGGCCGAGAAGATCGATGCGGCCGCACTCTCTGAATCTCTCTCCGTACATCGAACTGAATTGTGGAACAACCTGGGTGATCTCAGCCAACTCGCAAGCTATTCCTCTGTCTTCCCAATTCTTGCTTGGCTCACCAATGCATCGGCGATCGCTAATGCGCCGAGTGAAAGCATGCACTGGTGCAGATCGCTAACTCTAGAGTTGTTCCTGCTATTCCGCCTGCAGAACCGCATTGGTGCATGAGATGGAAGCGAAATGCTCGCGCACAGACTGCACGTTTCCAGAAACAGGGAAATGCCTACTGAATAATGATCCCGCGACATGCGAGCATCGTGTGGTCGAGGAGGCGCTTTCGGCGGCAGTTGACCCACCGCTAGGAACCCCCAAGCAGCCTAAGTTGCTAACTCCAAGTTTAGCTTTAGGCATTGAGGAGCTTTCGTGGCGCTTCAATCAGCGAAGCTGCTCCATGATTGGTATTCTTGGCCTTCCTGGCGCAGGAAAAACAGCTGCGCTAGTGAGCTTGTACCTGTTGCTCTCGAATGCTGAGTTGCAGAGCTACGAATATCGTGACAGTGACTCGCTGATTGCTTTCGAACAGTTAAGCCGCGGCGCTCGCCATACCGAGCAACTTGATCAGATCACCGCACACACTGAAATTACGGATGGTCGCACAGCCGCCTTTCTTCACCTAAGGACATTTGATCGACGTACATCCCGGGTTCTAGATCTATTGCTGCCCGACCTACCTGGCGAGTGGACAAGTGACTTGATCAATCACAACCGGACAGATCGCTTTAGCTTTCTTGGCAGTTGTGCGTCTATTTGGATATTTGTTGACGGCCGTAAGCTGCTTGATCAGCAAGAGCGAAATCCGAGTCTGCGCAGCACCGAACTGGTTGTCCGAAGAATTGTCGCGCTATTAGGAGAAAACTGTCCACCGCTTCGCCTAGTCCTTACTCACGCTGACGCTGGTGAAATTGGTGAAGCGGTGATTTCAAAGCTAACTGCACGTCTTGTCAATGACGCTCCGGATCTATCTGTCACCCGGATCGCCTCGTTCAGTTCTGCTGACGAAATTCCAGCAGGGTTTGGTTTAGAGACGTTGCTTGAGTCATCCCTGGCATTCCTGTCCGATGCTTCCCCAAACTATGTTCCAGAGCGAGAGGCGGGGCGAAGAGCAGTTCTGAACTTCAGGGGGAATATCGAATGACTCCCAGCTCGATCATGATGGTTGGTGGCCCAGACTCGGGAAAGAGCAACTACTTGGCCCGACTTTGGGCAGCGTTAGATGCCAAAGAGTGTGATCTGTATGCGCCTCAACCTCCCGAAAAAATTGCTTACGTTGAGGCTTTGCTCAATCATTTGAACCGAGGCCATTTTGTTCCTCGTTCCGAGCACCAGCTGGAGGATGCAAGCAATGACCTAAAAATATCTATTGCTTGCAGATCAGACGTCAGTGTCTCTGCTGAGATCCACATTCCGGACATTCATGGCGAGGTATGGAAGAAGGCCGTGACTCGATGGGAACTTCCGGAAGTTTGGTATGAACGTCTGAAAGAAGCTTCCGGTGCGCTCTTGTTCGTTCGGGCCCATTCTGAGCTAAATCATGCGCCTCTTGACCTTGTCACATCCCAAGAGCTTCTGAAGTCGTTTGGCAATGATGAGAAGCGGGCGAATGAGGTTCCGACGCAAGTCGCTCTGGCAGAACTGCTCCGGATCCTCGAAGAGAACCTTCTGTGGATTGATGACACTCCACCCCGCGTAGCGGTGGTTGTAACCGCGTGGGACTCACTGAGCGCGCAGGAGAGACAGGCTGGGCCCCTAGAGTACCTAGCGAAGGAGTTCCCGCTGTTCGCTGGAAGGATCAAAGATGACCTCAATGTGGACCTGAACGTCTATGCTGTAAGTATTCTAGGAGGGGACGTGGTTGAGGCCGAATTCAAACAGAGGGTGCTGGCCGATGGCGTAACCGGGCTAGGCTACGCGGTCGACGGGCAAACGTCTGTCACTGGCGACATCTCGTTGCCAATAAAATGGCTGCTGCGCAAGTAGACCTTTCAGTGTTAATCAATGAGCAATTGCATGGCTACGAGCACGGACACGAGCTTCTAAGTTCGTCCGTGCGGCTCGGTCGCGACGATCAGGACACGATTGACCGGTTGTCGGACTTGGCAGGGCCTCTCGGCCCTGGTGACAAGTTCTCACCATACCTTACTGGATACCCGCTACCAGGTAGTTCAAGCTACGTGCTTGCGAGAACCTGGCAAGACCTTAAGGCGCCTCGTGCGGGATGCGTTCTCACTCGTAGCTTGATAGTTGATCTGCATGACTGGGCAGATGGACGGTGTCTCCTGACCGCGTTGCGGCTATTAGATTCGTTCCCGAATGATCGGACGGCGACTCCGCGCGAGGTTGAGACTGGAAGCCTGCAAGGGGATCTTCCCTCTGTTTCTGCCCCTGTCTACCAAGAGTTGTCCGAAGCCTTGTTCTTGGAGCGACGACGTCCTATCGCGATCTTTGGCGCGGCGGAAGCCGACTTGGCCACTTCCCGCTTAATTTTGGCGCTGTGGCCTGGGCTGAGGTCGGTCTTTTCATTCTGTACCCACGCCTACTCGCCCAGGCAGGTTAGCGGAAGGCCCTTCGATCTTCTGTTTGCGCCTTCAGACGCCAGAGTCAATTTTGGGCGATGGGACGGCAGGAGGATTGATGGTTCCCTTCCTCGGTTCGAAGCCCGCCACAGGTGGACTACCGAGATTGCCTTCCGGATATTTCAATCCCCTCATCCTCACACCCTAGACGGGCAAGCTTTACATCTCGTGGACCGCTTCTCAGGAGACGAGTCAGCTCTACGACTCTCTCTTCTGTGGAGCGAGCTGGTAGAAAAGGCGAAGGTATCCCCGTTTGCAGTTCTCGGGCTGCTTGATATTGTTGCATCTCAAGAGAGCGCGAGGACGCTAATCTCCTCCACAGACTTCGAATCACTTATTGGCCAATCGATTGAGCTGGCTTCGAACAGTTATACGCTTTCAGAGTTCTACGATTACCTTCTCACGTTCCTCGGAAAGTTCCCACATCGTCTTCCTACTAGCGCTCTCCTCAGGAAGATTCGCAAGCTTGTTGCCCGTGCCGCAGGATCCGCACCGTTAGAAGCGCTTGCTTTCCTCAAAAACCTAAAAGCTAAGCGACAAAAGCTGCCCGCCATAATCGCGGCAGGACTAGGCGACGGTGTTGCTGCTGGCTTTGAACGACACCTATTCTTAGCCAGTTCGTTTGATGCAGACACTCTCCTCGAACTCATTTGCTACAGCCGCAGTTTCGCCCGCGCCCTCACTAAAAGTCTGGAGTCGTCTGGAGATTTGCAGCAATACTCGATTCTTCAGGATGCAGTCCGCGTCAATGATCAAGATTTAAGGGCTCGCGCCCGTCGACACCTCGTCCGCGAATTTCGCTCGCCTCATGAGACGGGAATCCTACGCGAGCTTCTTGAAGGAATTACCCAGTCGGCTTTCTTTCGGGCAAGCCAAGCTCTGTGGCAGGCCAATCGCTTCAATGTTCCTGAGTTTGATCTCGTCTTGTTGAGGGGCGCACCGTCGCGCGCATCGATTTCCGAGCTTCAAGAGTATTTGCTTCATTTGCCCGAATCTGCAGGGCCTGATCGGCTGCTGGCGCGTACCACTACGCTTGAGTCTTCACCTCTAGAACTGCTTCTGAAGATGGAGCACATGCCGAGCCGACGAGCTTCGGTTTCATTGCAGTTCGTTGACCTTCAATCGGACGAAGAGCTTAGGCGAACGGACCGTCAATCAGCTGACGTTCTACTTGAGTTCATCGGTGCTGGGCCGCTCTCGCCGGATAGAGCGAATGCGTGCGCTCGAATCCTAATCAACTGCTCGCCAAGCATCCATACCGTCGTGGCCTTCTCCAGGTCAATACTCTCACGATTTGATACGGAGCGTGCTTCCAAACTCGCAACTGTCACCCTTTCTCGACTTCTTAAAGAGGCGCCTTGCTCGCACGACGATGATGTCCAATGGCATGTCGACAACTACGCCTTCCTGGCCACGTCGCGCGATCTTGCGAAATGGTTGGTCCCGGCAAAGGCCCCGATCGACCGTGTTTCAAGTAATCTGCATATTGCAAAAGCTTCCGTAGCGAAGGGAAATCTACGCATACTGGAATGCGTAGATGGCATTACTGAGAGGCTCCTCAGCAGGCCCGGGCCAATCGTTGAAGTACGCGCCATTGATGCGTGGGCAAGTCTGATATACGACGCGGGTACCGTTAGCTCCGCTATTCAATTAGATGCTGCTTCCCAGGCGTTGCAGTATGCGATCGATCGAAAGCATGCCCAAGTGAGCTCGTTGGTCGTAGTCTCATTCCCAGTTGTTTATCGACATAACGCGACACAAGTCTCGAGCCCACATCTATTCTCCTTTGTGCCTTGGATGGATTGGGATAAGTGTCAAGCCATGCGAGCCGACTTGGTAGACATGTACATGCGATCGTCGTGGCCGGCTTATGAGCTGGCGATAATTGCGCATGAGATCGATCAATTGAAAGAGATTGTTGATTTAGTGTTGATGCGATATCGTGGACACCGGTATTTGGAGGAAGTTCTTTCTGCTGACGACAAGCTACCCTCGATCGTGCGGCAAGCTCTTTGGAACCACCTGTCCCACAACCCTAGATATGAGCGTGATCGCTAAGAGCGATTTTGAATCGTCGATGGTCGAAGGTGACGTACGATGTCTTGAAGCTAGCCCCCATCCACAATCGCTGTAGCCGGAACGCCAAAACTACAGTGGGAAGGCGACGGCGGAAGATTGGATACTTGACGGTCGCGTAGTAGCGTATTGACGGGTTGCCCGATAGCCCTCGATAAACGATACTTATCGCAGTCCCGACGCCCCGCCCGCCTACCCGAAAAACAGCCCAAGGCCATGCGACTCCCCGCACTCTTCAGCTCCCCTGCCCTGGTGCCCACCGCGCTGTCGGAGGTCACCGAACGAGCGGTCCACGAGATGCTGCGAGAAGGCGAGTCGCGCAACACCCAGGCCAGCTACCGCGGCGCCCTGCGTTATTGGGCGGCCTGGTTCGGCCTGCGCTACGGCCTCCAAATCGCCCTGCCCCTGGCAGCGCCGGCGGTCCTTCAGTTCATCGTCGACCACGTTGAGCGATCAACGCCCAAGGGCCTGGCACATGAGTTGCCGCCGGCCATCGATGCCGCGTTGGTGGATGCCGGATTCAAGGGTAAGCCGGGCCCCATGGCGCTGAACACCCTGGTGCACCGGATCGCCGTATTGAGCAAGGCGCACCAGTTGCGCGATCTGAAGAACCCCTGCCAGGACTCCAAGGTCAAGGAACTGTTGGCCATGACACGTCGGGCCCATGCGAAGCGCGGCGCCCTCCCCCGCAAGAAAGACGCCCTGACCCGGGACCCGCTTC
>JBEIPU010000077.1:0-18146 GCA_040376925.1 Caenimonas sp. | reverse complement strand
GGAGGTGATCGGCTGCCGTTTTTCCTTCTGGATTCCGGTCTCCGACGCTACAAATTCGATAGTGACGCCCAACAGTTCGGGCGCTGGAGTGTCTGCATGAGCTTGATCCCCAAAAAGGGTACTGTCTATGTCGTTGATGACGACGAAGCCGTGCGCGACTCGCTGCAATGGCTGCTGGAAGGCAAGGACTACCGCGTCCGCTGCTTTGAATCCGCCGAATCATTCCTGTCACGCTACGACCCGCGCGAGGTCGCCTGCCTGATCGTTGACATCCGCATGGGCGGCATGACCGGCCTGGAGCTGCAGGACCGCCTGATCGAGCGTAAATCCCCCCTGCCCATTGTGTTCATCACCGGCCACGGGGATGTGCCCATGGCCGTGAACACCATGAAAAAGGGCGCGATGGACTTCATCCAGAAGCCCTTCAAGGAAGAAGAGCTCGTGGGCCTGGTCGAGCGCATGCTGGATCATGCCAAGGGCGCCTTCGCCGAGTACCAGAGCGCCGCCAGCCGCGACGCCCTGCTGTCCAAGCTGACCAGCCGCGAAGCCCAGGTGCTGGAGCGCATCGTGGCCGGGCGGCTGAACAAGCAGATCGCGGACGATCTGGGTATCAGCATCAAGACGGTGGAGGCGCACCGCGCCAACATCATGGAAAAACTCAACGCCAACACCGTGGCCGACCTTCTCAAGATTGCCCTCGGCCAGAACGCGCCGAAACAGTAACCCCCGATGACAGCTCAATTGATCGATGGCAATGCGCTTGCCAAGAAGATCCGCGCCGACGTGACCGGCCGCACGCAGGCGCTGAAGACACGCGGCATCCAGCCGTACCTGGCTATCCTGCTGGTGGGCGAAGACCCCGCCAGCCAGGTTTACACGAGGCACAAGGTCAATGACAGCACCGAAACCGGCCTGACCGCCGTGCTGGAGACCCACCCCGCCACCCTGGCCGAGGCTGATTTGCTGGCCCGCATCCGCCAGCTCAACGACGACCCGTCGGTGCATGGCATCCTGGTTCAGCTGCCGCTGCCCAAACACATGGATTCACAGAAGGTCATCGAAACCATCTCGCCCGCCAAGGACGTCGATGGCTTCCATGTGGCCAGCGCCGGCGCGCTGATGGTGGGCCGGCCGGGCTTCTGGCCCTGCACCCCGTTTGGCTGCATGAAGATGCTCGAATCGATTGGCTATGACCTGCGCGGCAAGCATGCCGTGGTGATCGGGCGCAGCAACATCGTCGGCAAGCCGATGGCCATGATGCTGCTGGCAAAAAATGCCACCGTTACCATCTGCCACAGCGCCACGGCGGACCTTAAGGCCCTGACCTTGCAGGCGGACGTGATCGTGGCGGCCGTGGGCAAGCGCAATGTGCTGACGGCCAACATGGTCAAGCCCGGCGCCGTGGTGATCGATGTGGGCATGAACCGCAACGACGAAGGCAAGCTCTGCGGTGATGTGGACTTTGACGGCGTGAAAGAGGTGGCCGGCTGGATCACCCCCGTGCCAGGTGGTGTGGGGCCCATGACCCGGGCCATGCTGCTGGTCAACACGCTGGACGCCGCAGAACGCGCAGCCGGCGGCCAATCGCACGGATAGGCAGGTTCTATGGCCCGCGGGCGGCCAATCCCCGTTGAAACGGGCTCATGTGCCGCAAAATGGGGGCCATGAGCAACCCCCTCCTCGACTTCTCCGATCTGCCGCTGTTTGACCGGATCACCCCCGGCGACGTGGCGCCCGCCGTTGACACCCTGTTGCAGGATGCCAGTCAGGCGCTGGAGGCTGTCACGCAGCCAGCATTTCCCGCTGAATGGTCAGCCATCTCCAGAGTGCTGGACGTCGCCACCGAACGGCTGGGCCGGGCCTGGGGCGCGGTCAGCCACCTGAACGGCGTGGCCGACACGCCCGAGCTGCGCGCCGCCTACAACGAAGCCCTGCCCCGCGTCACCGAGTTCTGGACGCGCCTGGGCGCCGACGAGCGGCTGTACGCCAAGTACAAGGCCATTGACCCTGCCGCGCTGGACGACGCGCAGCGCCAGGCCCTGAAAAACGCCATGCGCAACTTCGTGCTGTCGGGCGCCGAGCTGCAGGGCGAGGCCAAGGAGCGCTTCGCGAAGATCCAGGAACGCCAGGCCGAGCTGAGCCAGAAGTTCAGCGAAAACGCGCTGGACGCCACCGACGCCTGGAGCTACTTCGCCAGCGCCGGCGAACTGCAGGGTGTGCCCGACGATGTGGTGCAGGCCGCGCAAGCTGCCGCGCAGGCCGACGGCAAGGAAGGCTTCAAGCTCACGCTCAAGATGCCGTGCTACCTGCCGGTCATGCAGTTTGCCCACAGCAGCGGCCTGCGCGAAAAGCTGTACCGCGCGTACGTCACGCGCGCCAGCGACCAGAGCCCCGAAGAGTTCCGCAAGTACGACAACACGCAGCTGGTGCGCGAAATCCTGGCGCTGCGCCAGGAAGAATCCCGGCTGCTGGGCTACAACAACTTTGGCGAGGTGTCGGTGGTGGCCAAGATGGCCGACACGCCTCAGCAGGTGATCGCCTTCCTGCGCGACCTGGGCGCGCGCGCCAAACCCTATGGCCAGAAGGACCTGGCCGACATGCGCGCATTTGCCGCAGCCGAGCTGGGCCTGGCCGATCCGCAACCCTGGGACTGGCCGTACATCGGCGAAAAGCTCAAGGAAGCGCGCTATGCCTTCAGCGAGCAGGAGGTCAAGCAGTACTTCCCGGCGCCCAAGGTGCTGGCGGGGCTGTTCAAGATCGTGGAAACGCTGTTTGAAGTGTCCATCCGCCGCGACAGCGCACCGGTATGGCACCCGTCGGTGGAGTTTTACCGGATTGAAAGGGGCGCGACGCTTGTGGGCCAGTTCTACCTGGACCCATCCGCCCGCGCCGGCAAGCGCGGCGGCGCCTGGATGGACGACGTGCGCGCCCGCTGGCTGCGCCCGGACACCGGCACGCTGCAAACGCCGGTGGCGCACCTGGTGTGCAATTTCGCCGAAGGCGTGGGTGGCAAGCCGCCGCTTCTCACGCACGACGATGTAACCACGCTGTTCCATGAGTTCGGCCACGGCCTTCACCACATGCTGACGCAGGTCAACGAGCGCGACGTGTCGGGCATCAGCGGCGTGGAATGGGACGCGGTCGAGCTGCCCAGCCAATTCATGGAGAACTTCTGCTGGGAATGGAACGTGCTGCGGCACATGACGTCCCATGTGGACAGCGGCGCGCCGCTGCCGCGCGAACTGTTCGACAAGATGCTGGCCGCCAAGAACTTCCAGAGCGGCATGCAGACGCTGCGCCAGATCGAGTTTGCGCTGTTCGACATGCTGTTGCACACTGAACACGATCCCGCGCAGGATTTCATGCCGCTGTTGCAGCAAGTCCGTGCCGAGGTCGCCGTGATCCAGCCGCCGGCCTTCAGCCGCACGGCGCACACCTTCAGCCATATATTTGCCGGCGGTTACGCCGCGGGCTACTACAGCTACAAATGGGCCGAAGTGCTCAGTGCCGATGCCTACGCGGCTTTTGAGGAAACGGCGGGTAAAGACGGTGAACCGGACGTGCAAACCGGTAGAAAATACCGGCAAGCCATCCTGGAAGCGGGGGGCAGCCGCCCCGCCATGGAATCGTTCAAGGCATTCAGGGGCCGCGAGCCCTCGCTGGACGCGCTGTTGCGCCACCAGGGCATGGCCTGAGCAGAATCAATTCGTCGCTGGAAGAACCGCAGGAGATATGCCGATGTCGTTTGCCACCCGTTTTGCCCTTGCCGGTTTTGCCGGCCTGCTCGCCGCGGGCGCCCTGGCGCCCCTGCATGCACAACAGGTCTACCGCATCGTCGGGCCGGATGGCAAGGTCACCTTTTCCGACAAGCCGCCGCAAGATGCCAAGGCCAATGTCCAGGCGACCACGCCTGCCGCCGCTGCCGCAGGCGGCGCAGGTGCCGCTCTGCCCTTTGAGCTGCGCAACGTCGCCAACCGCTACCCCGTCACCCTGTACACCGGGCCCAACTGCGCGCCCTGCGGCTCGGGCCGCAGCTTCCTGTCCGCCCGGGGCATTCCGTTCAGCGAGCGCACGGTCAGCTCCAACGACGACATTGAAGCCCTGCAGCGCCTGAGCGGCAGTGCCAGCCTGCCGTTCCTGACCATTGGCGGCCAGCAGCTCAAGGGCTATTCCGAAGTCGAATGGGGCCAGTTCCTGGATGCCGCGGGCTACCCCAAGACATCGCAGTTGCCGCCCGCCTACCGGCCGGCACCGGCAACTCCGCTGGTGGCTGTGCAGGCGCCGCGCCCCGCACCGGCGGCGGCGCCCAGCGCAGCACCCACGGCTGCGGCCCCGGCGGCACCCCCACCCCCCACCAGCGGCCCGACGCCCGACAACCCGGCCGGCATCCGCTTCTAGACCAGCCTGCGCGTCAGAACGTCAGCGTGCGCACGCCTGAGGCCGTGCCCAGCAGGCACACGGCCGCCTTCTGGTGGGCAAATACGCCCACAGTCACCACGCCCGGCCACTGGTTCACGTCCGATTCAAACGCCAGCGCGTCGGCAATACGCAGGCCCGTCACGTCCAGGATGTGCTGGCCGTTGTCGGTCACCAGCGGCTTGCCGTCTTTCAGGCGCACGGTGGCCTGGCCGCCCAGCGACGCAAACTGGCGCATGATGCGCTGCGTGGCCATGGGGATCACCTCCACCGGCAGCGCAAACGCACCCAGCACGTCCACCAGTTTGGATTCGTCGGCGATGCAGACAAACCGGCGCGACTGCGCGGCCACGATCTTCTCGCGCGTGAGCGCGGCGCCACCGCCCTTGATCATGCAGCCGCTGCGGTCAATCTCGTCGGCGCCGTCAATGTAGACCGACAGTTCCTGCACGTCGTTGCTGTCAAACACAGTGATGCCGATGGCACGCAGCCGCTCGGTGGAGGCCACGGAGCTGGACACCGCGCCCTTGATCTGGTCTTTCATGCCGGCCAGCGCGTCAATGAATTTGTTGACGGTGGAGCCGGTGCCTACGCCCACGATCTCGCCGGGCACCACATACTGCAGCGCGGCCTGGCCGACCAGGGTTTTGAGTTCGTCTTGAGTCATCTGGGAAAATCCGTGAAGTTCACGGAATTATCCAATGTCCCTTCTGCCTTACGCCCTCGCCCGCCCCTTCCTTTTCGGGCTGGACCCTGAAACCGCCCATGAGCTGACCATGCATTCGCTGGCCCGGCTGCAGGGCACACCGCTCGAATGGGCGTACTGCAATGGCCTGGTGGATGACCCGGTCGAGCTGGCCGGCCTGAAATTCCCCAACCGCGTGGGCCTGGCCGCCGGGCTGGACAAAAACGCGCGCTGCATCGACGGCCTGGGTGCCATGGGTTTCGGATTTGTGGAGGTGGGCACGGTGACGCCCAAGGGCCAGCCCGGCAACCCCAAGCCGCGCATGTTCCGCCTGCCTGCCGCCAACGCCCTCATCAACCGGCTTGGCTTCAACAACGACGGGCTCGATGCCTTCCTGGCCAATGTGCAGCGTGCAAACTTCCGCAAGAAGGGCCGCATCCTGGGCCTGAACATCGGCAAGAACGCCGCCACGCCCATCGAGAACGCGACCAGCGACTACCTGACCTGCCTGGACGGTGTGTACCCGCATGCCGACTACGTGACGGTCAACATCTCCAGCCCCAACACCAAAAACCTGCGCGCGCTGCAAAGCGACGAGGCGCTGGACGCGTTGCTGGGCGCCGTGGCGAAGCGCCGCGAGGCCCTGACAAAACAGCACCAGCGCCGCGTGCCCGTGTTTGTGAAAATCGCGCCCGACCTGGACGAAGCCCAGGTGGACGTCATCGCCGCCACGCTCAAGCGCCACGCGATGGACGGTGTGGTAGCAACCAACACCACCATCAGCCGCGATGCCGTCAAGGGCCTGCCCCACGCAGAAGAGACCGGCGGCCTGAGCGGCGCGCCGGTATTTGACGCCAGCAACCGCGTCATTGGGCAGCTGCGCGCTGCCTTGGGCAAGGGCTTTCCCATCATCGGCGTGGGCGGTGTGCTCAGCGGCGCGGACGCGGTGGCCAAGGTCAAGGCCGGGGCCGATGTCGTGCAGATCTATACCGGCCTGATCTACAAAGGGCCTGACCTGGTGCGCGAAGCGGCCCTTGCGATCAAGAACGCGCGTTAAGCCGCCAGCAAGCCGGCCACGTGGTCGCCGATCGCCAGGCTGCTGGTCAGGCCTGGTGACTCAATGCCGAACAGGTTCACCAGCCCTGGCACGCCATGCACGGCCGGCCCCTGGATCACAAAGTCCGCCGCTGCCTCGCTCGGCCCGCTGATCTTGGGCCGCATGCCCGCGTAACCCGGCAGCAGCGCGCCGTCCTGCAGCGCGGGCCAGTAGCGGCGCACCTCGGCATAAAACGCGTCGCCACGGCGCGGGTCCACCACCAGGTCGTCAGCCGATTCAACCCATTGAACGTCGGGGCCGAACTTCGCCTGGCCGCCCAGGTCCAGCGTCAGGTGCACGCCCAGCCCGGCCGCCTCGGGCACGGGGTAGATCAGCCGCGAGAAAGGCGCGCGCCCGGCCAGCGTGAAGTAGTTGCCCTTGGCGTAGTGGGCCTGTGGCACACGGCGCGCGTCCAGGCCCTGGATGCGGCTGGCCAAGGCAGGCGCGCCCAGCCCGGCGGCGTTCACCACCGTCGTGGCCAGCAACTGCGTGCTGTCCTGCGTCGCCAGGGCAATGCCCTCTGGGCCCGCCTGCGCTGATGCCACGCCGGCATTGAAAGCCACCAGCCCGCCGGCGTTCTCCAGGTCGCCCTGCAGCGCCAGCATCAGCGCATGGCTGTCCACGATGCCGGTGCTGGGGGAGTGGATGGCGGCCACGCATTCCAGCTGCGGCTCCATCGCGCGGGCTTCATCACGGGTCAGCAGTACCAGGTCGTCCACTCCGTTGGCCGCCGCCCTGGCAATGATGCCCTGCAGCGCCGCCACCTGCGTTTCGGACGTCGCCACAATCAGCTTGCCGCAGCGCCGGTGGCCGATGCCGCGCTCGGCGCAATAGGCATAGAGCATCTGTTTGCCCTGCACGCACAGCCGCGCCTTGAGCGAGCCGGCGGCGTAGTAAATGCCGGCATGGATCACCTCGCTGTTGCGCGAGCTGGTGCCGGTGCCGATGGCATTGGCGGCCTCCAGCACCATCACCTCGCGGCCCTGCAGCGCCAGCGCGCGCGCCACGGCCAGGCCGACCACGCCCGCGCCGATCACCACGCAATCCACGCGGTCCATCACAGCGCGCGCGGGTCGGTGGCAAGCAGCAAAGCCACCAGCGACCGCAGGCTGGCCTGCAGCGCGCCAAAGCCGCCGGACAGCTCCAGCGTGTGCTCGTCCATGTACAGGCGCCGGTTGATCTCCAGCTGCACGCTGTGGCGCTGCTGCGCCGGGTCTGCATGGCGGCGCACCAGCTCCACGCCCTTGTACGGGTGGTTGTAGCTGACGCTGTAGCCCAAAGCGCGCAAGTGCTCGCCAATCAACCGCGTCAGCGCCGGGTGGGCCGTGGTGCCGTCGCGGTCGCCCACCACAAAGTCGTCATGCACCAGGCCCGGGAATTCAGTGGCGTGGCTGGACGCCACCGCCGGCATGGAATGGCAATTGATGTGGATGCTGTAGCCGTGCCACGCATGGGCCGCGTCTATGGCCTGCGCCACGGCGGCGTGGTACGGCGCCCAGCAGCGGTCAATGCGCGACTGCACTTCTGCCACACCCAGCTGGCGCGCATAGATGGGCCGACCGTCATCGGTCATGCGCCAGATCAGGCCCTTGCCCAGGCGCACCTTGGACAGCACGCGCGCGTCGGTGGCCACCGGGCCGGCCCAGGGGCCGTCCAGCATGTCCACGTCCACTTCGGTCACATCGCGGTTGGCGTCCAGGTAGCTGCGGGGGAACAGCGCCTCCACCCAGGCCACACCCAGTGCGGGGGCAAATTCATACAGGCGCTCCACATGCGTGTCTTCGGCGCGGCGCAGCAGCTGCGGATCGCAGGCGTGCGCGAAATCGTCGGGGTACTGCGTGCCGCTGTGCGGAGAATCCAGCACCAGCGGCGTGTGGCCCGGTACCGTTCGGATCATGGAAGTCATGGCGTTGATTGTGGCGCAACGCGGCGCGCAACGGTGCTCAAAGCGGTGGTTCAGCAGCCGCAGAACAGCACTCAAGACAGACCCCTCAATCCAGGCTGATCCGCGCAAACCGGCTGATGCGCTGCATCTTGTCGATCTCCTTGCGGATCTGCGCGCCAAACTCGTCGGGCAGGCTGCCCGAAGGGAACAGGCCCTGCCCCGCGAGGCGTTCGCGCACGGCGGGCTCGCGCAGTGCACGGGCCACCGCGTCCTGGATGCGGCGCACCGCAGCGTTCGGCGTGGCCGCCGGCGCCACCAGCCCGAACCACGACGGGTCGTTGTTGGAAAACAGGGTCAGCTCGCCATAGGTGGGCACGGCCGGCAGTACCGACAGGCGCTGGCCCCAGGACACCGCCAGCGCGCGCAGTTTGCCCGACTGGATGTGCGGCAGCGACGACGCCACCTGGTCGAAGTACACCTGCACCTGGCCGCCGATCAGGTCATTGAGCGCCGGGCCGGCGCCGCGGTACGGGATGTGGACCATGAAGGTGTTGGTCGTGCTCTTGAACAGCTCGCCCCACATGTGGCCGATGGTGCCGTTGCCCGGCGAGGCATACGTCACCTTGCCCGGGTTGGCTTTCAGGTGCTTGATGAATTCACCGAAATCGCGCACCGGCAGGCTGGCATTGACCACCAGCACGCCCGGTGCCTTGACCACCTCGGTCACGGCGGCAAAGTCCTTCAACGGGTCGTAGGGCAGCTTCCTGTACACGGCGGGATTCACGCCGTGGGTGGACAGTGTGGCCACGCCCACCGTCAGCCCGTCGGGCGCTGCCTTGGCCACCTCGGCCATGCCGATGGAGCCACCGGCGCCGGCGCGGTTGTCCACGATCACCGGCTGGTCCAGCAGCCGGGCCAGCGGCTCCACCAGCACCCGCGCGGTGATGTCGGTCGCGCCGCCCGGCGGGAACGGCACCACCAGCCGCAGCGGTTTGCCCTGGGCCCAGGAAAGTCCCGGAAGTAATGAAGTTCCAGCCAGCGCCATCAGGTGTCGTCGTTGCATGATCAAGCTCCGCAGTTGGTATGCGGCCGATTCTGGCCATGCCCGTCCTGCTTGCCAAACGAAAAGAACGCCTGATAACATTCCTCCAAGGAATCAACCCATGCGCCAGCTCAACCCGCCCCTGCACCTGTTGCGAGCGTTCGCCACCACCGCGCGCTTTGGGAGCATTTCGCGCGCGGCCGAGGCGCTTCACCTGACCCAGAGCGCTGTCAGCAAGCAGGTGCAGGAGCTGGAACGCTGGACCGGCACCGCGCTGTTTGAGCGGGTGCGCAAGCGCCTGAGCCTCACGCCCGCCGGGCAGCGTTACGAGGCCGCCCTGCGCCCGCTGCTGGCGGGCCTGGAGGCGGCCACGCTGGAGCTCATCACCAGCGGCGACGGCGGCGGCGCGCTGGCCCTGTCCACGCTGCCCACCTTTGGCGCCAAATGGCTGATACCGCGGCTGCCCGCATTCCAGCATGCGCACCCGCAGATCGCGCTGCACTTTGTGCCCTATGTGCAGGGCTACGACTTTCACCGCCCTGACCTGGACTGCTCCATCCTGTTTGGCGACGGCCACTGGCCCGGCGCGGTGGCCGACTACCTGACCGGCCGCGAGGTGGTGCTGATCGCCCCGCCCGCCCCCCGCACCCGCCCGCTGCTGCGCAAACCGGCCGACATCGTGAAATACCCGCTGCTGCAGCACGTGACGGTGCCGCACGCCTGGGCGCACTGGTGCGAAGCGCACGGCGTGCAGGGCATCAACCCGCTGGCCGGCCCCCAGATGGACCAGTTCCACAGCCTGATCCGCGCGGTGGCGGCCGGCATGGGCCTGGCGCTGGTGCCGCAGTGCCTGGTGCGCGATGACATTGCCCTGGGCACGGTATCGGCACCGCTGGACGACGGCTATGTGGACACGCTGGGCTACTACCTGTGCTATCCCGAGGCACGCGCCCACCTGGGCCCGCTGGAAAAATTCAGGCAGTGGCTGCTGGGTGAATGTTCTGCTGGCGCAAACGGCCCAAGTCGGGATAATCCGCCAAGCACACTCTGACCCGCACCATGAGCCTGTCCTTCCTGAAGCCCAAGAAGCAAGACCTGTCTGCCCTGGTGGCCGCCATCGAAGCCAACACGCGCGATGACACGCTCAAGCGCTTTCTGCCCGAGGAAGCCTGGCCCGTGCTGGCCAGCTACCTGATCCCCGAGGACGTGCAGCGCGGCCATGTGCTGATCTCGCAGGGCGCGCTGGACCGCACGCTTTATTTCATCGAGAAGGGCTCGCTGCGCGTGCACTACGGCGACCAGGCCGGCCAGGTGCATGTGGCCACGCTGGGCGCAGGCGCGGTGGTGGGTGAAGGCGCGTTTTTCTCGCACATCGAGCGCAACGCCACGGTGCAGGCGCTGGAGCCGTCACGCGTGTGGGGCCTGACGCCTGAGCGGTTTGACCGCATGTCCAAGGAACACACGGCCGTGGCGCTGTCACTGTCGATGACGCTGGGCGCCATTTTGTCCACGCGCATGCTGGACATCAGCAAGCGGGTGGCGGTGACTTGAAGAGCCTGAGCTGAAACGAAAAACGGCGCCTGAGGCGCCGTTTTTCATTTGAATCTGGTGGGTGATACATGGATCGAACATGTGACCCCTGCCGTGTGAAGGCAAGGTATTGAGCTAAAGCTAACAATGACGAACCAGGCGAAGAGTTCTTCCGCTAAGCTTAATTCCTTCGCGCGACCCCCGCATTTAGGAACTCAAGATGAAGAAGTGGGAATACAGAGTTATCGAGCTATCAGACTTGGAAAACCCCGACATCTGGGAGCTCGAATTAGACAGCCAGGGCGAAGAGGGTTGGGAGATACTGAGGTTGCTGGACCGCAACAACAAGCTTTACGCGTTTTTCAAGCGGCCTGTCCAATAGGGGAATTTTGGTTTGACGAAGCGGCAGCCGAGCGAGCTGTTAGGTTCTTCGAAGCCCGCCTCACGCACACCAAGGGCGAATGGGCCGGCACGCCGCTGAAGCTGTCCTCGTGGCAGGCTGACAGGATCATCCGCCCACTCTTTGGGTGGAAGCGCGCGGACGCCACCCGCAAGTACCGTACTGCCTACATCCAAATTCCGCGCAAGGCCGGCAAGTCCACGGTTGCGGCTGGCATCGCCCTGTACCTGCTCATAGCGGAAAACGAGCCGGGCGCGGAGGTCTACAGCGCGGCGGCAGACCGGGACCAGGCCGCCATCGTGTTCGAGATGGCAAAGGGCCTGGCTGAGGCCTCTGAGCCGCTGCGCAAACGCGTCAAACCCTTCAAGCGAGCTTTGACCGTACCCAGCACCGCAAGCAGCTATAAGGTGCTTTCCAGCGAGGCCTACACGAAGCACGACTTATCCGCCCATGGGATCGTGGTGGACGAGGTGCACGCCCTGCCCGACCGGGAGCTGTGGGACGTGCCTACCACCAGTACAGGCGCCCGGCGCCAGCCGCTCACCGTGGCCATTACGACCGCGGGCTTTGACCGGCACTCCCTCTGCTCGAGCTGTACGACTACGCCTGCACGGTGCGGGACGGCATTTTCGAGGATCCGGCCCGACGCCCCGCCCGGCAACGTGATCGACTACGACACGATACGCGCGCGCATCAACGAGCTGGCCGAGAGATACCACATAAAAGAGATAGCGATTGACCGCTGGAACGCCACGCAGCTCGCCACTCAGTTGACCGGCGACGGCTTCGAGATCATCGGTTTCGGTCAAGGCTTCGCCAGCATGTCTGCGCCCTGCAAAGAGCTGGAAAAGCGGGTCCTGGGCCGGGAGATCAACCACGGTAACCACGCGGTGATGCGCTGGATGGCCAGCAACGTGAGCGTGACAATGGACGCGGCCGGAAACATGAAGGCTGACAAAGCCAAGTAAACCGAGCGAATCGACGGCATCGTGGCTTGCTTAATGGCGCTGGGCCGCGTGATCGCAAACCAGGATGAAGCCCCGGCCTATGTCGACGGCGCCTTCACGTTTGTTTAAGCCGAGCCTGCCGGCCGCCCGCGAGGTGATACGCAGGACCAGGATTATCCGGTGGGTGCCTGGTGATGCAAACCCCCGAAAGCCAGCGGCACGTTGAACGTGCGCGGCCAGCACCTATACAACTAAAGGACCACGCCTATGGGCGGCTGCTGAACCCGTAGCGCGCTGACCATTTAAGGCGCGCCGATCACGCAGCGAGATCAACGCTCCAAGTCGGACCTTTCAATGCACCGAACAATACCGTCTTGGGGATCGAAGAAACCCAAAAATAGATGCTCTTGATCGGCGTTGCTTGGTCATCGAACCGCTGAAACCACATCGTACCGTCGTCACTAGGCCCGGCAGGCGCTGTGAAAGTCATTCCATTCCACACAGGGTAGTTTGGCGGCCCGAACATTACGTGCTTGAACTTGTCCTTTTCGCTAACTGGAACCGCTACAACCGTTGGGCCCCAATATCCTGCACGAGGACGTAACTCGATGGCGATCGGCTGTTCAGCGCCGCCGACCGTGCCTGGCTGCACGTGATGGACTCGCAGGTAGAACGGGTCGACGTTAGGGCGATTGATTTCCCCGTCTCGGCCCTCGGCCGCAGCCTTGATTCGCTCTTTCCACTCGGGGTCAGTCATCGCCACATAAAGTCGCGCCTTGATGCTGGCCGGGATAAGTGCCTGCTCCACCTCTCCAGGAAATAGGCCGATCACCGGAAACTTGCCGCCCCGCGTTTCAAGCGCGCGCTGCAGCGCGATGGCGAACTCTTCCTTGCATGGCTCACTGGCTAGGCTGTTTTGCGTCGCCACCAAGATCCAGGCGTCGCTTTGTTCGGGCGAAGTAATGAATCGCTCGATCTGCTCCCACAGCCGGCCACCCGCGCCGATGTTCCAACGATCTAGTTTCACTGCGACACCTGCTGCCCGCAGCTCCTGCGCGATGAAATCGACCGTTTGGTCTTCGTTATCTTTCCATGCGTATGTCAACCAGACCGTTGCCATGTCACCTCCGCCGTCAGCACTTTGCACACTTTTTGGGCACCATAAACAAAAAAAGCACCGAGCAAAAATGCTAAGTGCTTGTTTTTATTGAACTTTTCTGGTGGGTGATACATGGATCGAACATGTGACCCCTGCCGTGTGAAGGCAGTGCTCTACCGCTGAGCTAATCACCCGTTTCGCGAAACATCTGGTCTTGGCGCCAAGCGTGTCCCGGAAAGCCTCGGATTATGCCACAGAAGCCGCAGCCGATTCCCGGGCCCGCCACAGCGTCTTGCCGCCGCTGGCCTTGTCCAGCTGCTTGAGCACGTCGTCATGGGCGGCGGCCTCCTGGTCGTTGGCGGCGATCACGGGCAGGTCGAACTTCGACAGGTCGATCCGCACCGCCACCGCGCCGCCCGCCTCCTGGGCCGACACGTCGATCAGCAGCGCGTCCTGGCCGCGCGTGAGGTTGATGTACACGTCGGCCAGCAGCTCGGCGTCCAGCAGCGCGCCGTGCAGCGTGCGGCCGGAGTTGTCCACGCCCAGGCGGTCGCACAGCGCGTCCAGGCTGTTGCGCTTGCCGGGGTACATCTCCTTGGCCATGCGCAGCGTGTCGGTCACGCTGCCCACAAAACGGGCAAACGCCGGCTTGCCGATCAGCTCCAGCTCCTTGTTCAGGAAGCCCACGTCAAACGCAGCGTTGTGGATGATGATTTCTGCGCCCTGCAGGTAGTCCAGCAGCTCGTCGGCCACTTCGGCAAACCTGGGCTTGTCGCGCAGGAACTCATTGCTGATGCCGTGCACCTTGAGCGCGTCTTCGTGGCTGTCGCGCCCGGGGTTCAGGTAGAAGTGCTTGTTGTTGCCGGTCAGCTTGCGGTTGAGCAGCTCGACGCAGCCGATTTCAATGATGCGGTCGCCGCCCTCGGCGGACAGGCCGGTGGTTTCCGTGTCTAGAACGATCTGGCGCATGGCGGGCATTATGCTTGAGCACCTCAGCGGCAAAAGGAGCACAAGGCATGTTTGATCTGGGCGGGAAAGTCGCGGTGGTTACGGGCGGCAACGGGGGCATTGGCCTTGGCATGGCGCGCGGGCTGGCGCAGGCAGGTGCCCTGGTGGTGATTGCCGGGCGCAATGCGGCCAAGTCGGCGCAGGCGGTCAGGCAGCTGAAGGCCGACGGGCTGCGCGCCGACGCCATCGAGGCCGACGTCACCGACGAAGCCTCGGTCACCGCGCTGTTCTACCAGGTGGCCGCCCGCCACGCGCAGGTGGACATCCTCGTCAACAACGCCGGCACCACCGTGCGCAAGATGCCGCAGGACCTGTCGCTTTACGAATGGCACCAGGTCATGGACACCAACCTCACCAGCGCCTTCCTGTGCGCGCGGGCCGCCCACCCGCACCTCAAGCGCGCGGGCGGCGGCAAGGTCATCAACATCGGCTCCATGCTGTCGATTTTTGGCGCGCCCTATGCGTCGGCCTACGGCGCCAGCAAGGGCGGCGTGGTGCAGTTCACCCGCTCGCTGGCCACGGCGTGGGCAGGCGACAACATCCAGGTCAATGCGGTGCTGCCCGGCTGGATCGACACCGAGCTGACCCAGGGCGCACGCCAGCAGGTGGCCGGGTTGTATGAACGGGTGCTGGCGCGCACCCCCGCGGGCCGCTGGGGTGCACCGGGTGATCTGGCGGGTGTGGCGGTGTTCCTGGCCAGCGCGGCGTCGGACTTCATCACCGGTACGGCCATCCCGGTGGACGGCGGCTACTCGGTCAGCTGAGCCCCGTTCGCTTCAGTGATTCTCTTTGGCGTGGTTGATCGAGTACTTGGGTATCTCGACCACCAGGTCCTGCTGGGCCAGGATCGCCTGACAGCTCAGGCGTGAATGGGGCTCCAGGCCCCACGCGCGGTCCAGCAGGTCTTCCTCGCCCTCTTCCATCTCGTTGAGCGACCTGAACCCTTCGCGCACGATCACGTGGCAGGTGGTGCAGGCGCAGCTCAGGTCGCAGGCGTGCTCGATGTTGATCTTGTTGTCCAGCAGCGCTTCGCAGATGGACGTGCCGGCGGGCGCCGTGACTTCGGCGCCGGCGGGGCAGTACTCGGGGTGGGGCAGTATTTTGATGACGGGCATTAGAGGGTCTCTACGTTCTTTCCCGCCAGCGCCTTCTGGATGCTGTGGTTCATGCGTTCGGCGGCAAAGGCTTCGGTGCCCTTGGCCAGCGCTTCGGTGGCGGCTTCGATGGCGGCGGCGTCCTGGCTGGCGGCGCGCGTGGCACGCAACTGCGCCATCAGTGCATCCACCGTGCTGCGCTCGGCCGCTGACAGCAGCGCGCCGTCCGCATCCAGCGCGCTCTGGGTGGCCAGCAGCATGCGGTCGGCATCCACGCGGGCCTCGGCCAGCGCGCGGGCTTTCATGTCTTCCTCGGCCGTGGCGAAGCTGTCCTTCAGCATGGCGGCGATCTGGTCGTCGCTCAGGCCATAAGAGGGCTTGACGTCAATGCGCGCTTCCACGCCGCTGCCCTGCTCTTTGGCGCTGACGCTGAGCAGGCCGTCGGCGTCCACCGTGAAGGTCACGCGGATGCGCGCCGCGCCTGCCGCCATGGGCGGAATGCCGCGCAGCTCAAACCGCGCCAGGCTGCGGCAGTCGGCCACCAGGTCGCGCTCGCCCTGAAGCACATGCAGCGCCAGCGCGGTCTGGCCGTCCTTGTAGGTGGTGAAGTCCTGGGCCTTGGCGGTGGGGATGGTTTCGTTGCGGTGGACGATGCGCTCGACCAGCCCGCCCATGGTTTCAATGCCCAGCGACAGCGGTATCACGTCCAGCAGCAGCAGGTCACCCGCCGTGTCGTTGCCGGCCAGCTGGTTGGCCTGGATGGCCGCACCCAGGGCCACCACTTCGTCGGGGTTCAGGTTGATCAGCGGCTCGGTGCCAAAGAATTCGCCCACGGCGCGCTGGATCTGCGGCATGCGGGTGGAGCCGCCGACCATCACCACGCCCTTGATGTCTTCACGCGCCAGTTTGGCGTCGCGCAAGGCCTTGCGCACGGCCGACAGGGTGCGGGCCGTGAGGTCGGCAGTGGCGGTCTGGAAGTCGATGCGGGTGACGTTGACCGTGACACTGGCGCCCGCAAGCGTGGCCACCAGTTCGGCGGAATCTGCAGCAGACAGCGCTTCCTTGGCAGCCCGCGCCGCCACCTTGATCGCGGCCTTGTCTTGTGCGGACGCGGCTGCCAGGCCCAGCTTGCCAAGCGCCCAGTCGGCCAGCGCGCGGTCGTAGTCGTCGCCGCCCAGGGCCGAGTCGCCGCCGGTGGCGATCACCTCGAACACGCCGCGGCTCATGCGCAGGATGGAGATGTCAAACGTACCGCCGCCCAGGTCGTACACGGCGTAGACGCCCTCGCTCGCGTTGTCCAGCCCGTAGGCGATGGCGGCGGCGGTGGGTTCGTTGATCAGGCGCAGCACGTTGATGCCGGCCAGCTGCGCGGCGTCCTTGGTGGCCTGACGTTGCGCATCGTCAAAGTAGGCAGGCACAGTGACCACGGCGCCATACAGGTCGTCGTTGAAGGTGTCTTCGGCCCGAAAGCGCAGTGTAGCCAGTATCTCCGCGCTGATTTCCACCGGCGATTTTTCGCCCGCGCGGGTCTGCAGCGCCACCATGCCCGGCTTGTCGACAAAGCGGTACGGCAACTTGTCGCGGTTGGCAATGTCGGCCAGGCCCCGGCCCATGAAGCGTTTGGCTGAAGCGATTGTGTTTTCGGGGTCGCTTGCCTGGGCCTGCGCGGCCTCGTGGCCGATCTGGCGGCCGTTGTTGTCCAGGTAACGCACGACCGATGGCAGTATCACCCGCCCCTGTGCGTCGGGCAGGCATTCGGCCACGCCGTTGCGCACGGCGGCCACCAGGGAATGGGTGGTGCCCAGGTCAATGCCCACCGCGACGCGCCGCTGGTGCGGGTCGGGGGATTGTCCGGGTTCGGATATCTGTAGAAGCGCCATAGGGCCGTTATTGTCCCAGTTGCTCGAAGCGCGCCTGCACGTCATGGGCAAAGCGCTCAATGAACATAAGGGCTCTGACCTGCCGGGCCGCTTCCGCCGCGTTGCTTTCTTCGTCCAGCGCTTGCGCAATGCGTGCCAGGACCTCGCTGCGGGCCTTGTTCAGCTGCGCATCCAGTGCGTCCAGGTCCGCTTCAGACACTGCCTCGTCCAGCGCTTCGCGCCAGGCCATCTGCTCCATCAGGAAAGCCGCCGGCATGGCCGTGTTGCTTTCGGCCTGGATGGGGGCGCCGCGCAACTCGCACAGGTAGGCCGCGCGCTTGAGGGGGTCCTTGAGCCGCTGGTAAGCCTCGTTGATGCGCACCGACCATTGCATGGCAATGCGCTGGGCTGCCGTACCCTGGGCCGCAAAGCGGTCGGGATGGGCTTCACGTTGCAGCTCTTTCCAGCGGGTGTCGACGGCGGCGCGGTCCTGCGCGAACTGCTCTGGCAGGCCAAACAGCGCGAAGTCGTTGTCCTGCAGGTTCACACGCGGAAGGATTCGCCGCACCCGCAGCGGTCGCGCTCGTTCGGGTTGTTGAACTTGAAGCCTTCGTTCAGGCCTTCACGCACAAAGTCAAGCTGCGTGCCGTCGATGTAGGCCAGGCTTTTGGGGTCGATCAGCACCTTGACGCCATGGTCTTCAAACACCACGTCTTCGGGCAGCACGTCGTCCACATACTCAAGCTTGTACGCCAGGCCCGAGCATCCAGTCGTCTTGACGCCCAGGCGCACGCCCACGCCCTTTCCGCGCTTGGTCAGGTATCGGTTGACGTGACGTGCCGCGGCTTCTGTCAGGGAAATTGCCATGTCGGAGCCTGGACCTCAGTGCGCAGCGGCAAGGTGCTTTTTCTTGTAATCGTCCACGGCCGCCTTGATGGCGTCTTCGGCCAGGATGGAGCAGTGGATCTTGACCGGCGGCAGCGCCAGCTCTTCTGCGATCTGGCTGTTCTTGATCGCCGCGGCCTCGTCCAGCGTCTTGCCCTTGACCCATTCGGTCACCAGCGAGCTGGACGCGATGGCCGAGC
>JBEIPU010000034.1:0-27317 GCA_040376925.1 Caenimonas sp. | reverse complement strand
CTCGATCAGGCCCGCATCGCGCAGCCGCTTGACGCGGCGCAGGCAGGTGGGGGGCGACACATGCACCCGCTCGGCCAGGGCCTGGTTGCTGATGCTGGCGTCGCGCTGCAGCAGGTCCAGCAGGCGCAGGTCGGTCGCATCAAGCTCTAATTGTTCTGTTATCACGTTGTTTATGGAATAAAAATTCATGCATAGAAATACGGGAAATAATATTCTGTAAATTGTCAAAAGTCGATCTGAAATTCAACGCCTGTCGGCCTACAGTGGCTGCACTTCAAAACACCGGAGGCACCCCATGTGCGGCATCGTCGGCGCGGTTTCCACCCGCAACATCGTCCCCATCCTTGTCCAGGGCCTGCAGCGGCTGGAATACCGTGGCTATGACTCCTGCGGCGTGGCCGTCTGGCGCGACGGCCTGCAGCGCGCGCGCAGCACCTCCCGCGTGGCGGAACTGCTGGAGCAGGTGGCCAAGGACCAGATAGAAGGCGGCACCGGCATCGCCCACACGCGCTGGGCCACCCACGGCGCGCCGGCCGTGCACAACGCGCACCCGCATTTCAGCCACGGGCCGGGGCCCGACAGTGCGGCGCGGCCGGGCCGTATCTCGCTGGTCCACAACGGCATCATTGAAAACCACGACGAGCTGCGCGCCGCCCTGCAGGCCAAGGGCTATGTCTTCACCAGCCAGACCGACACCGAGGTCATCGCGCACCTGGTGGACAGCCTGTACGACGGCGACTTGTTCGAGGCGGTGAAGGCCGGCGTCAAGCAGCTGCACGGCGCTTATGCCATTGCCGTGTTCTGCAAGGACGAGCCGCACCGCGTGATCGGCGCGCGCGCCGGTTCGCCGCTGATTCTGGGTGTTGGGAAAGACGGCGGTGAAAACTTCCTCGCCAGCGACGCCATGGCCCTGGCCGGTGTGACGGACCAGATCGTCTACCTGGAAGAGGGCGACGTGGTGGACATGCAGCTGGGCAAATACTGGATCGTGGACCGCGCGCACAAGCCCGTCACACGGACCGTGCGCACCGTGCAGGCCCACAGCGGCGCGGCCGAGCTGGGCCCGTACCGCCACTACATGCAAAAAGAGATTTTTGAGCAGCCCCGCGCCACGGCCGACACGCTGGAAGGCGTGGTGGGCATCACGCCCGAGCTGTTCGGCGATGGTGCTTTTGGTGTGTTCAAGGAGATTGATTCCGTGCTCATCCTGGCCTGCGGCACCAGCTATTACAGCGGCTGCACGGCCAAGTACTGGCTGGAGAGCATCGCCAAAATCCCCACGCAGGTCGAGATCGCCAGCGAATACCGCTACCGCGAATCGGTGCCCAACCCGCGCACGCTGGTGGTCACCATCACGCAATCCGGCGAGACGGCCGACACCCTGGCCGCGCTGCGCCACGCGCAGGGCTTGGGCATGCAGCACACGCTGACCATCTGCAATGTGTCCACATCGGCCATGGTGCGTGAATGCAAGCTGGCCTACATCACCCGCGCGGGGGTGGAGATCGGCGTGGCCTCGACCAAGGCGTTCACCACGCAGCTGGCCGGCCTGTTCCTGCTGACGCTGGCGCTGGCCCAGGTCAAGGGCCGGCTGAGCGACGAAGACGAGGCCAGGCACCTGAAGGCCATGCGCCACCTGCCCGCCGCGCTGCAGGCCGTGCTGGCGCTGGAGCCGCAGGTCATCAGCTGGGCCGAGGATTTTGCGGGCAAGGAAAACGCGCTGTTCCTGGGCCGCGGCCTGCATTACCCCATCGCGCTGGAAGGCGCGCTCAAGCTCAAGGAGATCACTTACATCCACGCCGAGGCGTATGCAGCGGGTGAGCTGAAGCACGGCCCGCTGGCCCTGGTCACGAGCGAGATGCCGGTGGTCACCGTGGCGCCCAACGACGCCCTGCTGGAAAAGTTGAAGAGCAACATGCAGGAAGTGCGCGCGCGCGGCGGCGTGCTGTATGTGCTGGCCGATGCCGACACCCGGATCGAAAGCAGCGAAGGCGTGCACGTGATCCGCATGCCCGAAAACTACGGCGAGCTGTCGCCCCTGCTGCACGTGGTGCCGCTGCAGCTGCTGGCCTACCACACGGCGCTGGCGCGCGGCACTGATGTGGACAAACCCCGCAATCTGGCAAAAAGCGTGACGGTGGAGTGAGCCGGGGCCTCCGCCTCAAATCCGCGGCGATATGCGCACCACCGCCAGCGGCCGGGGCGCGTCGTCGGCCAGCGACACGGGTTGCCCCGATGCCGACGCGGCGGCGCCCAGCTGGCCCAGGCCGTTGAGAAACGCCTGGGCCAGTGCCTTCTGTGCGTTGTTGGAGTATTTGATGCTCTGCGCCACCTGGCGCCAGTGCCCTGACTGGATCGAGCCGTACAGCGCGGCGCTGCCGGGTTGCATGGTGCCCAGAAAGGTCGCCAGGCGCACGGTCTGGTGGTGCTTCCACCCTTCGCCCCCCTGCGCCCCGGCGGGGTGAAAGCGGTCAATCAGGCGCTGCGCCGCCATCGCGCCGGCGTTGCCCAGTGCCTCGATGCTTTGTGCCGGCATGTCCAGATTCAGCCCGCCCTCGGTCGTGCGCTGGCTGATCTGCACGATGCGGTCCTTGAACCCGGGGTAGGGGAACTGGATTTCGTCACGCCAGTTCTGCATGGTGTTCACGATGCCCAGCACAAAGCCTTTGAGGCCGGCCAGCGGTGTGTCGTCGCTGGGCGCCGCCCAGTGGCGCAGGTGGCCGCCGCGGAACTGGCCGTCCTTGAATTCGGGCAGGTAAATGCGCCCGCCGTCGTTGTCCTTGACTTCCGGTAGCTGGATCTCGTGGTCGGGGTGCTCGGCCTTGAGGTTGACCGCAAACGTCGGGTGGCCGGGCAGCAGTGCGTCAAACATGTGCAGCGGCATGTTGCTGCCGATGCCGCCGTCTGAAAACCACACGCGCGTGGCGTTCAGCGGCTTTTTCTGGTCCCGCGCCTGCTTGTTGACGGCCAGGCTGTGGTCCACCGAATACAGCGGCACGGCCGACAGCAGCAGCGGAAAGCTCAGGCTCATGCGCACGGCCACCACCACCGGCAGGTCCGCGCCGCGCGGAAAGCGCAGCAGCGCGCGCGTGCGGCCTTCGGGGCCGGTCACCACGCCGGGGGCGTCTTCATCGTCGCCCGGCCGTTTGGCCCTGGCGGCCAGCCAGGCCATGACGCGCGGCGGGAAATAGTCTTTCAGCTCGTCGGGGTCGTAGTACAGGCCCGGCGAACCATCGCGGAACGGGATGCTGTACACCATCTGCTGGCTGACGGCGCTGGTCATCACCTCCAGGTTGATGTGGCGCGGCGCGTCGCGGTCGCTGCTGCCCCACAGGTCGCCAAAGGTCAGCGGGTGCGCGCGCTGCGCCAGCCCGGCCAGGCCGTCAAAGTAGCCGGTCAGCCAGTCGGTCAGGCCGGGCAGCTGCGCGCGCCGGCCTTCGTCGGTGGTCTGGCCGCTGCACAGCCCGTAGCGGTTGCGGTGCAGGCCCTTGAGCAGGCTGAGCGCAAAGCGCGCCAGCGCCGCCGCCAGCAGCAGCACCCAGACCACCATGCAGCCCAGCAGCAGCGACAGCGCCACCAGCGCCAGCGCGCCGCTCCAGGCCGCGCCGGTGGCCAGTTTCAGGGCCGCCACCAGCAATGCGCCGGCGGCGCCCCAGGTCAGGGCCAGGCCTGGCACAGAGCCCGCCGCGGCGCTGCGCCACACGGCCACGCCCGTCAGCACCAGCGCGCCCAGGGCCAGCCCCACCGCGGCCGCCATGCCCGGGCGCGGCGGCAGCGCCTGCACCAGCGGCGCCAGCAGCACGGCCGCGCCCAGCAGCAGCGCGGCCAGCAGGCCCGCGCTGCCGGTGAGCATGCGCAGCAGCATGCCCACGACGGCGGGCAGCGGCTTCTTGTTCAGCGCCTGCAGCAGCACCGAGAAGTGCAGCTGCAGCGCGGGATGCGGCTGGAACAGGCTCAGCAGGCGCGACCGTCCGCTGGGCTGGACGGTTTCGCCCAGCTCACCGGGCAGCCTGGCCAGCGTGGCAAAGGCCTGGGGGTTGCCGTGGTGGCGGCCGTATTCGGCGGCGGCGCAGGCGCCCGCGGCGATGGCGCCGGCCGAAGTACCGCCGATGTTCTTGAAGCGGTAGCGCTGCGACAGTTCGTGGATCAGCCGCGGGTAGACCACGCCGCTGGTGATGCCGCCCTTCATGACCAGGTCGCAATACGCGTCGGGTGGCGGCGGTACAGATGTTGTGTCCATGGGGCCCTCCTTGATGGGTTGTGCAGTGTCCCAGCCGCGTGGCCGGGGCGCCTCCCCACATTGGAGGATGCGGCTCAAGTTCGCGCGCGCGCTGCCGAAGAGCCCGACATGCTACTCACCCACCCCGACCACTGCGCCCACTGGGTGCAGACCCTGGGCACGGTACAGATCCCCGTGCTGCGCAGCACGCGTGACGCCATCGCCGCCTGGCAGCAGATGCCCGACCGCGCCGACGCCAATTCGCTGGCCCACACCGTGCTGCACGACCCGCTCATGACGCTGCGCGTGCTGGCCTGCGTGCAGCAGCGCCTGGGCAGCCGCCTGCGCACGCCGGTAGAGACCGTCACCGCCGGCATCGTCATGCTGGGCATCGAGCCGTTTTTTACCCACCTGGGCGACCCGCCCGTGCTGGAGGACCGCCTGGCCGGCGAACCCGAGGCGCTGGCCGGTGCGCTGCAGGCTGTTGAGCGATCCCACCGCGCGGCACGGCTGGCGGCGGCGTTTGCCATCCAGCGCCAGGACGAAGACGTGGAGGTACTGCACCAGGCCGCGCTGCTGGACAACTTTGCCGGGCTGCTGCTGTGGTGTGAGGCACCCGCGCACGCTCTGGCCATCGCCCGGCGCCAGCAGGCCGACCCCACGCTGCGCTCGTCCGACGCGCAGCGCGCCGTGCTGGGGGTGGAGCTGGCCACGCTGGAGCACACGCTGATGGCGCAGTGGGGCCTGCCGGACTTTCTGCGCCGCCTGACCGACCCGGGCCAGTCGGTGCGCCCCGGCCCGCGCTGTGTGATGCTGGCCGTGCGCATTGCCCGCCATTCGCAAGGCGGCTGGGACAACGCCGCGCTGCCCGACGACTACGCCGAGCTGGGGCAGTTGCTGAATATCTCCAGTGGGGCGGCGGGGCAGCTGGTGCAGGAGGTGTGCGGCTGAGGTGTGCGGCAGCTGCGCCTTAGCCCAGCATCTGGAACAGCGACGTCCTGGCCACGCTGGCATACGCCTGCATGGCCGCCTGCAGGGCGGTCTGGTTGTTCTGCAGGTCCGAGATCGCGGCGGCGTAGTCCAGGTCCACCAGGTCGCTGCGCCGTTGCTGCAGGTGCAGGTCTTCCTGGGCGTTGGTGGCGGCGGCGCTGTCCACGCGCTGCAGCTCGGCGCCCACGCCCGCGCGCATCAGCACCAAACTGTCCAGCGCGCCGTCCAGGCTGACCTGCGCGCGCTCCAGCCCCTGCGAATAGGCGGCTGCGTTGTAGGGCTGGCCCAGCGTGGCAATCGCATCGTCCAGCGTCTGGAAGATGCTTTGCTGCCCCGCCGGCCCGACACTGAAGCTGTCGCCCGCCGCCGGTGTGCCCGCGATCCTGATGCGCTGGCCGTCCAGTGTGATCGTGGCGCCTGCCACGAACGGCACGCCTGCTGCCAGCGTGGTGCCGGCGGTCAGGTCGGTGACCGTGTATTCCAGGCCGCCGCCGCCCGCTGCCAGCGTGATGCTGTAGTCGTGGCCGGTGAGCTGCGTGGGGTCGGCCACGTCGCCGGGGTTGATCCAGCCCGCGCCGGTGTTGCCGGCGGCTGAATCCGTGACGAACACGCCGTTGCCCTGCGGCTGGGCGATGAAGGCTGCGCGGCCGTCCAGCGTGGCGGCAAACTGCGCTTCCCCCTGCGTCAGGGACCCCAGGCGCTGCACGCCCGAGGCGGCGTTCCACGCGGGCGTGGTGCCCGCCGTCAGCGGTGCGCCCGCGCTGCCCTGGCCGGCAAACACATAGCCGCCTGCGCCGTCGCGCGTGTTGGCCAGCTCCACCAGACGGTCGCGCGCGGCGCGCAACTGCACCACCAGCGCCTGGCGGTCGGTGGCGTTGTAGCCGCCGTTGCCGGCGGCCACCAGGGTTTCGCGCACGCTTTGCAGCGTGCCCACGCCGTCGGCCAGTGCCGTGTCGGCGGCTGACAGCACGCTGGTGGCCAGCTGGGCCGAGCGCTGGTCCTGCGCCAGGTGCGCCAGGCGCGAACGCGCGAGCTCGGCCTGCGCCGCGCCCAGCGGGTCGTCGCCGGGCGAGTTGACGCGCAGGCCGGTGCCCAGCTGGTTTTGCAGCCGGGTCTGCGCGGTCTGGCGCGCTTCTATGCCCTGGAAGCTGGTCTGGGTGGTGCCAAGGGTGGTGACTCGCATGGTGGGGTTCCTTCAGGGCCGTGGGGTCAGCGGCTGTTTAGCGGCCCGTAGCCGACAGCAGGCTGTCAAACAGCGTCTGGCTGGCCTGGATGATCTTGGCCGAGGCCTGGTAGGCCTGCTGGTAGCGCAGCAGGTTGGCGGCTTCTTCGTCCAGGTTCACGCCCGACACGCTTTGCAGCCGGGCGGTGGCGTCGGCCTGCATCTGCTGCGATACGGCCGCGCCGTCGCGCGCGCCCTGCACGCGCACGCCGGCGTCGCCCACCAGCGCGGCATAGGCTTCATTGAGGGTGGCGCCATCCACGCCGGCCGCGTTGGCCAGCGCACCCAGCGCCAGTGCGTTGCGGTTGTCGGCGCCGGGGGCGGTGTTGGGCTTGACGGTAAAGCTGTCGCCCGCCACTGCCGCGCCGTCCAGCACCAGGGACCAGCCGTTGTAGCTGGCCGGCGCGGGCGGAACGGCCTGGCCGGCGGTGTAGGGCACGTTGGTCAGGTTGCCGCTGGCCAGGCCCGTGACGTTGAAGGTCGTGGGCGGGTTGTTGAAGCTGATGGTCACGGGCAGCGCGGTGTCGGCGCTGTGCTGCAGCACAGCAAAGCCGGTGATGGCGCCGGTGCCCTTGTTGGTGGGGCTGGCCTCGGCCACGGCGGCGTAGCCGGTGGCCAGCTGGCTGGGTGACAGCGCCCGCGCGGCCAGGCCGGTGGCCGCGGCGGCAAAGGGCTGCACCAGGAATGTGTCGCCATTGGCGGGCGCGCCCGCGGCGGTGAAGCTCAGGCCGTCGATCACCGCGGGCAAGGTCAGCCCCAGCGTCTGGTTGCCGTCGGCCAGGCGCGTCACGTTGTAGGCGCTGCCGTCCCAGCGCACCTCATAGTCGCTGGCCTTCAGCACGCTGGCGTCGGCCACCGTCCCGCCCAGTGTGGCGGCGCCGGTGTTGGTGGTGTTGCCGCGCACCACGGGCGCGGGCACGGTCAGCAGCGGCTGGCCCTGCACGCCGCTGGCGTCCACGCCGCGCGCCTGCTGGCTGTTGAGCTGGTCCGCCACCACGATGGCCAGGCGGCCCACCTGGGTGATGGCGCTGGCCAGGTCCTGGTCGCGAAAGTGCATCAGGCCGGCCACGCTGCCGCTGCCCAGAGCCGCTTCGTCCAGCACCTGCGCCACGCCGCCGCGGCTCAGCTGCAGCGCGGTGCGCGTGGTGTCGGCCGGGTCGGGGATGGCGGTGAGGGTGGCCTGCTGGTTGCCCACCAGCAGCGCCGCCCCGCTGGCGGTGAACAGGCTCAGGCTGCCGTCGGCGGCGGCCACGCTGTTCACCGGCAGCAGGCCATTGAGCACCTGCAGCGCGGCGTCGCGCTGGTCCAGCAAATCGTTCGGCGGCTGGCCCGACACCTGCGCCTGCGCGATGCGTTCGTTCAGCGTGCGGATCTCGCCCAGCTGCTTGTTGATCAGCCCGGCCGATCCGCCAATGCGCGCATTGGCCTCCTGGCCCAGTGACTTGAGCTGCGCGCCCACCGTGCTGATGCGCTGTGCCAGCTGGCTGGTGCGCGACAAAAAGGCCTGGCGTGCCGCCAGCTCGCCGGGGCGGTTGGCGACATCACCGGCGGCGGCAAACATCGCATCCACCGCGGCGCCGATGCCCAGCTCGGGGTCGGCAAACACGGCGTCCAGCCCGTCCAGCGCGCCCGCGCGCGCCGCATCAAACGCCGCGCGCGAGGCGCCGGTTTGCACCGAGGCGGCCAGAAACTGGTCGTACTGGCGACGTACCGTGGTCATCTCCACCCCGCGGCCAAAAAAGCCCGCGCCGGTGTACATGCCGCCGGCCGTCTGCAGCACGGCCTCCTGGCGCGAATAGCCGGGCGTGTTGGCGTTGGCGATGTTGTGCGCAATGGTGCCCAGCGAGCCTTGCGCTGCGGCCAGGCTGCGGCTGCCGATGTTGAGGAGCGAGGAGGTCATGGTGTGGTCCGGCCCTAGCCCATGGCCCGCTGAACGGCCAGCGTGTGGTTGATGGTGCGCGCCAGCTTGGCCGCGTACTGCGGGTCGGTGGCATAGCCGGCGCGCTGCATGCCGCTGGCAAAGCTCTCGGCGGTGCCGGCGTTGCGCACGGTGGCGGCATAGCGCGGGCTGCTGGAGATCATGCGGGCGTAGTCAGAAAACGCCTCGGTGTACGAGCCGTAGCTGCGAAAGCGTGCGCTCTGACGCACGGCCTGCCCGCCCTCAAATTCGGTGGTCATCACGTCGGCGGTGGCGCCGCCCCAGCCTGTGGCCTTGATGCCAAACAGGTTGTGCGACGGGCTGCCGTCGGCGTTGCGGATCTCGCCCTTGCCCCAGCCAGACTCCAGCGCGGCCTGGCCCAGGATGAACGACGCCGGCACGCCCGTGCTGCGTTCGGCGGCCTGCGCATGCGGCAGCATTTTCTGGATGAAGGCGGCGGCATTGGCCGACGGCACGCCCGCGGTGGCGGTGGCGGGTGTGTAGGCGGGCGGGGCCGCGGTGGCTGGGGCCTGGTTCGCGGCAGACACCGGCGGCAGGTTCTGCATGTGGCGCGACAGCTGCTTTTCGATCATGTCGGCCAGGCCCTGCGGTCGCCCGGCAAACTGCTTGGCCATCTGCTGGTCCAGCATGCCGGTGAAGGTGTCGCCGCCGGGGCCGGCGCTTTCGGTCTTGATGGTGGCGTCGCGCATGCTCTTGAGCACCATCTGCATGAACATGGACTCAAACTGCACGGCCGCCGTGCGCGCTGCCGCGCGCGGGTCGCGGGCGGCCTCGCTTTTGAGCGCGTCCAGCGAACGGCTGTCCACACCCAGAGAACGTGCGGCGTCCATGGTCATTTAAATGATCTCCAGCTCCGCCTTGAGCGCGCCGGCGGCCTTGATGGCCTGCAGGATGCCGATCAGGTCCTGCGCGGTGGCGCCCAGTGCGTTCAGGGATTTCACGATGTCGGCCAGGTCGGCGCTGGCGGGCACCATCAGCAGCTGGCCGGCGCCTTGCTGCACGCTGATGTCGGACTTTTCCGCCGCCACGGTCTGGCCGCCGCTCAGCGCGTTGGGCTGGCTGATGACGGGCGTGCTGGCCACGGTGACCGACAGGCTGCCGTGCGCCACGGCGCAGGCGCCCAGGCGCACCGACTGGTTCATCACCACCGAGCCGCTGCGCGCGTTGACGATCACCTTGGCCTGCGGCGCGGTCAGCGCCACTTCGATGTTTTCCAGCTCCGACAGGAAGCCCACGCGGTTGCCCGTGCCCGGAAAGCGCACCTGCACCACGCGGCCGTCCAGCGCCACGGCGGCGTCGGCACGGTCGCCCACCAGGTCCAGCTTGCGGTTGATGGCGTCGGCCACGGCGCGCGCCGTGGAAAAGTCGGTCTGGTTCAGCTCCAGGTGGATCACGTCGGCGTTCAGCGCGGCGTTGGCCACCGCGCGTTCCACCGTAGCACCGCCGGGGATGCGCCCGGCCAGCATGTGGTTGATCGACACCTTGGAGCCACCCGACGACGCGCCCGCGCCGCCGATCACCAGGTTGCCCTGGGCCATGGCGTAGATCTGGCTGTCCGCGCCGCGCAGCGGCGTGAGCAGCAGCGTGCCGCCGCGCAATGACCGTGCATTGCCCAGCGACGACACCGTGATGTCAATCTGCTGGCCCGGCTGCGCAAAGGCGGGCAGGGCGGCGGTGATCATCACTGCGGCCACGTTTTTCATTTGCGGCGTCACACCCGGGGGCAGCGCCACGCCAAACTGGCTGAGCAGCGACTGCACGCTCTGGCCGGTGAACTGCACCTGGTTGGTCGCGTCGCCGCTGCCGTCCAGGCCCACCACCACGCCGTAGCCAATCAGCTGGTTCACCCGCACGCCCGACACACTGGCCAGGTCGCGGATGCGCTCACGTCCGCCGTTGGCATGCGATGCAACGGGCACCACGCTGATGGCAGCCGCCAGCAGGAGAGCAAGTGTCTTTTTCATACGGGGGCGATGCTCAAAAAGAATCTGGACAGCCAGCCCAGGCCCTGCACACGCCCGATGTCACCGCGCCCGCGCTGCTCCATGCGCGCGTCGGCCACCTGGGTGGAGCTCACCACGTTGCCGCCGCGGATGGTGGCGGGGTTGACGATGCCCGAGAAGCGCAGCACGTCCACGTTCTGGTTCACGCCGACCTGCTTTTCGCCGGACACGAGCAGGTTGCCGTTGGGCAGCACCTGCTGCACCACCACGGTGATGGTGCCCGCGAAGTTGTTGCTGGTGTCGGTCTTGCCGTCGGCGCCGCCCACCACGTTCGATTCACCGCCAGCGTTCAGGCGGCCCAGGAAATTGACCGACGCAAACGGCAGCGCCGTCATGGCCGCCGAGATGGAACCGGCGCGGTTGATCTTGCTGGTGGACTGCTGGCTGGCCGTGACGGTTTCCTCGATCTGGATCGTCAGCGTGTCGCCGGCCAGGCGGGCGCGGCGGTCTTCAAACAGCGGGCGGTGCGTGGCCACCTGGAAGATCGCGCCCTGCGCGGGCGCCGCCACCGGTGCGGGCTGCGCGGCCTGCGCGGCGCGCGGGTGAATATCCACCTGCGGGGCAGACACGGTGGCGCAGCCCGACAGGGCAGCCGCCAGTGCGGTAAGGCAAGCGAGGGATGTTTTCATGGTGCGGGGCCTTTCGTTGGGCGGGGGCATCACAGCTGGGCCAGGCGCGCCAGCATCTGGTCGGACGTCTGGATCGCCTTGGAGTTGATTTCGTACGCGCGCTGGGTCTGGATCATGGCCACCAGCTCTTCCACCACGTTGACGTTGGAGCCTTCGACCGAGCCCTGGGTCACCACGGCCAGGCCGTTGCTGCCGGGGTTGCCGGTCTGGGCCGTGCCCGAGGCGGCGGTCTCGGCAAACAGGTTGCCCCCGCGCGGCTCCAGGCCGGCAGGGTTCATGAAGTTGGCCAGCTGCAGCTGTCCGGCCTGCTGCGTGGCCGTGCTGCCCGACACCGTGACCGACACAATGCCGTCGCGCCCCACGGTGATGCTCTGCGCGTTGGGCGGGATGGTGATGGCCGGCACCACGGCGTAGCCGCTGGAGGTGACGAGCTGGCCTTGCGCGTCCACCTGGAACGAGCCGTCGCGGGTGTAGCTGGTGGTGCCGTCGGGCATCTGCACCTGGAAGAAGCCCTGGCCGTTCAGCGCCATGTCCAGGTTGTTGCCGGTCTGGGTCAGCGCGCCCTGGCTGAAGTTGCGCGAGGTGGCCACGGTGCGCACGCCGGTTCCCAGCTGCAGGCCGGTGGGCAGCTGCGTCTGCTGGGTGGAGGCGCCGCCGGCCTGGCGCATGTTCTGGTAGAGCAGGTCTTCAAACACCGCGCGGCTGCGCTTGTAGCCGTTGGTGGCCACGTTCGCCAGGTTGTGGGTGATGGCGTCCAGCTGGGTCTGCTGGGCTTCCAGGCCGGTCTTGGCGATCGAGAGGGAACGCATCATGGCGGGGCTCCTGTGGATTTATCGGGGTGCGGCCAGCAGCTGGGCGGCGCGCTGGTCGTTCTGCTCTGCGTTCTGCAAAAGCTTCATCTGGGTTTCAAACTGGCGCGCGGCCGAGATCATGTTGACCATGGCCTCCACCACGTTGACGTTGCTGCCTTCCAGCGATCCGGCAATCACGCGCACGCTGGGGTCGCCGGGCAGGTCCTCGCCGTTCACGTCGCGCAGCAGGCCATCGGCCCCCTTGCGCAGCGGCGTTTCCTCGGTGGGCTTCACAAGCTTGATGCGGCCCACGGTCTGGGCCGGGCCGCCGCCGCCGGGGTGGGCGGTCACGGTGCCGTCGGCGGCAATGCTCACCTGCGAACCTGCAGGGATCGTCAGCGGGCCGCCGTCGCCCAGCACGTTCAGGCCGCCGCTGGTGGTCAGCACGCCTTCGGGCGTGACGTCAAAGCTGCCGTTGCGGGTGTAGGCCTCGGTGCCGTTGGCCGACTGCACGGCGATGTAGCCCTCACCGTTGAGCGCCACATCCAGCGCGCGGCCGGTAGCCTGGATCGGGCCCGAATGGGCGTCAAATCCGGCCGTGGCCTCCAGCGACACCACCCGCGTGCTGGCGCCGTCGCCGCGCACCGGCACGGCGCGGAATGCCACCTGGTCGGCGCGGTAGCCGGTGGTGTTGGCATTGGCCAGGTTCTGCGTCAGGCTGTCCTGGCGCTGCATCGTGGCGCGGGCGGCTGATGCGGCGGTGTAGATCAGGCGGTCCATGGTTCAGGCTGTGTGTGTCAGTGCCGCTGCATCAGCGCAGGTTCACCAGCGTGGACAGCACCTGGTCCTGCGTCTTGATGGTCTGGGCGTTGGCCTGGTAGGCGCGCTGCGCGGTGATCATGTCCACCAGCTGCTGTGTCAGGTCGATGTTGGATTCCTCCAGCGCACCGCCTTGCAGCTCGCCCAGGTTGGCGGTGCCGGGCGCGCTGAGTGCGGCGGGGCCGGAATCAGGCGTTTCGCGCCACAGGTTGCCGCCGGCGGACACCAGGCCCTGCTCGTTGCGGAAGTCCGCCAGCGCGATCTGCGCGGCGTCCAGCGTCTTGCCGTTGGAATAGCGCGCCTGCACCATGCCGTTGCCGCCGATGCCAAAGCCGGTGAGGCTGCCCGGCGCATAGCCGTCCTGCGTGGCGGCGGTCACGCCAAAGGGGCTGCCGTACTGCGAGGTGCCGGTGAACGAAATCGTGACGGGCGCGGTCGTGACCGAGGCCGACGGCGGCACCGGCAGTGTGGACGCGGCAAACGGAATGTCCAGCGTCAGGCCGCCCGCGGTCAGCGCGCCGCCGGCCAGCGTGCCGCTGTTGGTGGCGTCCATGGTGCCGTCGGGGTTGAAGGTCAGGCGCCCGGCCGGGTCCTGCGGGGCGCCGGGGGCGCTTAATGCGGGCACAGGCACGCCTTCGTGCGAGGCGTACACCTCCCATTCGTTGTCCACCGCCGTGCGGCGGAAATACAGCGACAGCACCTGCTCGTTGCCCTGCTGGTCATACACCGCCACCGAGGTGGTGGACGCATAGGTGGACGCATCGTCCAGCGCAAAACCGGGGGCGGTGGGCGCGGGCGCCGGCGTGCGTGCGTCCAGGTTCAGCTGCATCGCGGCCTTGGTGGTCACGTGCGGGCCAATGCCTTGCGCGGGCAGCTGGATGTTGCCGGCCACGCCGCCGGCCTTGCCGGTGGTGGCGTCCACCTGGTAGCCCTGCAGGCGCAGGCCCGAGCCGGTGACGATGAAGCCCTGGTTGTCCAGCTGGAACTGGCCGTTGCGGGTGTAGGCTGCTTCACCGCCGGGCTGCGCCACGCGGAAGAAGCCCCGGCCGTTGATCGCCATGTCCATCGGGTTGTCGGTGGTGCGCAGGCTGCCCTGGGTGAACTGCTGCGTCACGCCCGACACGCGCACGCCCATGCCGGTGGCCACGCCCCACTGGTTGGACGCCACGTTGGCATACACGTCGGAGAACTCGGCGCGCGACGACTTGGCGCCCACGGTGTTGGCGTTGGCAATGTTGTTGCCGATCACTTCGAGGTTGCGGGATGCGGCGTTCAGGCCGCTGATGCCTTGCTGGAAGCTCATGGTGTGTTCCTTGGGGTGTTCGGGGTATTAAAGAAATGACTTCACGTCGGCATACGGGCGGATGCCCGCGCTGCCCAGATCGACCTGCACGCCGGCGCTGCTGTTGGACACCGACTGCACGCGCGCCGCGGCCAGCGTGGTGGCGTCCACCGGCTTGCCGGCGGCACTGGCGGCCACGCGCAGGCGGTAGCTGCCCTCGGGCGCGGGCTTGCCGTCGTGGCGCAGGCCGTCCCAGCTGAAGCCGCGCACGCCGGCGCCCGAGGCGCCCAGCGACAGCGTGCGCACGGTGTTGCCGCCCGCGTCCAGGACGTCCACGTTGACGGTGTCGGCGGCCTTGGACAGCTCCACGCCGCCCCTGGCCACGCCGCCTGCCAGCGACATCGCGTTGCCGGCCACCAGCACGTCGCGCCCCGGCAGCTGCGTGGCCGACTGCGCCTGCAGCGCGGTAAAGCTGGCCAGCAGCGATTGCACCGTGCCGTTGAGTTTTTCAATGCCGCCGACCATGTTGATCTGCGCGATCTGGCTGGTCATCTGCGCGTTGTCCATGGGGCTCAGCGGGTCCTGGTTTTTCATCTGCGCGACCAGCAGCTTCATGAAGCGGTCCTGCTGCTCGGCGGCGCTGGCGCCGCCCGCGCTGTTCAGGGCGGCCGCGCCCGCGCCGGAGGGTGGGGTGGTGTTGTTGACGGTGCTGACAGCCATGGTGTTTTCCTTACTGGCCCATCTGCAGGGTCTTGGACAGCAGCGTGCGTGCCGTGTTCATGACCTCCACGTTGTTCTGGTACGAGCGCGACGCCGAGATCATGTTGACCATCTCGTCGACCACGCTCACGTTGGAATGCGTCACATAACCCTCGGCGTCGGCCATGGGGTGGGCCGGCTCATGGATGCGCCGCCCGGGGGTCTGGCTTTCACTGATGCCGGCCACGCGCACGCCGGCCACGCCGCCGGCGTCCACCGTCTCGGCCTGGAAGCTCAGCTGGCGTGCCTTGTATGGCTGCCCGTCGGGGCCGGCCACCGAATCGGCGTTGGCCATGTTGGAGGCCACCACGTTCAGGCGTTTGCTCTGCGCCGATACCGCGCTGCCCGAGATGGAAAACACATTGAACAGTGACATGGAAAAAGTCCTCAATTACTGGCCGGTGATGGCCGACAACATGGTCTTGACGTCGCTGTTGATGAAGCGCAGCGTGGCCTCATAGCGCATGGCGTTGTCGGCAAAGCTGGCGCGCTCGCGGTCCAGGTCCACGGTGTTGCCGTCCAGGCTGGGCTGCTCGGCATTGCGCCACAGCAGCGTGACCTGGGGCTGGCCGTCGGCCGAGCCGTTGCCGTGCAGGTGGCGCCTGGACGTGCGCACCGCGCCGCTGGCGTCGCCGCGGGCTTCGGCCAGCGCGGCGGCAAAGTCGAAATCGCGTGCCTTGAAGCCCGGTGTGTCGGCGTTGGCAATGTTGCCGGCCAGCACCTTCTGGCGCTGCGACAGCAGGTCCAGCGCCTTGCCGTGGCTGTCCAGACGTTGGGTGAAGATGTCCATATCGGTAGTGCAGGGGTTGGGTTGACCGGGTGCTGCAAAGTATGGAAGCCGGGGTCAAAACTTAAGCGCCGATAAAGCGCGGGTTTGGGGGGCTTTTGGGGCTTAGGGGCGCCGGGGCTGCGTCCTATATTTGCGCCATCCCCTGATTGCCCTGGAGCCTTCCATGCCTGTTCGCGCACCCCTTGTCACTGCCCTGGCCGCGGCCGCCCTGCTGGGCCTGCAAGGCGCCCATGCACAGCCTGTGGCGGTGGATGAAAACGCCCTGCGCAGCTTTGCATCCGCGCAGGTGGCGGGCGCCAACGGCGACTATGTGAGCCGCTTTGACGTGAAGATCGGCAGCCTGGACGCGCTGGCGCAGGTGGCGCCGTGCCGGCGCAGCGAGCCGTTCCTGCCGTCGGGCGCGCGCCTGTGGGGCCGCAGCTCGCTGGGCCTGCGCTGCGTGGACGGCGCCACCTGGACGGTGATGCTGCCGGTCGTCGTCACGGCCTGGGGCCGTGCGGTGGTGGCCGCCACGCCCTTGAGCGCGGGCGTGGTGCTGGCCACCAGCGACCTGCGTGAAGGCGAGGTCGAGCTGACCCGCGAAGGCGCGGGCGTGACCCGCGACGCCCAGGCGCTGGCCGGGCGTACCCTGCTGCGCGGCCTGCAGCCGGGCCAGGCGGTGCGCATCGACATGGTGCGCGCCACCCCGGTGGTGATGGCCGGCGACCCGGTGCGCCTGCGCATCCTGGGCGCAGGCTTCATCGTCACGTCCAGCGGGCAGGCCATGAACACGGCCGCCGACGGCCAGAGCGTGCGCGTGCGCACCGAGCTGGGCAAGGTGCTGACCGGCGTGGCCCGCGAAGGCCGCCAGGTCGAGGTGACGCTGTGAGCCCGCGCCTGCCAGAAAAGACACATAAAAACCCCTGTTCTTGCCCTTTAGTTCTGCAAAACGCCGCCGAATAATGGGGACAGGCCGCACCCGGCCCCCTGGAGATTTCCATGAAAATTGGCCCGTCCACCGCCCCTTCCGCCGCCCCGATCGCCTCTGATCCGGCGTTGCGCCCCGCCTCGCAGGGCGCCGCCGCCGGTGTGGCCCCCACCGCCAGAACCCGTGCCACCGACCAGGTGGACCTGTCGGCCGCCGGTGCCCAGATCGGCACGCTGGACGGCGCAAGCGACTTTGACAGCGCCAAGGTGGACGCCATCCGCCAGGCCATCCGTGACGGCAGGTTCAGCGTGAACGCCGGCGCGATTGCCGACCGCCTGATCGCCGACGCCACCTCGCTGCTGGGCCCGCGCACGCCCTCGGCCTGAACCCGGATCCACCCATGGCTGCCCTTCCTGCCCTGCAGGCGCCCGCAGCGGTGGCCCGGCTGACCACGCTGCTGGCGCAGCACGGCGATGCCATCCTGCACGGCCACGCCGACGAGCTGCCCGCCATGCACCAGGCCATCCAGACCGGCCTGCGCCAGCTGGTGGCTTCGGGCTGGCGCATCCGCAGCCGCGACGACCGCCTGTGGCTGCAGCACCTGCTCAAAACCACCGAGGCCAGCCAGACCATGCTGGCGCGCCGCCAGCTGGCGATCCAGCAATCGCTGGACGCCCTGGGCGCCAGCAGCGCCGCCTTGCAGGAAGTGCAGGCCCAGCGCCTGTACGCCAGCGCCGGGCGCATGGGTGCGCCTGTCTTGCGCGGACAGGCCTACCTGAGCGCCTGACCCGCCAAAGCGGCTCGACCCGTGGGCGCTCCTGGTTCAGCCAGGGCGGCTACCGTGCCAGTGCGCTGCCACATAATCCGCCCATGTCACTTCTAGGACCCGCAGCCATCGCCATGTGGTGGGACATGGCCCCCGCCCACCGCAGCGAATTTGAAGACTGGCATTCGCACGAGCACTTCCCTGAGCGCCTGGGCATCCCCGGCTTCCGGCGCGGTTCGCGCTGGGCTGATGCGTCGGGTGGCGACGGTTTTTTTGTGATGTACGAGCTTGATGCGTACGAGACACTGTCGTCACCCCATTACCTGGCGCGCCTGAACAACCCCACGCCCTGGTCCACAAAGCTCATGCCGCACCACAGCCACATGGTGCGCAGCCTGTGCCGCGTGCTGGACAGCTTTGGCGGCGGTGCGGCGCGTGCCATGCTCACGCTGCGCCTGTCGCCAGCGCCAGGGCGCGACGATGCGCTGCGCGGGTACCTGCAGGGCGTGCTGTGCGCACTGGCGCAGCGCCCCGGCCTCACCGGCGGCCACCTGCTGCGCACCGATACGCCGGCCATCGCCCCCACGCAGGAGCAGAAGATCCGCGGCGGCGCCGATGCCGCGGCCGACTGGGTGGTGCTGGCCGGCGGCTACGACACCGCCACGCTGCGGGCCCTGGCGCAGGCCGAGCTGGGCGCGCAGGCGTTGCGGGCGGCTGGCGCGGCGGCGGCGCCGCAAGCCGGGGTGTATGAACTGCGCCTGGCCATGACGCCGGCCGACCTGCGAACGTCAGCCTCACCACCGGGTTGAGCCATGGTCCTGTCACGCCACGTCGAGAGTTACCGGTTCTGGGACGTCGTCGCGCAGTGGGGGCGCGAGCGGCTGGAGCATGAGCACATCGTCGCGCGCGTGCTGGCCAAAGGCGTGGTGCGCGAGGGTTTGCGCGTGCAAAGCGTGGACCCGCGCTGGGCGCAGGCCGGCACCTTCGAGCTGCGCGGCGCGCCGCTGGTGGGCCATGTGGCACGCCAGGGCGATTTGCCCATCTTCATCCGCACTACGGCGCTGGCCCACCTGACCAGCGTGGTGGAGCGCGCCGCCACGCCCGAGCCCGAACTGCTGCGCGATGAATTCATCGCCAAGCAGGACTTCCACGCCTGGCTGGTCCGCGGCCACATCCTGCCGCCTTCGTTCTGGTTTGACACGCCGCAGTTCACGCGCCATGAAGCCCGGTAAGCTGACCCTGTACGCCGACGCGCAGTTCGCGAGCCCCTATGCCATGTCGGTGTTTGTGGCGCTGACGGAAAAAGGCCTGCCGTTTGACGTCGTGACGCTGGACCTGGCCGCCGGTGCCCAGCGTGAAGCGGGCTTTGCCGGTGCGTCGCTGACGCAACGCGTACCCACCTTGCTGCATGACGGCTTTGCACTGTCGGAATCGTCGGCCATCACCGAGTACCTGGACGAGGTGTTTTCCGGTGTGCCGCTGTACCCGGCAGACCCGCACAGCAAAGCCCGGGCGCGCCAGGTGCAGGCCTGGCTGCGCAGCGACTTGGTGCCGCTGCGCCAGGAACGGTCCACCGAAGTCGTGTTCTACGGTGCGAAGGCCGGGCCGCTGTCGGCGGCGGCACAAGATGGTGCGCAAAAGCTGTTCTCCGCGGCGAACGCCTTGCTGGCCGACGGCGATCACCTGTTTGGTGAATGGTGCATTGCCGATGTGGATCTGGCGCTAATGCTCAACCGCTTGGTGCTGCACGGTGACCCGGTGCCCACCCAACTGGCTGACTATGCGCGGCGCCAGTGGCAGCGGCCCAGTGTGCAAGCGTGGGTCAATCGCGCCAGGCCTGCCCTCTAGCCCCTTACCACGCCTTGAGCTTCGCCCGCAGCCGTGCCACCGACTGGCTGTGCAGCTGGCACACGCGCGACTCGGTCACGCCCAGCACGGCGGCGATTTCCTTGAGGTTCATGTCGTGTTCGTAGTACATGCTCATCACGTACTGCTCGCGCTCGGGCAGGTTTTCGATCGCGGCTACCAGCGCTTCACGGAAGCGCCGGTCTGACAGCTGCGCTGCCGGGTCGCTCGCCTCGTCGGGCGTGAGGTGGCGGTCCAGGTAGTGGGTGTCGCCGTCGGCGGCTTCATAGTCGTCCGCGTACACCAGCTGGGCGCCGCGCACGTCGCTCAACATGTCGTGGTAATCCTGCAGGGGCAGGGCCATGTGGCTGGCGATCTCGGCGTCGGTGGGGGCGCGCTGCAGCTTGTTTTCCAGTGCGTGCACGGCGCCGGCGATGTCGCGCTGGCTTTTGCGAACCGACCGCGGCACCCAGTCGGTGCCGCGCAGCTCGTCCAGCATGGCGCCGCGCACGCGCTGCATGGCGAATGTTTCAAACTGCGCGCCGTGCCCGGTTTCATAGCGCTGCATGGCATCCATCAGCCCCATCACGCCGGCCTGCACCAGGTCGTCCATTTCCACGTTCGCGGGCAGCCGTCCGATCATGCGCGCCGCGGCGCGCCGCACCATGGGCAGGTAGTTCTCTCTGTTGGCCTGGGCGTCCAGGGTTCCTTTGGCGGTGTACATGGCGTGTCCTCAGTGCAGTGAACAGGGGGTGGCGGCGGTGCTGATCAGCGTGCCGGCCAGGCGGGCCAGGCCCGCGGGGGCGCCGCCGCCGTCCACGGGCAGGGAGCCCGCCAGCGAGACTTCGGCGTTCAGGTAAGTGCGGGCAATGCCCGCGATGCGGTGGTGGTCGCGCAAGTCGCGCTGGCCGTTCTGGTGCGCAGGGCTGTCATCGTCGCAGCCCACCAGCGCAAAGCGGTGGTAGCCAAAGCCCTGGGCCAGCTGCTTGAGCGTGGAATAGGTGCGCACCAGCCCCTGCTCACCGTGCTCCAGCGGCAGCACCGGCACGGCACACAGCGGGTCGGCCATGCAGGCCAGCTCACCGGCGGGCATCGCCAGGATGGCCACGTCAAACCCGTGGGTGAGCTGGGCCAGCGCGCCAAACAGCTGGCGCGCGGGCGCGCCCGAGGCGACGAAGGCCTCAATGCCCTGCTCGGCGCGCAGCACATGCACGCCGTCCGGCGTCACACCGGCCACGGCGTCAAAGCTGGCGGCGCCATGCAGCCAGTCCAGCAAGTCAAATGCCGGGTTCAGACCCAGTGCATGCGACAGCGCGGCATCACGTCCGGCGTCGATCACCACGGGCCGCGCACCCAGGGCGCGCAGCGCATGGGCCAGCCGGGCGATCCATTGCGCGGGCATGTCCGGCGCCAGCGGAAAGGCCATGAGCCCCAGCTCGCCGCCCGCGTGCGGCGCCACCATGCGGCGCAGGCCTGAGGCCTGGTCAAAGCCGGGTTCAAACATGCATGGCTCCGCGCGTGGGGTGGGTGCCGGGCGCCGTCAGCAGCAGGCCCAGCTCGGTGTCGTCGGGGGAAAAGATGGTGCTGGCCGACTTCATCAGCGCCTTTTGCACCAGCAGCTGGGCCCGCGCGGCGTGCCAGTCCTCCGGCACGCGCTGGCCGTTGGCAAAGCCTTCGACCATCAGCTGGTGACGGATGGCCACGTCGATCACGGCGCCGGATTTCACGGCTTCGTCGAGCTTGGTGAACACGCAGCGCGTGCCGGCGCGGGCGCCATAGGCGTGCACCACTTCTTCCAGCGTCTCGGCCTGGGCGCTGGCGTTCAGCGCCAGCAGGCGCTGCACGCGCTGCGCGGGCAGCGAGGCCAGCAGGTCGGCCACGCGGCGGTCGCGCTGGCCCACGCCCACGGTGTCGATCAGCACCAGCTTCTTGCGGTCAAACAGGTTCAGCAAGTCGGTCAGCGACGCGGTGTCGCGCGCCGTGTGCACGGGGATGTTCAGGATGCGGCCAAACGCGCGCAGCTGGTCCGACGCGCCCATGCGGTAGGTGTCCACGGTGATCAGGCCCACGCTGCCCGCGCCGTGCTTCAGGGCAAAGTGCGCGGCCAGCTTGGCGGTGGTGGTGGTCTTGCCCACGCCGGTGGGGCCCACCACGGCAAACACGCCGCCCTGGTCCACGATGGCGGTGTCTTCGCCCGCGCAGCGCAGGTTGCGCGACAGCACGTTGAGCAGCCAGTGTTTGGCCGCCGTGTCGTCACGCCCCTCGGGCAGGCGGCCCACCAGCTGGCGCGCCAGCTGGGGCGAAAAACCGTTGCCGATCATCAGGCGCAGCGCCTGCGTCTGCGCGGGGCTCCTGCGCACGGTGTCAAACCAGGCCATGCCGGCCAGCTGTGAGGTGATCATGCCGCGCATGGCCTTGATCTCTTCCATCACGTCGTCGCTGCGGCTGGATTCCTCCACCGCGGCGAACGCACGCGCGCCCGGCGCAAACGGGGCGGCGACGCGGGTGGGGGCCGGAGCTGCATCCGCCTCGGCCGGCGGCACCACGGCGGGGGCGCTGCGGGCCTGGGCGCGCAGCTCTTCATTCAGCGCCTGGGCGGCAAAGCGGCCGGGCTCCTGCGGGGGCTCGCCCAGGCGGTTGCGCTCGCGCACATACTGCTGGAACGACAGCGTGCTCATGGGCTCCACATGCGCGGCCTTGCCGCGCGCGGGCGCGGTCCTGGCCGCGGGTTTTGCCGACGCGGGTTGTGCGGGTGCGGCCAGCGCGGGCACGTCGGTGCCGGCCATGGCCACGATCTCCACGCCGCCCTCAATGGCCCGGTTGGACAGCACGACGGCCTGGTCGCCCCAGACGCCGCGCGCCTGTGCAATGGCCTCGCGGGCGTTCTTGCCGACAAATCGCCTGACGTTCATGACGTGACTCCAATGACGCGGTTGATGTGGATGGAATGGGTGCGCGGAATTTCAGAATGCGCCAGCACGCGCAGGCGCGGCGCCTTGCGCTTGAGCAGGCGTGACAGCGGCGCGCGGATGCGGTCGGGCACCAGCAGGCAGGCGGGCAGGCCGGCTTCTTCCTGCTGGCGCGCGGCTTCGGCGGCCTGGGTGGACAGCAGGTCGCCCATGCCCGGGTCCAGCGGCGCAGGCGAATCGGGCGACAGCGCCTGCACCAGCACCTGCTCCAGGCCGGGTTCCACGGCCATCACGCCCAGCTCGCGCACCGGGCCGTACAGGTCCTGCACGATAGCGGCGCACAGGCCGATGCGCAGCTCGCGCGTCAGCTCGGCGCTGTCCTGCGTGCTGGTGGCGTGTTCGGCCAGCAGCTCCAGGATGCCGCGCAGGTCGCGGATGTGCACCGATTCGTCCAGCAGGTTGCGCAGCACTTTCTGCAACAGCTGCAGCGGGACCAGCTTCGGCACGGTGTCGTCCACCAGCGCCGGTGAGAACTTGCGCGTGTGGTCCAGCAGGTCCTGCACCTCTACCCGGCCCAGCAGCGCGGCCGCGTTGCTTTGCATCACATGGTTCAGGTGCGTGGCGATCACGGTGGCGGCGTCCACCACGGTGTAGCCGGCGGCCTGCGCCTGTTCACGCGTGCGGGCATCCACCCAGGTGGCGTTCAGGCCAAAGGCCGGGTCCACCGTGGCGGTGCCGGCCAGCGGCACCTTGATGTGGCCGGGGTTGATGGCCAGGTACATGCCGGCAAAGGCCTGGCCTTCGCCGGCCACCACGCCCTTGAGCAGGATGCGGTAGCCCGAGGGGTGCAGTTCCAGGTTGTCGCGGATGTGCACGGCCGGCGGCAAAAAGCCCACGTCGCCGGCAAACTTCTTGCGCACGCCCTTGATGCGGCTGAGCAGATCGCCGCCGCTGTTCTTGTCCACCAGCGTGATCAGGCGGTAGCCGACTTCCAGCCCCAGCAGGTCCACCGGGGCCACGTCGTCCCAGCTCGCTTCGGCGCCGGGCACGGGCACGCGTGGCGCGGCCTCTTCGGGCGGCGGTGCGGGGCGCTGCGCGATGCGCGACAGCGCCCAGGCGCCCCAGCCGCACAGGCCGGCCAGCACCAGAAACGGCAGGTGCGGCATGCCGGGGATCAGCCCCAGCAGGCCCAGCACGGCGCCGGTCAGGCCCAGGGCGCGCGGAATGGAAAACAGCTGCCCGGCGATCTGCTGGCCGATGTCATCGTCGCCCACGCGCGACACCACCAGGCCCGCGGCCACCGAGATCACCAGCGCCGGCACTTGGGCCACCAGGCCGTCGCCGATGGCCAGCAGCACGTAGTTGTTCAACGCGGTTTCGAACGGCAGGTTGTGCTGCAGCATGCCGATGATCAGGCCGCCCACCATGTTGATCACCAGGATCATGATGCCGGCGATGGCGTCGCCGCGCACGAACTTGCTGGCGCCGTCCATGGAGCCGTAGAACTCGGCCTCCTGTGTCACCTCGTTGCGGCGCTTGCGGGCTTCTTTCTCGTCGATGCTGCCCGAGGCCATGTCGGCGTCAATGGCCATCTGCTTGCCGGGCATGGCGTCCAGCGCAAAGCGCGCGGCCACTTCGGCAATGCGCCCGGCGCCCTTGGTGACCACCACGAAGTTGATGATGGTCAGGATGGCAAACACCACCAGGCCCACGGCGAGGCTGCCGCCGATCAGGAAATGTGCGAACGATTCAATCACCTGGCCGGCCGCGCCCGTGCCGGTGTGGCCGTACAGCAGCACAGCGCGGGTGGACGCCACGTTCAGCGCCAGGCGCATCAGCGTGGTGACCAGCAGCACGCTGGGAAAGCTGGCGAAATCCAGCGTGCGCTTGGTGTAGGCGGCCACCATCAGCACCACCAGCGACACGGCGATGTTCAGCGTGAACAGCAGGTCCAGCACGATGGCGGGCAAGGGCACCAGCATCATCGCCAGGATCAGCACGATCAGAAGCGGCGCGGCAAGCGCCCGCCAGTTGGGCATGGGGCCCAGCAGGCGCGTGAGGCCGCCGGGCGCGGCGGCGGCCGCGCTGGGGCGGGCGGCGGGCACCAGGGGGGTCATCGGGTGGCCTCCAGCGGGTCCATGCCGGGCGGCAGTTCAATCGTCGGCCCGGGCGGCGGCAGCAGCGCGCCGCGCAGGCGGAACACCCAGGCCAGCACCTGCGCCACCGCGGTGTACAGCGCCACGGGCACTTCGGCGTCGATGTCGCCGTGCTTGTACAGCGCGCGCGCCAGCGGCGGTGCCTCCAGCACGGGCACGCGCGCGGCGGCGGCCACTTCACGGATCTTGAAGGCCAGGTGGTCGGCGCCCATGGCCACGATGCGCGGCGCATTCATGCTGGCCTCGTCATAGTGCAGCGCCACGGCGTAGTGCGTGGGGTTGGTGACGATCACGCTGGCCGTGGGCACGGCCGCCAGCATGCGCCCGCGCGACAGCTCGCGCGCGCGGCGGCGGCGCTCGCCCTTCACATGCGGGTCGCCGTCGGATTCCTTGTTCTCTTTCTTCACCTCTTCCAGCGTCATGCGCAGGTCGGCGCGGTGCTTGAAGATCTGCAGCGGCACGTCAATGCCCGCGGCCACCAGGCACACGCCGGCCAGCAACGACAGGCCGCCGGCCAGCCAGCCAAAGCCGGTCAGCAGTGCCGTGCCCAGCGGCATGCGCGACAGCGCGTCGATTTCCTCCGCGTGCTGCATCACATACCAGGCCGCGCAACCCAGCAGCGCGGCGGCCAGCAGCGCCAGGCGCAGCTGGGCCAGCACCGACTGCCAGCCCACCAGGCGGCCGATGCCGGCCAGCGGGTTCACGCGGTCGAATTTGGGCTCCAGCGCCTTGAGCGTGAGGTTCCAGCCGCTGACGGCCAGGGTGGTACAGGCCAGCAGGATCGCCATGGCCGCCAGCAGGGGCACGGCGGTGGTCAGGCCGGCCGTGCCCATGCGGGCCAGGTGCGGCAGCATGCGCGCGGGCTCAAAGGCGTCATCGCGGCTGAACTGCAGGCCAGCGCCCACCAGCTCCAGCGATTCACCGCCCACCCAGGGCCCCAGGAACGACAGCAGCGCCAGCAGCGCGCAGATGGCCGCCAGGTGCACCAGGTCGCGTGAACGCGCAATCTGGCCTTCCTCGCGCGCCTGCTTCAGGCGCTGCTCGGTGGCCGGCAACTGGCGGTCTTCACGGCTGGTTTCAGAGGCGGACATGGAACGGTGTGGTGCTCATTGACCGCTCGATTGTTCGCGTCTGGCGGAAAACTTAAGTGGGGAAGAAGGGGGGAAAAGCCCTGCAAATCGGGATTGGCCAGGCGCCTGCCGTGCCCTGGCGGCTCAACCCGGGTGCCTAAAATGAGCCGGACGACCACCACCTGCTTGACCGGGAGTGCCCCGGCGCTATCCAGGCATAACCCCCATGACCGAACCCGACTTCACCCTGCTTGCCGCCGTCCAGGCCTGGGGCCCTGCGATCAAGCCGGTAATGACGGCGTTCAGCAGCGCCGGCTACGGCTCGATCTACATGGCGGTGATCGCTTTTGCCTACTGGTGTGTGTCGCCATCGCATGCGCTGCGGCTGGCGGCGCTGCTGCTTTTGTCCAGCTGCATCAACACGCTGGTGAAGATCGTGATCCTGGAGCCGCGGCCCTACTGGCTGCGCCCCGAGCTGTACACCGGCTCGATCGACACGGCGGCCGGCATGCCGTCGGGGCATGCGCAGTCGGCCGCGGCGTTCTGGGGGCTGCTGGCGACGTTCACGCGCCGGCCGCTGGGGTGGGCTGTCTGCCTGCTGATGATCGCGGGCATCTGTGTGTCGCGCATTTACTTTGGCGTTCACTTTCCGTCGCAGATCCTGGCGGGCCTGGTCGTGGGGTTGGCGCTGGTCGTTGTCTTCTACCGGGTTGAGGCGCCGGTGCGCCGCGCGTTCATGGCCCGCAGCCGGGTGGAGCAACGGCTGGTGTTGCTGGCCGGCTGGCTCGGCATGATGGGCCTGGCGCTCGCGCTGCAGTCGGCCATGGCCGCGCGCTGGGCCATGCCGGCGCAGTGGGCCGCTGCTGCGGCAGCCTTGCACCCTGACGTGAAGCTTGCGCCGCTGCAGGTCACGTCCGTGGCGCGCGATATCTCGCTGCTGCTGGGCATGCTGCTGGGCGCCGGCGCGCTGCGTGACTTCTCCGTGCGCTACACGGGTTTGCGCTGGGCGCTTGCGCGCTTTGCGCCGGGCTTTGCGGTGTTTGCAGTGTTCTGGCTGGGCACCGGCGCGTTGCTCAAGCCGGCGCCCGAGCCCGTCCAGCTCGCCGCCGATGCAGTGCGCGGCTTGCTGGCGGGGTTGTGGTTTACCTGGTGGTGGCCGCTGGTGTTGCGGCGGTTTGGCCGGCCTTCCTAGAACCCCAGGCTCTCCAGCAGATCATCTACCTGCGCCTGATTCGACACCACGTCGGTGCGGGCTGTCGGGTCGGCCACCGGGCCGTTCAGAAAGCCTTCATGCATGCGCTGGCGCTGGTCGGGCGGCGTGGTTTCCAGCAGCAGCTTCACCAGGGAATCTTCCAGCGTGCCGGCCACCTCCACCACCTTGCGCACGGTCTGGCCGGTCAGATCGTGGAAGTCCTGCGCCAGCATGATGGTGCTGAGCTGGCCGGTGGTCACCTGGGCGTTGGTTTTCACCTGGGCGATGAAGTTCAGCACCTCGCCGCGCGCCACCGCGCCCACCGGGTCGTGCTTCAGGTCGGCCTCGATCTTCTCGGCCTGGGCCACCAGCGCGTCCTGCTGCGCCTGGGCGGCGTCCACGGTGTTCAGCACCTTTTCGGCGGCGTCGCCGGTCAGTTTGGCGATGAAGTTCAGGCGCGACTTCGCGTCGGGCAGCGCACCCAGCGAATTTTCAATCTGCTTGTCGTAGCCCAGTTGCTGCAGCGCGTCGTGCAGGGTACGGGTCAGCTCGCCAATGCGTTGGTATACGTCGGTTTTTTTCATGGCACACCTCACGCGGCAACAGCCATTTTTTGCAGGATCTTGCCCACTTTTTCTTCCAGCGTGGCCTTGGTGAAAGGCTTGACGATGTAGCCCGACGCGCCGGCCTGCGCGGCCATCACGATGTCCTCCTTGCGCGCCTCGGCCGTGATCATCAGCACCGGCAGGTGCTTGAGCGACGCGTCCTGGCGGATCTGCGTGAGCAGCTCAAAGCCGTTCATGTTGGGCATGTTGATGTCGGTCACGACGAAATCAAACGAGGCGTTGCGCAGCTTCTGAAGCGCCGCGGCGCCGTCCTCGGCCTCGTCGGCGTTGGCATAGCCCGCTTCCTTGAGCAGGTTGCGCACGATGCGCCGCATGGTCGAGAAATCGTCCACGATCAGGAACTTGAGGTCAGGGTTTGCGGACATGGGTAGGCTCCGGTGAGGTGGGGGGTGAAACGGATGGG
>JBEIPU010000014.1:0-39863 GCA_040376925.1 Caenimonas sp. | reverse complement strand
GCGGCGCCGTGCTTCGCAACAAGAATGAAACGTGCGCTGGCTGACGCGCGGGGAAGGATCGAAGTGGCTCGATCGTGTAGGAGAAGCCCGTCGCGATAACTCCCGAAAGCGTCAGCGCCTGACCCTTGTCGACAGTTTGTTGAGCAGAGTGGCAGTGCGCGTGGCACAGACCGGGCTGCTCGGCATCGACTTTGGCCATTTCGCCAGCGCACGGCATCCCTGCTTCAGCCATTGCGACGATTTCGCCGACCTTGTAATCGACCGGGCAGACATAGCCGGCCACTGCCAGTTGCATGGACAGCAGGCTGAGCAGCGCGAAGAGCACTGTGAGCAGGCGTTGACGGCGGCGGACACCCATGGCGCAGATTGTAGGAGGGCTTTGATTTTGGGAGCTACTTCTACAGATGATTTGTGCGCTGGAAAGTTCACTCCAATGATTTCGAGAGCATGAAATATGCGAGACGGACAGAAGGTGATCCGGAATCAATACGAGGGTTTACCCGGGCAATCAACCGGAGCGTTGTGCACGTAAACCGAGATCACTCCGATCAGGGCGAGGTCGCCATGGATCGGCGTCTGGAACACATACATCAGGCCGTTGATCTCGCGCGTCTCCTTGCCCGCGGCCAGTTCAGTGCCGTATCCGGTTCACACTCCTTTGTTACAGTTGCAGTAAAGAGGCGTCCTGAAAAAGCGAAAGCCAGATCAACGGATCTGGCTTTCAGTGCACATTCCCACAAACGTGTTCAAGGGGTGGTCACAGCTTAAGTTTACCGCAGTTGCGCAGCGGCAATCAATTCTTCAAAAAGCGTCGACATCTTGCCGCTCAAAGCAATTACCTATGTTTGCGGGCAAGTGTCCGCATGCCATCGGCACCGTACTCGCCACGGCGTATTCGCTTGCAGCGCCCCTGCCTGACCACAGAGGTCGCACGTTTCAGCAGCCAGTTGCGCAGCCTGGTAGATGATGGAAATCACTTCAGGGCGCCTTCCGTCCCTTGCAGGGACGTGAATCCGAAGCGTGCCCAGCTTCTCGCGAGCCTCCAGGACCTCGACGCCGATGTATCGCAGCTGCGCTGCCGCAGCATTGACGATTGGACGCCATCCGTTTCGAACCCAGACTTGCATGCTCTTGCCCTCAGCCCGGCGGGTTACGCTTGCGTCCCACCGGCGCTAGCGCTTCCAGCCTTTTACGAAGCGCGTTCACGCTTTCAGCCGTAAGTCCAATTTTCCCCTCCACCAGAAAGAGCCGCTTCGAATGAGGCTTGAAGCGCCAAGCATCGTCGTCGACGGCTATCCAAGGAACCCAGGGTCGATGGCGAGCAATCCACACCGCACATTCGCCTTCTCGCACGTATGACCAAAGGTCATCCGGAACCTCAGCAAGCTCTGGCCGGGCGGGTGTGATTCCGATGAAACGACTGCGAATGTCAGCCGAGAAATACTCCAGCAATTCGTCCAGTGGATGCACTTCCCGCCACGAGCTGGACACTACGACATCCAAATTCGGGAATTCGCGAAGAACCAGCTCCAGCAGCGGAATAGCCGTGAACAGCTGGTCCGCTTGCGCATGCACTGTATGTAGTACGCCGTCGAAGTCCAGAAAGAGGACCGGATTGTGTGATTGACTCGATTGGGTCATATCCTGGTCCTAGTGCAGGTGACATTGGGGCGTATGACCCGACGGCACCAAGAAGCTGGGGAGATCCCGCTCTGAAAGCGCGAAGCGTGAAGCGGCTACGGCCTTAGCCACGGCATCCTGGGTGATCTGTCGAATCGCGCGGGCAGGCAAGTGAGCCAGGTGCCGATGCAGACGAAAGAGTTCCGGGCTAAACCCGCCAACTTGCATGTCCGAAATGGCAGCCCTCATGACTTCAGCGGCCAAGACAAGGCTTTGCTCAGCGTCGGGCAATTCGATCCGGAATTCTCGAAGTCTGCTGCGAAGCGGCTGATCCAGACGCGATGCGTCGTTTGCTGTGAAGATCCAAGTCACTTGACTGGCATCGAACTCAAAGTCCAGTGAGATGTCCCGAACGCGTGTGGCCGTAGCTGGCTCCAAGAGGGAATACAAGCCTGTCTGAGGGCGCTCCTGGGCTCGATCTCCCTTGTCAATCTCGTCCACGAGGATCACTGGGTCAGCGTACTCGCCCAGCACAACCATCTCGAACACGATTCCGTGCTGGGAAGTACCCCACTTCTTGTCACTGCCAAGCAAAAAAGAACTAGTGACGTCAGTGTCCATTCTCTGGATGCGAAGCGGCGCACCTAGCGCCTGCGCGAGCGCTTGGGCAAAGTGGGTCTTGCCAATCCCTGGGTCCCCGACCAAGAGAAATGGAGGTATCGGTTGAGGGCTTGTGCTGTACTGGGCCAGATTCAGATGGCGTTGAACGAACTCAATGACCTCGGCCATGTGCGGCTGGATCTTTCTCATTCGATTCAGGGCTACCGCGCCCGCTGTAGCCAACTTCCGATGACAGGACTCCTGCAGCACAAGCCTCCTGTAGACGTCGTCAAGCCGTGCACGGTCCTCCCTAACCACTCTCTTGCACACTCGAGAGAGCGCAACGGCCTGGCTTGCTTCAAAAACTTGATATTCGCACCGGTGATCTACAGGTCGGCTAGCGATGTCTCGCCAGAGATGATCTTCATCGACATCCTCGTTATGCGCCTTGGCCCAGGTTTGGTCACGCGCGGAATCTTTGGTACTTGTCTTGTTGCCCAGGAGGTCGGCAAGAGGTTGCAGCGCTGGATCTGAAGAAGAAGGAGGCTTTGATTCCGGTGCAATGGCAGTTTGCGCCAGCTCAGACACCAGTTGGTCGGGCAGCAAAAGCTTGTGAATGCCGCTCTGGGGACATTCAAAGAAGTGGAAGTCGTAGCCAGCGACTGCTGGCTGCTTGGAAATACTTACGTTTCTCACAATGGGCTCCTGATGTTGCCAGGAGCCCTTGAGTGCTAAGAAGCGAGCAATGGGCGCTGGCGCGATTTGTAAACTACGAGACGTTCGCGGGCTACGGTTCGAGCCCGGCAAGTTCGAGTCGGAGCGTCGTATGTGAAGCGCATGCTCATCGCAAGTACAGCGCGCTTCACAGAGGATCCGCGTGATGCCAAGCGAGGAGGCTGCGAGTTTCTCGGCGCACGGCGGAGCACGGGCAAGGGCCAGTGGAGCGTGCGGACTGAGTACGACATGGCTCTCAGCATAAACCCGTTGTAGACCGCTGACTACTAGCGGAGCAACACGATTTTGTTGGCGAGGCTTAAAAGCGACACCCGCCCTTCGGCTCGAGTGGTGCTCGCCTCGGTCCGTCGTCAAGAGGTAGCTTCTTGGCTTATTGAGTTGAAAACCTCCGCAGGTGCCTTGGCAGTAGCTTTTTGGGGTTCACGACTTGTTCAGACATTCCCTTACACAGAAACTCCGCGGCTTCTGATTGCACCGAGAGCCGAAAATGGTTGCTCTAGGCACTTGAGCTTGGTGAAAGTGGTCGGAGGCCATTAAATTTCCAACTAGCGGCGAATCGCGGACAGCGCAGACCTTGTCGCACGAAGATGTGCTCCCGACGCTGAGGGTACCTTCCCAATCGCATGAAAAGTGTGCTCGATGAATAGCATCGCAGGCTCGTGGGTGGTGCCGCGGCCGCTGCACGCCCAGTGACGGCTGCGAAAACTCTTCGCGTCCGCCTTGTGCCAGAGCACCAGTTTTTTGGCCCTTTCTGCGAGCTGCAGCCACTCGGCAAACGAGTCCAGGCAGGCGCACGCTAGGAGATGTGAGCGAACCCAACCGTCTAGGCGGTGGGCCCAAAGCCGAGATCCGATAGGCGCTTCGCTGGCCAGCCAAGCGATAAGGCCGTATGGGGTGCGGGCACCGCTCGGCCTGTCTAGCTCGCTCGGGATGCGGCAGCCCTCCCAGTGCATTCGCCACCGCAAAAACGCCTGCGCGGTTGGACAAAAGACCGGGACACGCTCACCTTCTGGGTCCCACCACATGGTTTTCATGGCGGCCCGTATGCATTGGGCGTGACCACGGCAATGATGCCGATACACCGAGCGCCTGAGACAGCGATAAAGCGAAGTGGCCTCGTCAAGTGTTTGGTCTCCGACCGCTGCACCCCGTTTGGCCCGCGGCGGCGGCTCAAACGGATGCGAGAAAACTCCTGTAGGGCGTAACGGGTGAAGCTGTGGGGACGACACACGGGCGGACACCGCAGTCAGTACGTCGGCAACAAACTGCCGAAACGCACCGCAACTGCGAAACACGTCGGCCTTACCCACCTCAATCGGAAGATTCGGTCGGCCAAGGGCCGACCGACATGCGTTAAAGAGTGTCGGGAGCGTGTCTGTGAACCGAACGAGTTCTATATGGTCGCGGTGAAGTGCCTGCCCGCGCTTGTCCAGGGCAAGGCCAACCAGCGATTTGCGCAGTTCCCCCGCAAGATCCCGTCCGCAGCTAAGACACACAAACAAGGGTCGCGATTGGGTCGAATGCAGGACGTAGGGAATGGGCGCCTTACACGAATGGCAGGCACGTCGTAGCTCGATGCGGTGCACGGGACAAGTAAGGTAGAAATTGAGCTGAAATGCCGCAGAATGAAAACCATGGTGGGCACAACGTGGGCACCACACCAACACGTTGCTGGATAAGGAGGATGCATTGGGGAAAAGCTCGTTGACAAAGGCCAAGCGCAACTCTGCTGCGTCGATTGCGAACAGATTTCCGAGACGCCCTGTGCGCATCCACTCGCTGGACCTGAGGTCAACCTTGGGAAAGTGCTCCGCTCCGGTCTTTCTAGCCTTTCGGATCACGAAAAGCTCGCACAATTCTCGGCAGCTCAATACGTTAAGTGCCGCGAATTTGGCGAGCAATGCATATGCCGACTCGCTCCCACTGATCCACGATGAGCGGTTGCTCCACTTCTCCTGCGGAACCTCATACGGATCAAGAAGAATGCGACCTCTCGAGACTTCGACCATCACCTCAGCTCCAACTCGTCCGCCTCGGTGATGATCGTGAGCAGTTCCTCCTCGGACTGCGCGAACCGGGATTCGAGAACCACTGATTTCCACGTATCGGCCGTGGGTCGGAACTCTGCGCAATCGAGATCGGTCCCCATCGTTGTCAGGAAAATTTCGATGGATCGGGCGAAGTATGTCATCGGTACTTCAAGCTTTTCTTGAAATCCGGCTTCCTCATGCACAGCCGAAAACTCGGCCCATATCTGCGGGGCGCACGACTGGAGTCGAAAGCCAGCCTGCCATGCTCGTGGCAAGAAAAAGCGCGTAAAGGTCCATTCCGTTCCCACCGGGAACACGCCCGCGTCGTAGCTACGAAGGCAAGTTGCGGCATCCTCCACGCACGTAACCCCGCGAAACTCAAATTCGTCGATCATGAATCGGCCGACAATTTGAGTTTCCCTCGCGATCTTCAATGCGGTCTTTTGTTGGCGCAGTTGGGGTTGGCCGACAAGAAAGGTAATCATCCGAAAGCCGCGATCCTCGAGTTCGTCATGGATTTCGCGCAACCATTCGTAGTCCTCGATCTGCAGCTTCTGGGCCTCATCCGCAAACAGGACCAGGAAGTTGTGCGGGGACCTGGCAAGCTGGTCCATAAGCATGTGCATGAGTCTGCTACGCAGTTGCTTGTTGGTGCCCGTTTCGTGCTTAGGGTGCCCAGCCCACTTGAGCAGGTTGCTGAAGAACGCGCCTTCGCTTGGCTGCTTTTTCTTCAGGCATCCGAAGTTGAAGGTGACGATGCCAGGGTAATCAATCTTGAGCATTCCACGGATGTAGCGAATGGCATAGGTCTTTCCGTAACGCGTCATCGCATAGACGATCCCGCCTGGCACGCGCTGCTTGATGCATTTGCGGATGGCTGCGTACAGCGCGTCGATGGAGGGCGTCGGAACGATGTACTTCTGCGTATTCAGTGGATGGCTGGCGATAGGGCAAGGCCTCTGGTGCAAGTCCATGGCATCCTCCACTAAAAGAAGATCGTTCTGTTGACGGTCAATGGCGTCGGCTCCACCTTGGTCTTTGCCGGCTTCCGAGCGGCGTCGGCCGCCATCGCATCGGCTTCATGGGTGGAGTGCCGAAGTTCTGCACGCGAGGACATTTCAAACGGACTAAGCTTATCTGCGGCGTCTGCCTGTGCAGCCGCGATGTTGGCTCTGGCCTTCGCGATGTTGTTGGCTGAGCGCTTGTTGTGCTTGGCATCTTCGCGTTTCTTGAGAATGTACTTTTCCACCGGGTCGTCCTCGGCGCCCCAGGAGATGAGTCCCAGCCGCTTCATTCGCAGGATTTCCTGTCGCTGTCGAATCGAGTGCGGGGTGGTACGCCATTGTTTGGCGGCGACCAGGATTCCAAGTTCGCTGCCGTCCATGAAGAATGCATGCACCTTGCGAATATCGCGCGCCATGTAGTAGATGCGCAGCTTCACCTTCCTGGCAATGAGCTCTCGTTTACGCGCTAGTGTGTCGGACGTGTACCGTACGCCTTCGAAGTTGACATGGGCCACGGACTTACGCCCGCGAATAGTCACCTCAACGGCCTCGCGTAGCAGAAAGAGCTGATGGCGTTTCGTATGCGGTAACGTCTGCAGCAAGAACTCTGGCTTGCTCGTAAGGTATCGCATCGCCTCAAGCGCAGTGCGGCCACCCAGCCCGGTCTGTGGTGTCCCGTTTCGATTCGCGAGGAGGACATAGATGACTTACTCGAGTTCGTCGAGCCGGATCATTCGGTCCAGATCGCTCCCGACGTCGGCCAGCTTGCGGCGTGGATCGCTCGGACTGGAACCAACGGTACCGGGAATTCGGTGAAAGCCACACTCCTCCAAAATCCCGAACAGCCGCTCTTCGTACGCGCGGTCATTGGGCTCCCCAAGGCGTCCAGCGACAGTCCAGCTCCCCAGCACCTTCGTCAATCGATCCAGCGAATCGTCGGCCAAGTGCGACTTCGCTTCGTCGAATTGAAACCACGTCCAGCGGTGATACGCGAGTTCGGGCTGTACGTCGATAGGGAAGCCCCCACCCTCCTTGACCTTTAGACCCGGAATCGTCAGCTGCACACGCCTATGAGGTACCAAGGACGCCTGCAGTGCTTCCGCGAAATCGTCCTTGTTGTATTCGATCCCCAATGCGATGCTATAGCCTAGGATTGCCTTCGTGCGCACGTCCGTGATTACAAGGATCCAGATCCGGCTAATTTCGACCAGCGTTTCCATGCCGAACGGATCCGGAATGGCAATCGTGACACGCAGATCGACCTTGTGACCATCGAACTGCACGACCATGAAGGGCTCCAAAGCGATGGGCCATTGCGCGGGAGTGTCCGGCTCGCCGAGAGCTTGGGTCGGAATGCCTTCGCCCGCCTTGGGGTGGCCCCCCGTACGCTCCAGCTCCATCTTTTTTAAGAGAGCAACAAACGAGCGGTAGCCTCGGTAGTCTTGGTTAAATGGCCACTGGTCATCTGTAATTCCGACCCCATGGCATTTGTCCAGAAATTCCCCGTGCAACTGGGCTGTAGGCTTCCGGATTGAGCGCATCTCATTTTTTTTCAGCGGCTCGTTCCGCTTCTTCGCTTCTTTTTTCATCCAGACGCGAATGGCGGGAAACTTGTCGAGCGTCTGCTGTAGCGCGCCCGCCGCCGTTGACTTATCCAGTTTTGAGGATCTAACCACCACCGCAGTACGTGTGTAGGCCTTCAAATGCCTGTGTGGGATGAGCCCCCTTAAACCCTCTATCAGCCCATCCTCCGCCTTGGTAAGTACCCGGTCCAACAGACGGTACATCTGTTTTTGGTGAACCCCTGTCCGCCGATGGATCTCGGCCAAGCTCACATCGGGCTCCATTACGAAGAGCCGGTACGCCTCGAGGTTCGCCGCATACTCTTCTTGGGAGCCATCAGGCAATGCTCCCTCATCAACCTTGGGTAGTGCCTCAAAATCCGCAAGGATTTCCGGAATGCTGGCCCGCGTGAAGTTCGCCATGCCGTAAAGGAAGACTCGGGGTGCGTTCTTCACGGTCTTACGAACTGAGTTGCAGGAGTCAATCGGGCTTGGGCGATGCTCGGGCAGTTAAGTTTCCCTCCTGCTAACAAGCTGTAGACCGCTGCCCTTATCAGCATGCTGTCCAGGTCGGTCATTTGACTTTCAATTTGCTCCAGCGAGAACGCGGGCCTCATCTCAATTGCGCATCGCTCCAACAGCGTTGGTCCCACTAAGCCGCGGTGCGCCACCAAGTGCTGCAAGATTGCGGCCCAGTTGTCGTGCAGTAACCGCCTTTCGTTGAATACGTCGGTGACCACTTCGTGTAGAACTGCACGTTCGCCCTCGACCCATTTGCGAAAGTCCTCAATAGCCACCTTCGGCTTGCTCATGTCGCGCGCGCCCGACGCCGATAGCAGCAGGTAGAAATGAGACCTGCCACCGCGCAGTGCCCAAAAATCAATGACGCGCGTTGGCTTGGAGTCAGGAATCTTCAGTGGCCGTTCGCAGAGCGCGGCCACTTCATGATCTGCTTCCAGTTCAATGAACTGACTCAGGGCTGCTTTGCCAAACAAGGTCATGCGCCGCCCTGCCTTCATGCTGAAGACGTCGAAGCGGTAAGACCCGTGAGGTCGCCTGATCGTTAGCGGTGATTCGTAGGCGGTTGGTGCCACTGTCGAGCTTCCGTTGGAAACTCAACTAATAGCGCCGGTTTCGACGTTGTCAAATTCACTTCACTGAAATTGAACTGAAATTGTCCCGCTCCGCCGCCAGGGCGTTGATTTAATTGAAGAATTCGCACCCCCGGCGTGCGAGTCATATTTAATGAAGGCGGTGCAAAACCCCTGAAGCGTCCCAGCGCGTAGAAGGGCAACACTTTGACATTTTCACTTCAAAAAAATGGAAGTGAAAATGTCCCGACTAAAGCAAGCTTCAGAGGGGAGAAGCTCCAAACGAGCGTGACACGATCACTTCAGCGGACGTCACCATTGGCCTTTGGGTTGTTTCCCACGTACAAACGCGGCGATCAGGTTGGCTGCTTCAGTGCGGTTGCCCCGCTGGGCAAAGTCCAGCGCCGTCAGCCCCAGACGGTTTTTCATCATGGCGTCCGCGCCCGCTTCAAGCAGCAGCTTGACCGCCTCTGGCGACCCGTAGTGCGCCGCCATCATCAGCGGCGTGGTGCCGTTGGGTGATTCCGCGTCGATGTAGGCATGGTGCTCCAGCAGCAGCCTGATGATTTCCACATGGCCGTTGGTCGCTGCGTAATGCAGCGGCGTCCAGCCCGGCTTGTTCACGTCGGCATCCCGGGCAATCAGCTTGCGCACCAGGTCGATGTGCCCTTTCAGCGACGCCATCATCAGCGGGCTTTCACCCTGCGGCGTACGGACTTCAACGTTCGACTTTGGCCACGCAATCAAGGCTTCGGCCGCCTTGAGCGAAGGCTCGCGCACCGCCAGAAACAACCCTGGCAGACCCTCCGGGTCGCGCGTGTCAGGGTCGAAGCCGCGGCTCAGCAGTGCGTTGATGGTCGCGGCATCGTCGCGCTTGATGGCGATGAAAAAGTCTTCATAGGACCCTGCATGCGCCCAGCTGAACCCCGCAAAAACAACAAGGTAAATTACTTTTCTAAAGTAATTTCTCATGATTGAACGGCGCAAAACAGGCGTTCGAAGTTGCGGCTGGTCACGTCGGCGATCTGCTCGACCGGCAGCTGGCGCAGTGCCGCGATCTGCATCGCCACATGCGGTACATACGACGGATTGTTGGTTTTGCCGCGGTACGGGACGGGCGCCAGGTACGGGCTGTCGGTTTCGATCAACAGACGATCCAGCGGCACAAAGGCCGCCACATCGCGCAGGTCCTGCGCGCTTTTGAAGGTCAGGATGCCGGAAAACGAGATGTAAAAGCCCAGGTCCAGCGCTGCACGGGCCACTTGCGCTGTTTCGGTGAAGCAATGGAACACGCCCCCGGCGGATCCGGATGAGCCGTCTTCCCGGTGTTCGCGCAGCATGGCGATCGTGTCGTCCGAGGCCGCCCGAGTGTGGATGACCAGCGGCAGCTTAGCCTGCCGCGCAGCCTCGATATGGGTGCTGAAGCGGTCGCGCTGCCATTGCATGTCGGCCACCGTACGCCCGCCCTTGCGTTCTTCCATCTGGTAGTAGTCCAGCCCGGTCTCGCCGATGGCCACCACGCGCGGCCGTGCGGCGCGCTCCAGCAAGTCCAGCACCGACGGCTCCGTCACGCCTTCGTTGTCGGGGTGCACGCCCACCGTGGCCCAGAAGTTGTCGTAGGTGGTGGCCAGCGCGTGGACGTCGTCGAACTCTTCCAGCGTGGTGCAGATGCACAGCGCGCGGTCCACCCGGGCATCCGCCATGGCGGTGCGGATCTCGGGCAGGCGCGAGGCCAGCTCGGGGAATGTCAGGTGGCAGTGGGAATCGACGAACAAGGCAGTCAGATCGTCTGGGTGGGCCGCTCTGACGCCAGGTGCCCCCCCAGGACTTCTTCGATCTTCAGCTTGAGCAGCCTGGATTTTTCGTCGGACGGGAAACGGATGCCCACACCCTGCGTGCGGTTGGCGGCGCTGCGTGCCGGCGTGACCCAGGCCACCTTGCCGGCCACCGGGTAGCGCTGCGGGTCTTCGGGCAGCGAAAGCAGCACGTACACATCGTCGCCCAGCTTGTAGTCGCGAGTGGTCGGGATGAACACGCCGCCGTCGGTGAACAGCGGGATGTACGCCGCATACAGCGCTGCCTTTTCCTTGATGGCGAGCTGGATGACGCTGGGGCGGGGTGTGGTGGGGGATGGATTGCTCATGGCGCGTGCGTGTTGCGAAGTTTAGGGCAATCTGATCGCGCGGTGGGCCTGTGCGGCCAGAGACTCCAGCATGAGGCCCGCATTGAAGGGGTGCTCCACCGTCCGCGCGGTCCGGGCCAGCTCGCGGCCCCAGGTGCCCAGCGCACCTATTTCAGCGGCTGGTGGCAGTTCGGCCGCCTCGAAAAACCGGGGCGCCGCGCCCGCCTTGACGGCCAGCAGGTCATGGCAGAGCTTTTGCAGCGCATCCACCGCCTGCGCGGGCGTCAGCCCGGCCAGCGCGCTGGCGTCGCCTCGGGCCATGGCGCGCGGCAGCAGTGCCCAGGACTTCGGGTCGCGCCCTGACTGCACGAACGCCAGCGCGTCATCGGGCCGCCCGCCGGCCGCGCGCAGCAGGGCTGCCGTGTCCGCCGGCTGGATGCCCTGCGACGCCAGCCACTGATGCGCCTCATTCCCCTGCGGCCAGGCCATGGTATGGCCCAGGCAACGGCTTCGGATCGTGGGCAGAAGCTGGTGCGCAGCTTCGCTGGACAGCACGAATTTCACGTCACCCGGGGGTTCTTCCAGGGTCTTGAGCAGCGCATTGGCCGTCACATGGTTCATGCGCTCGGCCGGATACACCAGCACCGCCTTGCCGCGCCCGCGGGCACTGGTGCGCTGGGCAAACTCCACCGCGTCGCGCATGGCGTCCACGCGGATTTCACGGCTGGGCTTGCGCTTTTTCTGGTCGATCTCGTCCTGGGCTTTTTCAGACAGCGGCCAGCCCAGCGCCAGCATGGCAGTCTCGGGCATCAGCACGCACAGGTCGGCATGGGTGCGCACCTGGATGGCGTGGCAGCTGCTGCATTCGCCGCAGGCGCCCTGCCTCGTGGCCCGCTCGCACAGCCAGGCGCTGGCCAGTTGCAGTGCCAGGCCGTACTGCCCCAGGCCCGACGGACCCTGCAGCAGCCAGGCATGGCCGCGCTGCGCCAGCAGGGTTTCAAGCTGCCGTTGCACCCAAGGCGCCGGGGTGGCAGCCATCATTTCGGCCCCCCGTTGGCGGCGACCATGATGGCCAGCCAGCCGCGGCGCACAAATGCGCTGGTCAGGGCTTGCCAGACCTTGTGGCGTTCCAGGCTGGCATCCACGCGCACAAACCGCTGCGGGGCTGCGGTGGCGCGCGCGGCATAGCCGGCGGCCACGCGCGCGAAAAACTCCAGCGGCTGGGATTCAAATTTGTCCGGCACGCGGGCACCGGCGAGGCGTTGGGCGGCCACCTCGGGCGGCAGGTCAAACCACACCGTCAGGTCCGGCTGGCGCAGGCCGGCGTCGGGCAGCGCCTGGACCCATTGCTCCAGCTGCGCAAGAACGCCCAGATCAAAGCCCCTGCCCCCGCCCTGGTAGGCAAATGTGGCGTCGGTGAAGCGGTCACACAGCACCACGTCGCCGCGGGCCAGAGCCGGTTCGATCACCTGCTGCAGGTGGTCGCGCCGCGCGGCAAAGATCAGCAGGGCTTCGGTCAGCGCGTCCATGGGATCGTTAAGCACCAGCGCGCGCAGCTTTTCGGCCAGGGGCGTGCCGCCGGGCTCGCGCGTGAGTGTCACCGTGCGCCCTTGTGTGCGGAAGGCCGACGCCAGTCCCTCGATGTGGGTGGACTTGCCGGCGCCGTCGATGCCCTCGAAGCTGATGAACAGGCCCTGGCTCATGGCGGGTTGCGACCCCGCTGGTACTGGTTGACAGCCCGGTTGTGCTCGTCCAGCGTGGCGCTGAACTGGCTGCTGCCGTCGCCGCGCGCCACAAAGTACAGGGCTTTTGACGCCGGGGGCTGCACCGCCGCCAGCAGCGACGCCTTGCCCGGCATGGCGATCGGCGTGGGCGGCAGGCCGGCCCGGGTGTAGGTGTTCCAGGGCGTGTCGGTCTGCAGGTCTTTCTTGCGCAGATTGCCGTCGAAGGCCTCGCCCATGCCGTAGATCACGGTGGGGTCGGTCTGCAGCGGCATGCCCACGCGCAGGCGGTTGTTGAACACGCTGGACACCAGCGGCCGGTCAGCGGCCTTGCCGGTTTCCTTTTCGACGATGCTGGCCAGGATCAGGGCTTCGGCCGGGGTTTTGGCCATGGCATCGGGCGTGCGCTGGGCCCAGGCGGCCTCCAGCCGGCGGTCCATGGCGTGCAATGCGCGGCGCAGCAGCGCCACATCGCTCGTGCCGCGTGAGTAGGTGTAGGTATCGGGGAAGAACCGCCCCTCGGGGTGCACACCGGGGCGGCCCAGCAGCGCCATGATGGCGGCGTCATCCAGCCCTTTGGTGTCCGGCTTGAGCTGATCTTCCTTCAGCAGCGCGGCGCGCACCTGCCGGAAGTTCCAGCCTTCGACCAGCACCACGGCCTGCAGGGCTTCTTCGCCCCGGGCCAGCTTGCGCAGCAGGCGGTGCGGGGTAATGCCGGGCTCCAGCTCGTAGCTGCCGGCCTTGATCTGGCGGTCCTGGCCCGACAGGCGGAACCAGATGTACAACAGGTCGGCGTTGACGTCCACACCCGCATCCGCCACCGCCTGGGCCACGCCGCGCGGCAGGGTGCCGGGGTCGATGGACAGGTCCACGGCCTGCGCGGGCGTGCGCAGCGGCTGGTACACCCACCACAGGCCGGCACCGCCCACCACCATGGCCGACAGCGCACCCAACAGGAAAACCGTTACAAGGAATCGCCGCAAACCACTGCCCCTACTTCTGCGAGTGAAATCAACGGCCGATGATAATTCACGCATGACCCATGAACTCAACGGCGTGACCGCCCTGCCCCATCTGGGCGTGATTCGCGTCCAGGGCGAAGAGGCCGCCAAATTCCTGCAGGGCCAGCTGACGCAGGATTTCGTGCTGCTGGGCGACGGGCAAGCGCGCCTGGCGGCGTTTTGCTCCCCCAAGGGCCGCATGCAGGCCAGCTTCATCGGCCTGCGCCGCGGGCCAGACGACATCCTGCTGGTGTGCAGCCAGGACATCCTGGCGCCCACGCTCAAGCGGCTGTCGATGTTCGTGCTGCGCGCCAAAGCCAGACTCACCGACGCCACCGCCGATGTCAGCCTGCACGGGCTGGCGGGCGCGTCCTGCCCCGCCATCGGATCGCAGGTGCCCTGGGAGCGCATGGACGACGGCGCGGCCAGCCTGGTGGCGCTGTACCCGGCGCACGGGCAGCCCCGCGCGCTGCGGATCGCACCGGCGGACCATCCGGCACCGCAAGGCCCGGCGCTGGGTCTGGACGACTGGCTCTGGGGCGAGGTGAACAGCGGCATTACCACCATCACCGCGCCCATCGTCGAGGCCTTTGTGCCCCAGATGCTGAACTACGAGTCCGTAGGCGGTGTGAACTTCCGCAAGGGCTGCTACCCCGGCCAGGAGGTCGTGGCGCGCAGCCAGTTCCGCGGCACGCTCAAACGGCGCGCTTTCGTGGCGCATGCGGATGCAGCGCTGGCCGCCGGGCAGGAGGTGTTTCACGACAGCGACGCCAGCCAGCCCTGCGGCACGGTGGCCCAGGCAGCGCGCTCGCCGCTGGGCGGGTTTGATGCGATCGTGTCGATCCAGCTGAGTGCCGCCCAGGGCGGGCGGCTGTGGGCCGGCGACAGCGCCAACACGCTGGCGCTGCAGCCCCTGCCCTACTTGCTTGCGGCCGACGTCTGAGTCGGCGTGGCCTGTACCGGAATGGCGTGCGCAAAGCCGATCTTGGACCAGTAAGCTGACGGAATCTGCGGCAGCAACGCCTTGCGCTCGGCTTCCGGCGTCAGCTCCATTGCCTTCTTGAACAGCTCCAGCGCCTTGTCGGGCTTAAGCAGTGCGGTGGTGTACATATTGCCCAGCTGGATCAGGCCGTTGACCTGGGTGTTGGGCCAGTCCTTCATGCGCAGGTCCATTGCTTTCAGGGCCAGTGCAGTGTCGCCGCCACGCCAGCCCAGAATAAAGGCCGCGTTGACCAGGTCATAGTCATAAACACCTTCAGCGATCGCCTCCCGCGCCATCGCCAATGCCTGGGGTTCCTTGCCCGTGCGGCTGAGCAGCACCACTTCCAGTGAGCGCACCGACGACGCCTTGGGCTGGATCTTCTTGGACCGCTCCAGGTACTCCAGCGCCTTGTCCGCGTTGCCCATGGTGGCATAACCCCGCGCAATATTCGACATGATTGCAACGACGTAAGGACGCGACGACACCACGGACTCCCACACCCAGGTGGCGTTCTTCCAGTCTCCCCATTTGGCCAGCTCATCGGCCACCATGGGCGTGATCTTGCGGTAGTGGGGGTTGATGTCGGTGCCTTCCTTGATGAGGCGCAACATGTCAGCCTTGGGTTTGTCCCATTTGGGGTTGTGGTAGTCGCCCGATTGGGAGATGGTCAGCGCGATCTTGGTGGCCTTGACGATCTTGCTCTCGCATTCGGCGGCCTGCTGCGTGATGTAGGCAGCCAGGGCCAGACAGACCATGGTGCCTACGGCCATGCCCTGCGAGAACGCGGGGCGCCAGTTCAATCGCAGGGCCGAGGTGTAACCGCGGTAACCCAGCCGTGCGTCCGACGCCGCGAGGATCGCCAGGCACAAGGCAAACAGCGCACCGGTACTGGCCATTCGCCACGGGAAGCCGACGTTGCTCACGATGAACAGCGCCAGCAAGGCCGTCAGCGTAATGGCACGCATGGGCGCCTCCGCTCGCCCGTCCGCAGAGGTGTCGCGAAGTGTCTTCCAGGCCGCACGCAACAGGTAGGCAAACAGCAGCAGCAAAAAGAGCCAGCCGACCAACCCGTACTCGGCCAGAAGCTGCAGGAATTCATTGTGGACGTAGTAATCGGTCTCCAGCTGGGCGCCTTCGGCCTGGTACAGGGGGATATCCGCTTCCCAGGCGCCGGCGCCAACGCCGGTCAGCGGGCGTTCCTTGATGATTCGCGCTGTGGCTTTCCACATCACAAATCGCACGCCCAGCGAGCCGTCGGCAATGTTGATGCGTGCTGTGCGCTTGAAGCCGCGCTCCAGCGCGGTCATTCCCTTGCCCTCGCCGCGGTGCTCCTCGATCATCTTGGGGTTGTTGGTGGAGATCATGCCCAGACCAACTACCGTTGCGAGAAGAACGCCAATGGCAACGATACGTTTGCCGGCGTCCCATTGGTAGAACGAAAACTGGCGCCTGTAAATAATGGCGATGATCGGCAGCAGGACCAGCAGCTGGAACCACATGGCCGTCATGGCGCCACGGGTGCCGGTCATCAGGATGGCGACAATCACAAACGCCGACGTGAACGCCACCAGCGCGATCTGGCTGGATGAACGCGCGCGCGCCAGCAGCAAGGCACTGAACGCGATCGTACAGGTGGCAAATTCGGCGAAGAAGTTGCGGTTGACGAAAGTGGAAGCAGGGTTAGGCCCTTGCGGGAAGTACTTGAAATCCACCCAGAACTGCAGCGCGGTCCACAGGGATGCCACCACCACACCCCAGTGGATGCCCCAGACCACAATCATGGTCCGGTCGCGGTTCAGGGTGTTCATGCCCAGCCACAGCAGCACACTGAAGATGAACCAGCGCACGGCCTCGACGCCGCCCAGGTAGGTGTGCGACCAGATCATGCTGCCCAGCGCGTAGACCATCAGCGACAGCGGCAGCCACATCAGCGCATGCCAGCGCAGCCCGTCCCGGCGGTTGCGCTGCTGCCAGAAGAACAGCAACGCCGCGCCCAGCGCGCCAAACGCCACCACAATGGACTTCAGCGTGTCCTGCAGCATTTCCTCGTGCGGCACGCCCAGGGCGGGGGCGAAGAAGATCGTCAGCGCAAAAATCAGCGCGGTCCAGTCGCCGCGGGTGATTTCCAGCGGCAAGGTGCCACCGTTAGTAGCCTGCGGCTTGTAGCGGGCCACGGTGGGCACCGCGCCCCCCATCGGCGCGCTGGGCGCAGTGGTCCAGGCGGCTGCGCCGCCGCCAAAATCCGGGCGGTTGCCGTTTCCATTGCCGGACGCCTTGTCCGGCGCATTTCGTTTCTTTTTTGCCATGTCGTACTTGAGGGGGCTGGTGCCGGGGCCGCAAACGCAAAATGCGCGCGCCGGGGCAGAGCCCTCTATTGTCGCCGCTCGTGCGCCCTGCCTTACAACGAGTTACCTGGCGCGTTCAGGCCGGCCGCAATTGCGTGAACATTTCGACATGTGGGATGCCGGCCTCGTCAAAAGGTTCACCTCGCGGCGTGAAGCCCAGGCGGGCATAAAAACCTTCCGCGCTGCGTTGCGCGTGCATCATGACTTCATGGTCGCCACGCTGAAGCGCCGCCTGGACCAGGGCATCCAGCACGCCGCGGCCCAGGTTGGCGCCGCGCAGCACGCGGCACACCGCCATGCGCCCGATGCGGCCCTGCCCCGGGGCAGGCTGCAGCAGCCGCCCCGTCGCCAGGGGCTGGCCCAGCCGGTTGTAGGCCACGGCGTGCAAGGCAGTTTTGTCGGCCTCGTCCCATTCCATTTCTTTGGGGATGCGCTGCTCCTGCACAAAGACTTCCGTGCGCACCTTGGACGCGTCGGCGCCCAGGGCGTCCCAGCCGCCGGTTTTCAGGGCGACCATGGGCTCGCCGGCCTCAAAGCCCAGCAGGATGGCGCGCAAGGCGTCGGGCACCGGGCGCGACGTCTGGGTTGCGGGGTCGGCAAACACATAGACCAGTCCGCAGGTGATCAGCAGTTCGTCGCCGCGAAAGATGGCGCCAGCAAAGCCCATGGACGAATTGCCGATGCGCGCGCATTTCATGCCGATATCGATCTGGTCGTCCATGCGCGCCGAGGCGTGGAACTCCACGGTGGCTTTTTTCACGTACAGGTCGCCGCCGAGCTGGTGCATCGCCTCTTCATACGGCAAGGCCAGCGCACGCCAGTAGTCGGCCACCGCAGTGTCAAAGTACATCAGGTAGTGCGCATTGAAGACGATCTTCTGCATGTCCACTTCGGCCCAGCGCACGCGCAGGCGGTGAAAGAATCGGAAGTCAGTGCGTTTCATGGTTTCAGGGCCTGTTTGAATGCCTGTTGCAGGGCTTGCGCGGCGTCGGCGTGGGCCTGTACGGCCTCGGGCAGCGCGCGGCCCATCTTGATGAATTCGTGGGTCACGCCCCGGTACAGCGCCAGATCCACTGCGACGCCGGCCGCGCGTAGTTTATCCGCGTAAGCCAGGGCCTCGTCGACCAGCGGGTCGCACTCGGCCAGGCCGAACCAGGCCGGCGCCACGCCGTCCACGTCGTCGGCCACCAGCGGCGCAAACCGCCAGTCCTGCCGGTCCGCATCACTGCGCAGGTACTGGCTGAAGAAGAACTGGATCAATTCGGCATCCAGCAACAGTCCCCGGCCATAACGGTCATGCGACGGGCTGTCCTGCCAGGGCGCGCAGCCGGGATAGAACAGCAACTGCAGCGCCAGCGGCAAGCCGGCGTCACGGGCCTGGATGGCACAGGCAGCTGCCAGCGTGCCGCCGGCGCTGTCGCCGCCCACGGCGATGCGACCCGGGTCGATCCCGATCATACCGCCGTGGGTGCCCAGCCAGGCCAGGGCATCCCAGGCATCGTTGGCCGCCACGGGAAACCGGTGCCCGGGCGCCAACCGGTAATCCAGCGACGCCACGGCACAGCCGCTGCGCCGGGCCAGTTCGCGGCACAGGATGTCGTGTGTGGCAATGCTGCCGACGGTAAAACCGCCGCCATGAAAGTACAGCAGTACCGGCAGGGCGCCTTCAGCCGGTGCGTACAGACGAAGCGGAAGCGCTGCACCATCACGGGCGGGTACCGCCAGGTCCTGCACCCTGGTCAGCGTCGCGCGCGGCACCTCCAGCACGTCAGCACCCGTGGCATAGGCCTCGCGCGCGGCCTGTACGGTCATCTCGTGCAACGGCATGCGCCGTGCGCGGCCCATGCGTTGCAGCACGGCCTGCATCGAAGGTGACAGACGAATTGGGTTCATTGGGTACAGTGGACGGTTTCGATCCTACAGCGGCAAAAACCATGGCCTTCATCTACTACGTCACCCAGATCCAGTTCGACTACGGCGCCGTCAAGCTGCTCAAGCAGGAATGTGAGCGCGTGGGCATCACCCGGCCGCTGATCGTGACCGATCAGGGTGTCAAGGCGGCAGGCGTATTGCAAAAGGCACTCGACGCCCTGCCCGGCCTGCCGGTGGCGGTGTTCGACCAGACGCCGTCCAACCCGACGGAGGCGGCCGTGCGTGCGGCGGTGCAGGTGTACAAGGCCAACGGCTGCGACGGCCTGATCGCCGTGGGTGGCGGCTCGGCCATCGATTGCGCCAAGGGCGTGGCTATTGCCGCCACGCACGACGGCCCCCTGACCCACTACGCGACCATCGAAGGCGGCTCGCCTCGCATCACCGACCGGGCCGCGCCGCTGATCGCCGTGCCTACCACCAGCGGCACGGGCAGCGAGGTGGCGCGCGGCGCCATCATCATCGTCGACGACCACCGCAAGCTGGGTTTCCATTCCTGGCATATCGTGCCCAAGGCCGCCATTTGCGACCCGGAGCTGACCCTGGGCCTGCCGCCCAAACTGACCGCAGCCACGGGCATGGACGCCATCGCCCACTGCATGGAAACCTTCATGTCGGCAGCCTTCAACCCGCCGGCGGACGGCATCGCGCTGGACGGGCTGGAGCGCGGCTGGGCCCACATCGAGCGGGCCACGCGTGACGGCAGCGACCGCGAGGCACGCTTCAACCTCATGAGTGCGTCCATGCAGGGCGCGATGGCCTTCCAGAAAGGCCTGGGCTGCGTGCACAGCCTGAGCCACAGCCTGGGCGGCGTGGACCCGCGGCTGCACCATGGGACGCTGAATGCCATGTTTTTGCCGGCAGTGGTCACATTCAACGCCGCCGCCGAATCAGTGCAAAAGGACAGACGCCTGGAGCGCATGGCGCGTGCCATGGGCCTGGGCGCTGCGGGTGACATCCCCGAGGCCATCCGCGACATGAACGCGCGGCTGGGCCTGCCCACGGGCCTGGGTGAGATGGGGGTTCAGCGCGAGTGGTTTGACAGGGTCATCACCGGCGCGCTGGCCGACCATTGCCACAAGACCAACCCGCGGATTGCCAGCGCGGAAGAGTACCGCGAGATGCTGGGTGCATCGCTGTAGCCCTACAGTCGCCGCTCCCCAGCGCTCAGAGCTTGAAACCGGCGGCGACCGCGTCGGTATGGAACATCTTGACGGTGTCCAGCGAGTAGGTGTCCAGGTCATACCCCACCAGCGACAGCTTCTTGAGGATATCGTTGGTTACCGTGATGACCTGGCAACCGATCTGGTCAGCCTGGAAGATGTTGAGCAGCTCACGCGGGCTCGCCCAGATCAGTTCGGATGCCGGCGCAACCTTGAGCAGCTCCACGGCAGCGGCCATCAATGGCACCGGGTCGCGGCCGGTGTCGGCAATACGCCCCGCAAACACCGACACATAGCTGGGCACGGCCGGGTCCAGCGCCGCCACCACATCCCGCACCTGTGCCAGCGTCATGAGGGCCGTGACATTAAGCTTGACCTTTTGCGCGGCCAGCTTGCGTACCAGTGCGTAGCAGGTCTGCTGCTGCGTGTTGGTCACCGGAATCTTCACGTACACGTTGTCGCCCCAACTGGCGATTTCCGTCGCCTGGCGCTCCATGTCGGCAAAATCGTCCGAGAACACTTCAAACGACAGCGGCTTGTCCTTGATGTCGGACAGGATGTCTTTGGCAAACGCGCGGTAGTCGGTGATGCCGGCCTTGCGCATGAGCGTGGGGTTGGTCGTCAGGCCCTTGATGTAGGGCTTGGCGTACATCTCAAGCATGCCGGCCTTGTCGGCGCCATCGGCAAAGATCTTGACGTTCAGTTGTTCGGGGGATTTCACGTTGGTGCTTCCTGTAGTTTCAAGATGATCCGGGCAGCCTCGGCCAGTGAGGCCACCCTGTAGTCGAACGCCTCGGGCTGCTTTTCGTCGTAAGCATAGTCCACGAAGAATGTCTTGCAGCCCGCGCTGGCGCCGGCCTCGGTGTCGCGCCAGCGGTCGCCCACCATGTAGCTGGCAGCCAGGTCAATGCCATGCTCACGCGCTGCTGCCAGCAGCGCCCCGGGCCGCGGCTTGCGGCAATCGCACCCGTCAGCGCTGTCATGAAAGCAGGTGCGAAATTCAGTGATCGGCAAAAGGGCTGCCAGTTGGCCGTTGATGGCTTCCACGGTCTCGCGCGGGGTGGTGCCCCGGGCTACATCGGGCTGGTTGGTCACCACGATCAGCAGGAAGCCGGCCCTGTGCAGTTCACCCAGCGCGTCAGCCACGCCGGGCAACACCTCCAGCTCGGCCACGCCGGCCGGCGGATACGGCTTGCCGTCACGCACCAGCGCCCGGTTGATGACGCCGTCGCGGTCCAGGAAGACAGCGCGCCTGCGCATGCCGCTCACCGGACGGCCGATTCCCACTTGGTCTGGTTGGCCTTGAGCTTGGGGTGGGACACCAGCAGGTGCCACACCACGGCCTGAAAGGCTTCAGAGTGCGGGGTGATGTTGTCCGGGTTGACGGTGGGCACGATCACGCAGGCGTCGGCCACCGTCGCGGTGTAGCCGCCGTCGCGCCCCACCACGCCGGTGATGCGCGCGCCGACGGTTTTGGCGTACTGCAGCGCCATGACCAGGTTGGGGCTGATGTTCTTTTCCAGGTTGCCGCCGCCCACCGAGAAGATGAAGATGGCGTCGCGTGCAGTGAGCTTGCTGATCTTCAGCCATTCCACGAACACCGTGGCCCAGCCCTCGTCGTTGGTGCGTGCGGTCAGCTCCGAGACGTTGTCGGTCGGTGCATAGGACTCGATGCCCACGATCTTGCGGAAGTCATTGACGGCATGCGAACAGTTGCCCGCGCTGCCGCCTACGCCCAGGAAGAAGATGCGCCCGCCGTCGTGCTTGATGCCGGCCAGCAGGTCGGCCATTTTCTCGACAGCGCCCACATCCAGCTGTTGCAGGATGGCGATGGCTTCATTGACATGTTGTTGGGCGTACGACATCAGGTGCTTTCCTTTCGCAGATAGTCGGCGGTCTCGCGCAGGCCCTGGTGAGAGCCTATTTCATAAAAACGTTCAAATACTTCATGGCCCGCAAGCTGCCCTTTCACCGACAGCTCGTGATAGGTGTCGGCAAGATCAAAAGCCTCACCTGCAGGCCGCGTGTGCAGCACATCGGCACGCAGCACCCCCAGGCCGTAGTCAATGTAGGCCATCGCGGCGTGGGGCGCGCGCTTGTTGTATTCGACAAGCCGGCCCTGCGTGAATTCCACATTGCTGCGGTCCCATTGCCCGTTGTTTTTGAGCACGGTCATGAGCGCCGGCAAGGACTGGCGGTGAAAGTCCGCCTGCACGGCCGCAAAGTTCACTGGCAGGTAGGAGTCGCCATACAGGACAAAGAAGGCATCGCCCAGCTGCGCCGCGGCCTGCCGCAGCGCGCCGCCGGTCCCCAGCAACAGCGGCCCGTCAAAACTGAACGTGACCGACAGCCCCCAGCGCGCGCCATCGCCCACAAACGCCTGTACCTGCTCGCCCAGAAAGCCCGCGCAGATGCACACCCGGTCCGCGCCCTCGGAGCGCAACTGGCGCAGCTGCCAGTCGATGAACGGGCGGCCCGCCACCTCCACCAGCGCCTTGGGTATGGTGTGGGTGATGGGGTGCAGGCGCGTGGCCAGTCCGCCCGCCAGGATGGCTACAGGCAGCATGGCTCAGGACGACAGCACGACTTTCGTGCCTTCAAAGTCAAAACGGAACCGCACTTCTTCCAGCCCGGCTGCCGCCATGGTGTGGCGCAGCTTGTTGCGGTCATGTGCATAGAACATCAAAAAGCCGCCGCCGCCCGCGCCCACCAGCTTGCCGCCTACCGCACCGTTGGCCATGCCCAGGCTGTACCACTGGTCGATCTGCGGGTTGCTCATGCCGCCCGAGCGGCGCTTTTTGTGTTCCCAGTGCTCGTGCATCAGTTCGCCGAACAGTGCCGGGTTACCCGATTCCAGCGCGTCCTTGCTGCGGTAGCCGAGCTCCTTGACGTAGTGCAGGTTCTTCAGCATGTCCGCGTCGCTGTCCTGGGTGCGGCTGTTCTGGTCTTTCAGGATGCTGCCGGCGCTGCGCGAAAAGCCCGTGAAGAACAGCAGCAGGTTGTCTTCCAGGTCAAACAGCGTATCCATGCCCACCTTCAGCGGCACGGCGGTGACGCGGTCGTCCTTGTGGAAGGTAAAGCAGGTCAGCCCCCCGATGGCCGCGATGTACTGGTCCTGCTTGCCGATGGGCTCGCCCAGGCGGTCGATCTCGATGTGGCAGGCGAGCTCCGCCAGCTCCTCCTGGTGCAGATGGCGCTTGCGATGGGAATGCATGGCCTTGAGCAGCGCCGTGGTAAAGCTGCCCGACGATCCCAACCCGGTGCCCGAGGGGATGTCGGCCAGCGTGGTGATTTCCACCTGTGGCGTGCGCACCCCCATGAGCGACAGCGTCTCGCGGATGATCGGGTGCTTGACCTGGGCGATCTCGTCCACCTGCTCCAGCTGCGAATACTTCAGGTAAATGCCGGGCTTGAACGGCCGCATCACCGTCACGTAGACGTACTTGTCGATGGCGGCGGACACCAGGAAACCCTCATGGTCCCGGTAGTACGACGGCAGGTCGGTGCCGCCACCGCCCAGCGTGATGCGCAAGGGGCTGCGCGCAATGATCATGGCTTGGACATCCTGTAGATCTGTTGAACGATTTTCAGCGCGGCCAGCGCGTCATCAAGGCCGGCAGACGGCTGGCGGGACAGCGCAATGTCCTGGCAAAACTCCTGCAGTTCCACCGCCCAGGAATCGTCGGCCATCGGGTATTCCCACGACGTGGTTTCCGGCGGGCCCATCTGAGCGAGCATGCGGTAGTGCGTCAGGCGCTCCACGCCGTAGCTGCCGCCCAGGCCGCTGATTTCCAGCTTGCCGTCACGCCCGTAGATTTCCATGGAGAACAGATTCTTCCACTCCGTGCATGACGCATGCAGGAACGCGGCCTGCTTTTTCGCGGTCTTCAGCAGCATGAAGCCGTTGTCATCCACCGGCATGTCCCAGAAGTAGGTGTGGGCAAAGCCTTCGACCGAGGTGAATTCGCCCAGGAACCAGCGCGACAGGTCGATCAGGTGCGGGCCCTGGTCGATCAGCTCGCCGCCACCCGACAGCACAGGGTCGGCGCGCCACTCGCGGTCGTACCCCAGACGGCCCCCGTGGCCGTAACGGGCCCGCACAAACATGAGCTCGCCCAGGGCGCCGGACTCGAAAATGGCGCGGGCCTGCCGGAAGGCGCGGTGGTAACGGTGGTTGAAGCCCACCCGCACGCACACGCCGACCCGGCGCGCGGCGTCGATCACGGGCAGCAGTTCTTCTGGCGTGCGCGCCGCGGGTTTTTCGACCAGCACATGCTTGCCGGCCTCCACCGCCGCGAGCGTGATCTCCGCCAGCGAGTCGTGCAGCGTGCTCACCACGACGGCCGTCACCTGCGGCAGGGCCAGCAGTTCGCGCCAATTGGTGGTTGCCAAGGCGCCGACAGGTTGGGCCAGGCGCTGCGCCCGCTCCAGCTGGGTGTCGGCGCAGGCCACCAGACGGGCGCCGGGCCCCAGCGCCTGCGCGCGCTTTTGCCCGATCAACCCACAACCGATGATGCCTATACCCAACGGCTGGTTCGTGGTCATTTGTCTCCCCAATCCAGGCCGCGGTCGCGCCCGGCAATGCGCCGCAGCGTGTAGGCATCGCTGGCGGCAAGTTCTTTGACATGCTGCGGCCATTGCGCCCAGTGGTCCCACACCGCGCTGATCAGGCGGCCGGTGATGCCGTTGCTGGCGCTGCTGGCCAAAAACAGCGCGAGGTTGACGCCGGGCTGCAGGCCGGCCCCGCCGGTTTCCTGCTGCTTGACGGACCGATCGTAAAAGTCGCGGCCCACCTTGTCGGGGCCTGCCGCCAGCACCTGGTCCAGCATGGCCGTGTTGAGCGCCCCCGGGGCGATGGCATTGACGTCAATGCCGAAGGCGGCTACTTCCAGCGCCAGCGATTCTGCAAACCGCACAATGGCCGCCTTGGAAACCGCATAGGCACTGATGCGCGGCATGGGGTTGGTGGCCCCCCCGCCCGACAGCTGGATGATCTTGCCCGCGCCCTGCGCCTTCATGGCCGGCAGCACAGCGCGGCACATCAGCACCGAGCCCTGGATGTTGATTTCCAGCGCGCGGACCCATTCGGCCCAGTCCACGTCTTCAATCGGGCCCATGGGACCATAGACGCCCGCGTTGTTCACCAGGATGTCGATGCGGCCTGTCATGGCCAGCGCCTCCTGAGCCAGAGCCAGAGCATCGGCCGGGCTGGATACGTCGGCCGCCATGGCTTGCACCGCCTGGCCCGGACCTGCCTGTGCAGCCAGATCATCGCGGGCCTGCTGCAACAGGCCCGCCTGCCGCGCGCACAGCAGAACCGATGCGCCCGCCTCTACGTAACGCTGCGCAATCGCCCGCCCCAGCCCCTGGCTGGCGCCGGTGACGATGGCCGTGCGGCCCGCCAGCATGCGGTCCGTCATGGCGCCTCCTGCGCGGGCGAGCCCACCGCAACATGGCGCACCCCGGGCGTACCGCGCCAGGCCTGCAGGAACCGGTCTGCATCCACCACCACCAGATCGCGCTTGCCGGGTGGGGGTGCATCCACCTCGCGATAGGCAGGCCACGGGGTGGCGAGCACCAGGGCATCAGCGTTCGCCAAGGCGTCCATCGGTGCATTCACGCGTGTCACCCGGCCTTGCCACCGGGCCGGAAAGTCTTCCGCCTGCGGGTCATGCGCCACCACCATGGCGCCTTGCGCCAGCAGGTGGTCGCACAGCTCCACGGCCATGGACCGGCGCAGCGTGCTGGTGCCCGGCTTGTAGGTCATGCCCCAGATGGCAATCACGCGCCCGCTCAGCGGCCCCAGCAGCGAGGCCAGCCGCCGGGCCGCCCATTGCTTGTGCGCAACGTTGCTGGCCCGGATGGAGCCCAGCATGGCGGTGGGTACGCCGTGCGCCGCGCCCAGCGTGGTCAAAAACTCCACATCGCGCGCCAGCGTGCCGCCCGCAAAGGCGCCACCCGGCGACAGATAGGCCTTGGGCCCGATGCGCGATTCGGACTTCAGGCCGCGCTCGACCTCCTTGGCGTCCGCGCCCAGGTGCTCGCAGATGGCGGCCAGCTCGTTGGCAAACACCACGGAAGTGGCCAGAAAGGCATTGATCGCGTGCTTTGTCATCTCGGCCGATTCCACCGACATCCATTCGATGCGGGCGCCCAGCGGCTGCAGCATGGCGTCGATGCGCGCGCGGTGAGGCTCACCACGCACCCCCACGACGATCCGGTCGGGCTTGAGGAATACATCCAGCGCCTTGCCCAGGCGCAGGTTTTCGGGCGAGCAGGCAAAGCCTGGCGCGCGAGCGCCCAGGTGCGCCGCGGCCTGCTCCAGCCGGCGGATGGAACCCGCCGGCAACTGCGACGACACCAGCACGGTCACACCTGTCGGCAGCGCCGGCAGCATGCCCGTGACCCGTGACAACACAAATTGCACGTCTGCCTGGTCGTCAGCGTCCACCGGGGTGTCGTACGTCACCCAGACCACGTCAGTATCGGGCGCGATGTCCGCCGCCCGGGCCGTGAACCGCAGCTTGCCCGCCTGCACCCCGCTGGCTACCAGCTCGGCCAGGCCGGGCTCAAACACCGGCGGCTTTGCGGCTGCCAGCCCCGCAACCACACTGGCGTCTTCGTCCACGCCAGTCACGTCGTGGCCCAGCGACGCCAGGCAGGCTGCGGTCACTGACCCCAGGTGCCACAGGCCCAGTACCGCGATTTTCATTCGCGCGCCTCCATGACCCAGGGGTTGGCTTGCAGGAAGGCCACGGTGGCCTGCACACCCTGCTGGATGGTGTGGGCGGGCGTCCAGCCGAGCGCGCGGATGCGGGTTGTGTCCAGGTAGATGAACGGGTTGTCGCCAACCCAGCCGCGCTCGCCGCCGGTGTAGTCCAGCTGCGGGTTCACACCCAGCGCAGCGCTGATCCAGCCGATCGAGTCATTGACTTCACAGTAGCTGTCCACGCCCAGGTTGAACAGGTTGACCTTGTCCTGCGCGCGGTCCATGGCCAGCAGGATGGCGTCGATACAGTCCTGCACATGCAGGTACGACTTGCGCTGGCGACCGTTGCCCAGCACCCGCAGGCGTGCCGGGTTGTCCTGCAGTTGCTTGCAGAAGTCAAACACATGGCCGTGGGTGTAACGCTCCCCCAGGATGGAGACGAACCGGAAGATCCACGCCTGCATGCCAAAGCCCTCGCAGTACGCGGCGATCATGCCCTCACCGGCCAGCTTGGACGCCGCGTACAGCGAGGTCTGTACCGGGAAAGGCGCGTCCTCGGGCGTGGGGATCACCTTGGCCTCGCCATACACCGAGCCGGTGGATGAGAACGCAATGCGCTTGATGCCATTGGCGCGCATGGCCTCCAGCACGTTGTACGTCGCAATGGTGTTCTGCTCCAGGTCGCGCCGCGGATGGTCTGTGCCAAAGCGCACGTCGGCGTTGGCCGCCAGGTGCACGACGTCGGTGCCCCCCGCGAAGGCCTGCTTGAGGTTGCCCAGGTCCAGGACGTCGGCCTGGACCAGGCGAAAGCGCGGTTGCGCCAGCGCGCCGTCCAGGAAGCGGCGCTGGCCGGTGGAGAAGTTGTCAATACCGGTCACGGCATGCCCCATGGCGAGCAACCTGTCTGTCAGGTTGCTGCCGATGAAGCCTGCGCAGCCGGTGACGATGTAGTGTCTATCCATGTGATCTTTCAGTACCGGCAGGCACCGGCGCAAATACCCAGTAGCGGCTGAGCCCAAAGCCCACCATCACCGTCGCACCGATGGCCACCAGCGTGGCGGCATAGGGTGTGGTGCCAGCCCATTCCACGCAAGCCGTCACGATGCCCAGCGTGAGCACGCCGTTGACCACCAGCAGCACGCCATAGCGCAACAGCTGCGGACCGCGTGGCGACGTGCTGGCGCGAAACGTGAAATAGCGGTTGGCCAGGAAATGGAACACGACCGACGCGGCATAGGCCAACAAAGTGGCGGGCTGGTACGGCAGACCTGCACCGTGCAGCAGCAGCCACAACACCAGAAACTGCAGCGCGGCGGCGCAGGCGCCAACCGCCAGGAATCGCACAATGATCATTCGCCGTCGAAGTTGACCTTGCGGTCCACGATGTAAAGCGGTCGCCGCTTGACCTCATCGTAAATCCTCCCGACGTACTCGCCCATGAGTCCCAGCGCCAGCAGTTGCACGCCAGAGAAGAAGCTGATCACCAGCACGGTGGTGGGCAACCCGGGCGTCAGGTCCATGCCCAGCAGGCGCTGCAGCACATACCAGCCACCCAGCAGGAAACTGAACCCGGCCAGCACAAACCCAGCCAGCGACATGAGCTGCAGCGGCCGGCTGCTGAAGCTGATCAGCCCGTTCAAGCCAATCTTCAGCGAACCAGTCAAACGGTTGTAGTTGCCTGCGCCGGCAAAGCGCTCGTCGCGGTCGTATTCCACAAACGCCTGCCTGAAGCCGACATACGCCACCAGTCCGCGCAAAAAGCCGTGCGATTCATTGAGCCGGCGCAGCTCTTCGACCACGCGGCGGGACATGACGCGGAAATCGCCGGTATTGCGCGGGATCTGGACATCGCTCAGGCGGTTGATGGCCGCATAGCCCAGCCAGGAGATCACGCGCTTGACCAGCGTTTCGCCCTTGCGCGAGCGCCGTTTGGCGTACACCACCTCATAACCCTCGGCCAGCCTGGCGTGCAGGTCCGCGATGAGCTCGGGCTGGTCCTGCAGGTCCACGTCGATCACCGCGCACGCGGCGCCGCGCGAGCTGAAGATACCCGCCATGGTGGCTGCCGGCTGGCCAAACCGGCGTGAGAACACCAGCAGGCGGATGCAGGGGTTGCGGTTAATCTCGTCCTGGATCACTTCCCCGGTGCGGTCAGGCGACGGGTCCATCGCAAAAATGATTTCATAGCGCACGCCCATGCGGGCCATGACGGCCTCGGTACGCGCGAGAAACGGCCTGATGTTGGCCTCCTCGCGGTACACCGGTACCACGATGGACAGGTCGACCGCGCTGCTGTGTTCGCTCATGCCGATACTCCGGTGTACAGGTGGCGGTTGATGTAGGGGTCAAAACCCGCGGGCAGCGGCAGGGCACAGCGCCGGGTAGCGGGCAACCTGCTGCGTACGGTGTAGATTGCCGAAAAGATCAGTCTGCGACCCTGGCGCGCCATCAGGGGCCGGTGAATGCCCCAGGTTTCCTCCAGGAAGGCCGTGCCGGCCGGGCCGGTAACCGTCATCAGGTCCTTGCTGTCAAAGGCACCCTGAACATCGGCGTCCGTGATGGGGCCGCGGCGCGTCAGCAGGCTGCTGCGGTGCGACTTCAGCACGTAGCAATGCGCCCCGTTGTCAACACCGGTATCGGTCAGGTAGGCAAACAGTTTGACGAACCGCAGGTCATCCACGTCGCGATGAAAGATATCGTCGGCGCTGGCCTGGCCCCCGGGGTTGTTCTCGCCGAAGGTCCACCAGCTTTCCACGGAAGCCAGGGTCGGCTTGCAGCCCAGGCGTTGGCTTACCGCGGCCAGCACCTGCGGGTCGTTGGCCAGCGCCATGAGCGGCATGCACGCGAGCGTATCCGGCATGGCATAAGCGGCGCGCCTGCTCGACGGCGGAACCTGCCGCGATGGCTTGAATGACAGTGCGGGGTTGTAGTTGTCGGTCGCCAGACGCTCGTCATAGTGGGCATGGATGGCCGCCAGGCTTGCCGCATCCAGCGTCTTTTCGGGCAGCGGCGCGAAGCCGTCACTCTGCAATTGATGCACTACGCGCTGCACCAGCGTATCGGCTGCGGTCAGCGGCTTGGGGCCAAGCCGGCTGACGGCCTGCCCCAGAGCCCGGCGTAAACCGGGCTGCCGGATCGCCTTCTGGCCGAAGTAATAGACCATCGCGGGGTCGGTGAACAAGGTTTGCAGCAGCTTCATGGCGAATGGAAACGGAAGGCCGCTCAGAAAGTGGCCGGACGCCCCGGCATGGGGTTGTCAATGCGGTTGCCGTCGCGGCATTCGGTGGACAGGTGAATGGTAACCGCTGGTGACACGTCGCCCGGGCGCAAGCCAGCCAGAATGACCTCGACAAAGTCCCGCTGGGGCAGCTTGGCCTGGTAACGGGAAATGCATCGCTCGCCTGGATAATCGATCATCGAATGGGCTTGCTGGATCCAGGGGGTGGTCAGCCCGCCGATATCCTTGATGTAGGCGCTGTACAGCCAGTGCATCTCCCGGCGGAATGCCTCCAGGCTGTAGATGACGGCAAAGTAATGCGACTTGCCCCAGGCCTGCGCGGCGATCTGGCTGGCCGGGCCGTTGTGCAGGAACCAGTCCGTCACCGGGGCGTACTGCACCTCCACAAAGCCCGCGGGCGGCGCGGGCTGCTGTGCCAGCCCCTTGACCAGCGCAATTTCTGCATGCTGCTGCGTCAGGCGGCTCCAGGCGCCGCCGGCCATCCAGGGCAGCATGGCCAGCAGCGACACGATGAGCGCGGCGCGCAAGCTCAACGCGCGCTCCGTCCTGGCGAACATTTCCCGCGCCAGCGCCGTCGCCAGGTACAACAGCATCGCCACCGACAGCATCAGCAACACGCCCTGGCGTCCGGATGTCAATGAAAAGCCGGGCGCCAGCGGGCCGCTCCAGGCCTGGCGCAGCGCCTGCTCGGTGACGCCATTGCCCAAGGCCGTGGCCGTGAACAGGGGCGCGCCCTTGGCCACCATGGCATACGGAAAGGCGCCGGCGGCAAACAGGAACACGGCAATGCCCGCACGGGTCAGCCACACCCGGCCGCGCGCCCCCAGGGGCCAGCCATTGAACTGCCATTGCCCGCGCAGCCCCATCCAGCCCAGGCTGAGAACCAGCGCACTGAGCGGGATGATCATCCACGTGAGGTACATGAGCGCCGCGCGCGCCACCGCGCGCAGGCTTTCCAGGTTGACAGGCAGGCGCAAGGCGTTGTAGCCCGCATAGGGGCCAGACGGCGGGAACGCGAACTTGCGCGCCAGAAAGAAGCTCACGGCGGCTGTGGCCAGCACGGCCATCAGCACCCATTCGCGCCGGTCCACGCGGCCCTGGGCCACCACCCACGCCACATGCAGCGCCAGGACAAATACCAGCATGGAGTTGAGCTGGAACGACACCAGCACCAGCGCCAGGCCCGCGAAGTTCAGCGCCAGCCGCGGGTGGCGCAACAACCGGTAGCCGGCCAGACCCGCCCAGATGAAAAACGGCAGCATGATGCCCAGCGACGCGGCATAGATCTGGGGCGACACAAACAGGGATGCGAGGAATGCAAACGCCCTCGCCTCCCCCGGCTGCAGCCGGAACAGGGACGCCAGGTACCAGCGGTACTGGAAGTAAAGCCCGACAAAAGCGCCCAGCAGGGCGAACTTGACCACCAGGATGCGCGGCACGTCCAGCCACTGCGCGATCTGGAAAAGGGCCATGTGGAACACATAAGCCAGGTGCCAGGCCGAGCCCAGCTGCCATTCACGAAACCCGTCATACAGCTTGTGCTCATAGGCGAACGCCAGCGGCACGCCGTCGTACATGTCGCGCTGCAGCAAGTACAGCGGCAGCCAGTACAGGCAGATGCCCGCCACCGGCCAGAACCAGGAGGGCAGGCGTGCGGCGGGGGATTCAGTGGCTGCGGGGCGGGTCACAGGGGCTCCAGGGCGCCGGCCAGCCGTGTCGGCTGCGATGTGTACTGCGCAAACTCATCCGCCAACTGCCGGCTCGCTGCCACCGCTGTACTCCACGCCTTGACCCGGGCTTTCAGGTCGGTGCCGTAGCGCACGAAGTCATTGCGGTCGGGCAGCTTGCCGTTGGGCAGCGTCTTGACCCAGTCAGGGTCGGGCGCCAGTACCACCATGTTGTCAAGGAAGCGCGTGGCGCCGTGGCGCCAGCGCAGGCTTTTGTCCAGCCAGCCGGGTACCACGGCCTTCTGGAAGTGCGGGTACAGCACGATGCCCGCGCCCTGCCCTGCGTCGTGCGGCAGCTGGTAGTCCAGGTGCAGGTGGTAGTCGGTGATACCGCCGTCCCAGTAGGCGCCGCGCGGCGCGCCGGGGATGTCATGGATGGCCTGCAGTACGAACGGGATGGAGCAGCTGGCCTGCAGCGCGGCGTTGAAGTTGGCCTCGCTCAAGCCAACCTGGCGCGTGCGGTAGTCGCGCGTGCCAAACGGGAGCGCCGCGCCTTCGCTGGAGAACACCACCCGCTCCAGCCAGGCGCCCATGGCGCGCCGGTGCACGGTGTTGGTCAAAAACGCGCCCAGGTAGCCCAGCGGCGTGCGCAGGCGGTGCTCGCGGCCCAGCAGGTGGCGACCACGCGAGGTAACGATGTGCAGGCGGTAGCGCGTGTGGCCCAGCACCTCGCCCAGCCGCCCACCGTAAAAAGCCTGCAGGTTCTGGCCGAACCGCTCGCTCACATGGGCCGCTGTGGGCCGTTTCTGGCCCGGCGCCAGCGCATAGTCCTGGTGGATGTAGTCATGCTCCAGCCGGTTGAACGCCGAAACCGGATCGCTCAGGCAGGCGGTGGCCATGCGCCAGGCGCCGATGGACGCACCCACCAGGTGGATCGGCTGGCTGGAAGCGGCCAGCCATTCACCAAACAGGTAGCGGTCCAGCGGCCCCAGCACCAGGCCCTTGGGGCCGCCGGCCGCGCCGGGCACGACGCCGATGTCGCCGGGCTGCAGGCCGTTCTGTTCAATATGGGCGCGGGCCCGGGGGCCCGCATGGATGCGCAATGCTTTCATTGGCACCGATTGTCGCAAACCGGGGTGTGCCCCTCTCGCCCTGTGCGCCGCGTGCGTCAGTCGTCGACTGCTGCCGTGGTGCGCGTGTGCCGCCCGGGGATGCCGGCCAGCATCATGTCCGGGTCCAGTTCCAGCATCAGGCCGACCTCGTCGGGGTAGCTGGTGGCCATGTCGGCCTCATTGAGCCCGCAGAAGTCGCCGCGCGCGCGCCAGCCGGCCAGGCAGGTCACGGCGGCCAGAATCTCGTGGTGGTCGTTTTCCAGCGGCGCAAACTGGTTTTCCACCGCCTCCACAAAGCGCAGCGGCAAACCCCAATGGCGCAGCAGCACAGCGCCGGCCTGGGCATAGCAGTAGCCAAAGTGCGACTGCTCCAGCTGCACGCGGGCGGGCGCCATCGGGTGGCTCAGGTCGTCCAGCGCGCGCATGGTGTGCGGCATCGCGGCGCTCATCACCAGCATGCCCACGGCGTGCAGCAAACCCGCCGTGTAAGCCGTGCCGCGGTCCAGCCCGATCAGGTTGCCAATGCCCATGGCCACGTCGGCGGCGTTCAGGCTGACGGTCCAGACGGCACTGAGCTTGCGTTCCTCGATGCTGTGAAAGCACGACTTCAGTGCCATGGCGATGGCCAGGCTGCGCACCTTGTCAAAGCCCAGCACCCGTACGGCGTCCAGCGGTGTGACCACGGCGCGGCCCAGGCCGAAATAGGCGGAATTGGCCGTGTGCAAAAGGTGCATGGTCAGCACCGGATCGTCGGCAATGTCGCGCGCCAGCGCTTCGGTGGACGGGTTGGGCGCATCAAAGGCCCGGATCACGCGCGCCATGGCTGCCGGCACCACGGGCAAGGCGAGGTCCATCGCTATCAGGTCAGTCAGCTTTTTCAGGGTCACACGGCCTCCGGCAGGTTGTTGTTGGGCTCCTGCCGGGTCTTCGGCGCGACGGGCGGTTTCTTGAGACCGCCGGCCTCGCGCCTCAGCCCCCGCCGCGCAGCTTCTGGAAGGCCTGTGCCATGGCTGAATTCCCGGGCGCCTGGGCCGGGGCGGCACGCTGGCCGCGGGCCACACCCTCAAAACGGTTGTCGCGCGGCCCGTCCCGGCGTGCGGGTGCCGCGTCCAGCTTCATGGTCAGGCCGATGCGCTTGCGCGCCACATCCACCTCGGTCACGCGCACTTTCACGATGTCGCCGGTTTTCACCACCTCGCGCGCATCGTTCACGAACTTGTGGCTCAGCTGGCTCACATGGACCAGCCCGTCCTGGTGCACACCGATGTCGATGAACGCGCCGAAGGCCGCCACGTTGCTGACCGTGCCCTCCAGCACCATGCCCTCTTTGAGGTCCTTGATGTCTTCCACGCCATCATTGAAGCGGGCCACCTTGAAGTCCGGTCGCGGGTCGCGGCCCGGCTTTTCCAGCTCGCCCAGGATGTCTTTCACCGTGATGACGCCGAACTGGTCGTTGGCAAACAGCTCGGGTTTCAGGGTCTTGAGCATGTCGGCGCGGCCCATGAGCTCGTGCACGGGTTTGCCGGTTTGGGCCATCATGGCCTCGACCACGGGGTAGGTCTCGGGGTGCACGCCGGTCATGTCCAGCGGGTTGTCGCCACCGCGGATGCGCAAGAAGCCCGCGCTTTGCTCAAAGGTCTTGGCGCCCAGCCCGCTCACATCCATGAGCTGGCGGCGGCTTTTGAAGGCGCCGTTGGCTTCGCGCCAGCGCACCACGGCTTTGGCCACCGTGCCCGACAAGCCCGACACGCGTGACAGCAGCGGCACGCTGGCCGTGTTCAGGTCCACGCCCACCGAGTTCACGCAGTCTTCCACCACGGCGTCCAGCGTGCGGGCCAGCTCGCTCTGGTTCACGTCGTGCTGGTACTGGCCCACGCCGATGGACTTGGGGTCGATCTTGACCAGCTCTGCCAGCGGGTCCTGCAGCCGCCGGGCAATGCTGGCGGCGCCGCGCAGGCTCACGTCCACGTCGGGCATTTCCTGGCTGGCGAATTCGCTGGCGCTGTACACCGAGGCACCGGCTTCACTGACCACCACCTTCTCGATGGTCATCTGTGCCTTGGCAGCGGTCTTGATCAGTTCCCCGGCGAGCTTGTCGGTCTCGCGGCTGGCCGTGCCGTTGCCAATGGCGATCAGGTTCACGCCATGTTTTTCGCACAGCCTGGCCAGCGTGAACAGCGCGCCGTCCCAGTCGCGTCGGGGTTCGTGCGGGTACACGGTGGCGGTATCCACCAGCTTGCCGGTGGCGTCCACCACGGCCACCTTCACACCGGTGCGGATGCCCGGGTCCAGCCCCATCACCACGCGCGGGCCGGCGGGCGCCGCCAGCAGCAGGTCACGCAGGTTGTCGGCAAACACCTTGATTGCGACTTTTTCAGCGTCTTCGCGCAGGCGGGTGAACAGGTCGCGCTCGGTGGACAGGCTGAGCTTGACGCGCCAGGTCCAGGCTACACATTTGCGGATCAGGTCGTCCGCCGGACGGCCCGCATGGCTCCAGCCCAGGTGCAGCGCGATCTTGCCCTCCGCCATGGACGGTTTACCTGGTTCGGGTTCAACAGGAAGCACAAGTTTGGCGTCCAGGATCTCCAGCTGCCGCCCGCGAAATACCGCGAGCGCCCGGTGCGACGGCACGCGGCCAATCGGCTCGTCGTAGTCAAAGTAATCCCGGAACTTCGCCACGTCGGGGTTGCTTTCGTCCTTGCCCGCCATGAGGGTGGCCTTGAACAGGCCCTCGGCCCACAGCCATTCGCGCAGGCGCTGCACCAGCGTGGCGTCTTCGGCCCAGCGCTCGGACAGGATGTCGCGCACGCCGTCCAGCACGGCCGCCACGGTGGAAAAGTCGGCGCCCGGCTTGCCGTCGTCCAGCACTTCGGGTGGACGGGTAAAGGCCGCAGCTTCAGTCGAAGGATTCAGCGTGGGGTCGGCGAACAGCCTGTCGGCCAGCGGTTCGATGCCGGCTTCACGGGCGATCTGGCCCTTGGTACGGCGCTTCTGCTTGAACGGCAGGTACAGGTCTTCCAGCTCCTGCTTGGTCGGCGCCGCATCAATGGCGGCGCGCAGCGCAGGCGTCAGCCTGCCCTGCTCGTCAATGCTCCTGAGCACGGCCTCGCGGCGCTCTTCGAGCTCGCGCAGGTAGCCCAGGCGGTATTCGAGCTCGCGCAGCTGGATGTCGTCCAGCCCGCCCGTGGCTTCCTTGCGGTAGCGGGCAATGAAGGGCACCGTGGCGCCGCCGTCCAGCAGCTGCACGGCGGCCGTCACCTGGTGAACCTGGACCCTGATTTCTGCGGCGATCTGGCCGATGATTTTCTGCATGTTCAAGTGGGAAAACAGACGTGAAAGTAGGCAAAGGGCGCGAGTTTGCCACACCCGCCCACAGCAACACGGGGCGGCGGCTGACAAGGGCGCGTGGGGAGGGTTTGCACAATCAGTTGAACCGTTGCCCCAAGGAGACCTGAATGCGCATCCGTATGACCCTTCTGCTGGTGGCCACCCTGGTCACGGCCGTGTTTGTGGCCCTGAACTGGCCCGAATTTGTCCGCCCCACACCGGTCAGCCTTGGCGTGACCATTGTGGACATGCCGCTGCCGCTGATCCTGCTGGCCGCGCTGCTGCTTGCCCTGCTGGGGGGCCTGGGCAACGCCGCCCTGAACGATGCGCGGCATGAACGCGAGCTGAGCCTGCACATGCGCGAACTGCAGGCCCAGCGCAACCTGGCCGACAAGGCCGAGGCATCACGCTTTACCGAGCTGCGCCACTACCTGGACCTGCAGGCCGCCCAGGCCCGCCAGCGGGAGGCCGTGACCACCGAGGCGCTGCAGGCCACCCTGATCAAGGGCCAGCGCGACATGCAGGCCAGCGTGGAGGCCATGGCCTCCCGCCTGGCCGCCCAGATGGGCGAGCGCGACGGTGTGGCCCGCCACCAGCCCACGGCACGGCCCACTGCCACCCTGTAAGCGCCGCGCGTCACGCCGGTGCGTCGAACAGCCCCGGCTCGCTGCCAAAACGAGCGCCTTCGATCAGCAGCATGCGCAGCTTGGTGTCCACGCCGCCGCTGGCTGAGAAGCCGCCGCCGCGGCCGCCCGCGGCCAGTACCCGGTGGCAGGGGACGATGGGCGCAAACGGGTTATGGCCCAGCGCCTGGCCCACCGCGCGTGCCGCGCCGGGCTCGCCCAACGCGGCGGCCACTTCGCCATAGGTCAGGGTGCGGCCCGGTGCAATCGCGCGGGCCACGTCGTACACACGCTGGTGAAACGGCGGCACGCCTGTCATGTCCAGCGGCACGTCCAGCAAGCTGTCGGCCTGGCCCTGCAACAGGGCTTGCACCCGCGCCTGGATCTGCTCCACCCATGGCGGCGGCGGCAACTCGGCCACGCCGGGAAAGCGTCGCTGCATGCGTTCGCGGCTGCTGTGTGCATCGGCCTCAGGCAGCTGCACACCGGCCAATGCGGCTTTACCCCAGGCGATGCCGCAGCTGCCAACGGCCGTACCAAACAGCGCAAAACCCAGCGCCTGCGCCATGGGCGTTGTCAGGCCTCGGCCTTCTTCAACACATAGCCAATGCGCGGAAAGTGCACCCGCACCGCCCCCGCGCGCGCATCGGTGCGCAGCAGTGTGTAGTGGGTCCGGGTGGCGGCCACCAGTTCGCCCTCGGTTCCCTCGGGTCCAAAGCTTTCCGCCGTGATGACCACGCGGCTGCCCAGCGGGATGCCGTGGTCGTCCTGGAAGCTGTGGCCGTGCAGCAGGTTGGCTGGTGCCGGCGTGGCCGCGCACAGGGCGATCGCCTCAGCGGGCGTCAGGGTTGAAAAGCTGCCGTGGCCGATGGCCGCCATGCGGTCCATCCAGGCCAGCACCGACGGCGTGGCGTCCAGGATACCGGCCATGCACGACGTCTGCGTGCGGGTGAACCACAGCGGGTGGTAGGCGGCGTAGTCGGCCACGCAGGGCGCACTGCCCAGCAGGTAGGGTTGCTCGTCCACCATGTGCGACAGGCGGCGCAGGTAGCCCTTGTAGGCCGAGGTGGCGTCACCCAGCGGCATGCGCGGCATGCCCAGGCGCATTTTCGCGCGGTCTTCGCCAAAAGCCTTGGCCACCGCGCCCCACTGTTCAATAGGTGCGTCGGGGCTTCCGCCAAACATCTGGGCCATGCCGCGGGGTGAAAAGTTGTAGGCCATGGCGGCCCAGAACAGCTTTTCGTCGGCCCACTGGGCCACCAGCCGCGACAGGCCCTTGAGGCCCACGGGGAACAGCGCGGGTTCGGGCTGCACATGCTCCAGCACCTCGCAGATCAGCGCCGAGTCGCAGTAGATGTCGCTGCCCACCTGCAGGAACGGCGTCTTGCGGTAGCCGCCCGTCAGCGCCACCACGTCGGGCTTGGGGCTGATGCGCGGCACGTCCACGGCCTTCCAGGCGAGTTTTTTGGCACCCAGGATCAGGCGGATTTTTTCCGAGAACGGAGACGTCGCGTAGTGGTGCAGGATGAGGTCGGCCATGGTGGGGGTGCTTTCAGCGCGGCATGGCGCGGTGGATGAGGGTGTCAAAGTCGGTCCGGGCGCCCAGGGTGCCAAAGGCATGGCCCCAGTCGCCGCCGAGGCGGGAATCACAGAATGCGGCAAACACGGCGGTGGGCGCTGTCTGGTACAGCAGCGCGGCCTGTACGGCCAGCGCCACGTCCTGGGCCAGGCGGCGTGCTTCCATCTCGGTGGCCATTTCGTCCACGCGGGTGGGCAGCGCGGCGGCCAGCCGGTCCAGCGCGGGGTGCGCGCCCTGGGCCGGGGCCAACTCGTGCGCCAACGCGGCAGCGGCGTCGGCACGGCGCAGCGCGCGCAGCAGGTCAATGGCCATGATGTTGCCCGCGCCTTCCCAGATGGAGTTCAACGGCATTTCGCGGTAGATGCGGGCCATGATGCCCTGGCCGCCCTCTTCCACATAGCCGTTGCCGCCCAGGCATTCCATGGCCTCCTGCGCAAAGTGGCTGCCGCGCTTGCAGATCCAGAATTTGGCCACGGGTGTCAGCAGCCGGGCCATGGCTTTTTCATGCTCATCGCCCGGCCGGTCAAAAGCCCGCGCCAGGCGCATGGCCAGCGCCGTTGCAGCCTCGGATTCCAGCGCCAGGTCGGCCAGCACGTTGCGCATCAACGGCTGGCTGACCAGCGGCTTGCCAAAAGCCTGGCGCTGCATGGTGTGGTTCAGTGCAATCGACAGCGCCTGGCGCATCAGCCCGCTGGTGCCCAGGGCGCAATCCAGCCGCGTCATGGTGCCCATCTCCAGGATCTGCGGGATGCCGCGGCCTTCCTCACCCACCAGCCAGGCCGTAGCGCCGTGGAATTCGACCTCGGAACTGGCGTTGGCCTTGTTGCCCAGCTTGTCTTTCAGGCGCTGGATGTAAAGGGCGTTCAATGTTCCGTCCGGCAGCACGCGGGGAAGGAACAGGCAGCTCAAGCCCGATGCGGTCTGCGCCAGGACCAGGAAGGCATCGCACATGGGGGCCGAGAAGAACCATTTATGGCCTGTGACCGTGTAGCGCTGGCCCCAGGCGTCGCTGCCGGCGGGCTCGGCCCGCGTGGTGTTGGCCCGCACGTCGCTGCCGCCCTGCTTTTCGGTCATGCCCATGCCCATGGTCAGACCGGCCTTGCGGCTGTGCAGCGTGAGCGCCGGGTCATAGGCGCGGGCCGCCAGCCCCGGCCCCCAGTCCCGGTAGATCGCGTCGTTGCTGCGCAGCGCGGGCGTGACGGCATAGGGCAACGCGATGGGGCCCAGGATGGTCTGGGGCAGCTCGGTGAACAGCATGAAGCCCGCGGCGCGCAGCACATGGGCGCTGGTGCCGCCGGCCCAAGGCGTGCCGTGCAGGCCGGCGCCGGTGGCCAAGCCCATCAGCGCGTGGTAGCTGGGGTGAAATTCCACCTGGTCCACGCGGCGGCCAAAGCGGTCGTGTGTCTGCAGCGCGGGTGTATGGGTATTGGCCAGCCGCGCATGCGTCTGCATGGCTTCGCTGCCCAGCTGTTCACCCAGTGCTTTCAGCGCTGTGGTGTCCAGTTGCGGCGCGTTGAACTTCAGCGCGGCCTGCAGCGGCTGGTTGCCGGTGAACAGGTTGTAGCCGGTGAGTGGTTCGGGCTGGTTGAAGACTTCGTGGGTTGATTGCATTTCCTGTCTCCTTCTTCTCTCGCGGCTTCGCGTCAGGCGGTGCCCGGCGGGGGCTCACACTGCGGTGGTTTTCGCTGCGCGAAAACTCCGCT
>JBEIPU010000010.1:0-45002 GCA_040376925.1 Caenimonas sp. | reverse complement strand
GCGCGAAGCGCGCTTCGTTTCTGACTCGCCGCGGCTGTTAGAGCGCAGCGCGCAGCGCGTAGCGAGTTCTGCGGCGCAACCCCGAATCGAGCACCGCAGTGCAGTCGAAGCGAAGCGTAGACCGCCACAGTGTGAGCCCCCGCCGGCCACCGCCTGACGCGAAGCCGCGAACGAAGAAACACCCCAACAAACAAACTCCAAAGGAAAAAGCAATGACCGCCCGGCTCGACCACCTCGTCATAGTCGCCGCCACGCTGGAAGAAGGCATCGCGTGGTGCGAAGCCACACTGGGCATCACCCCCGGCCCAGGCGGAGAGCATCCACTGATGGGCACGCACAACCGTTTGTTCCGCGTGGCCACGGTGGACTACCCCCGTGCCTACGCCGAAGTCATTGCCATCAACCCCGCATCGCCCACCCCCGTGCCCGCACGCACCGGCCGCTGGTTCGACATGGACTCCCCTGCCCTGCAGGCCCGCATCGCCAAAGACGGCCCGCAACTGGTTCACTTTGTGGCCAACGTACCCAACGCGGCCCAGGCACTGGCCGTCTGGGCCGCCCTGGGCATTGACCGCGGCCCGGCGCTGGCGGCGTCGCGCATGACGCCGCGCGGCCTGCTGGAGTGGCAGATCACGGTGCGCGACGACGGGCAGCGGCTGTTTGACGGTAGCCTGCCCACGCTCATTGAATGGGGCAGCGCGCACCCGGCGGGCCACATGCCGGAGTCGGGCGTGACGCTGCAGTCACTGACCGCCTGGCACCCGCAGGCTGACGCCCTGCGCGCGGCGTACCAGGCCATCAACCTGCAGGGCGTGACCGTCAAGCAAGGTGCACCCAACCTGGTGGCAACGCTGCGTACACCGCGCGGCGCCGTCATGCTCGAATCAAAGGGGATATGACATGTTGACGATCACCGAACTCGGCTGGTTTGCGCTGGCCGCCTTGCTGCTGGTGCTCACGCCCGGCCCCAACATGATTTACTGCGTGTCGCGCACGCTGGTGCAGGGCCGCGGCGCCGGGCTGGTGTCGCTGGCTGGCGTGCTGCTGGGCTTTGTAGTGCACCTGATGGCGGCGGCGCTGGGCCTGACCGCCTTGCTGATGGCTGTGCCCCTGGCGTTTGACGCGATCAAGCTCGCAGGCGCCGCCTACCTGCTGTGGCTGGCCTGGCAGGCCGTGCGCCCCGGTGGTGCCGCGCCATTTGAGGCCCGTGCGTTGCCGGTGGACGCACCCGGCACGCTGTTTCGCATGGGGTTCCTGACCAACCTGCTCAACCCCAAGGTCGCCATGTTTTACCTGTCGTTCTTTCCGCAGTTCCTGCACCCCGAGCGCGGCAGCGTGCTGCTGCAAAGCCTGGCGCTGGGCGCGGTGCAGATCACGGTCAGCGGCGCGGTCAATGCGCTGATCATCGGGGGCGCGGGCACCATTACCGCCTTTCTGTCGCAAAGCGCGGGCTGGCTGCGAGCGCAACGTTACGTCATGGGCGGCGTACTGGCTGCGTTGGCTTTGCGCATTGCAATGGAAGAAAAGAAATGAACTTCACCCGCGAGCAGGTCCAGGCCGCGCAACGCACGGTGTACGCCGCCATGCCGCCCACACCGCAGTACGCCTGGCCGCTGCTGCGCCAGCGCCTGGGTTTCAAGGTCTGGGTCAAGCATGAAAACCATACCCCGGCGGGCGCCTTCAAGGTACGCGGCGGGCTCACCTATTTTGAACAGCTGGGCCAGGTCAAAGGCGTGATCAGCGCCACACGCGGCAACCACGGCCAGTCGGTTGGCTTTGCCGCGCGGCGCTATGGCATCCCGGCCACCATCGTCGTGCCGCATGGCAATTCGGTGGAAAAGAACGCCGCCATGCGTGCCCTGGGCGTCACGCTGATCGAGCATGGCGACGACTTCCAGGCCGCGCGTGAGCACGCCATCGGCCTGGCAGCTACACAGGGCCTGCACATGGTGCCTTCATTCCACCCCGAGCTGATCCGCGGCGTCATGACGTACTGGGTGGAGTTTTTTGAAAGCTTTGCGAAAGGCGAAGAACCCGGCGTGGTATTTGTGCCGCTGGGCCTGGGCTCGGGCTTCAGCGCGGCGGCGGCTGCGCGCGCGTACACCGGGGTGAAGACCAAGCTGATTGGCGTGGTGTCGGCCCATGCCACGATGTACCAGGATTCATTCCGCGCACGCCGCGCGATCGAGTCCCCCGTGACCACGGTGTTGGCCGACGGCATGGCCTGCCGCGTGCCCGAACCCGGTGCGCTGGACACCCTGCTGCGCGAGGCCGACGACGTGGTGGCCGTGACCGATGACGAAGTGGCCGAGGCCATGCGCGTGCTGTTTGCCGACACCCACAACGTGGCCGAAGGTGCGGGCGCCGCGTCGCTGGCGGCGGCCATGCAGCAGCGCGAACGCCTGCAGGGTCAGGTGGTGGGCACCACGCTGTGCGGCGGCAATGTGGACAGCGCGGTGTTTGCGCGGGTACTGTCCCGCGCCTGACAGCAGCGGTGCCGCCGCGTCACCCCGGCGACTGAGCCCGCCCGCGCGCGTGGCCAGAATGGGCGCATGGGCAATCTCTACCTCGTTCGTCACGGCCAGGCCTCGTTTGGCGAGGACGACTACGACAAACTCAGCGCGCTCGGCCACAAGCAGAGCCTGCGCCTGGGTGAATATTTCGCCGCCAGGGGCATCGCGTTCGACGCGGTGGTCACCGGCACGCTGCGCCGCCACACCGAGACGTTTGCCGGCATCGCACAGGGCATGGGCCTGCAGACCGACGTGCTGCAATGGCCGGGCCTGAATGAATACGACAGCGAAGCGGTCATTGCCACCATCCACCCCCACAAGCTGGAAAAGCCCACCTCGCCCGAGATGTACCGCCACCATTTCCGGCTGCTGCGCGACGGCCTGGCCCAGTGGATGGCCGGCGTGGTCAGCCCGCGCGGCATGCCCAGCTACAGCGATTTTGTCGGCGGCATCACCGGCGCGCTGGACCATGTGCGCGCGCAGCACCATGGCAAGAACGTGCTGATCGTGTCCAGCGGCGGGCCGATTTCCACCGCCGTGGGCCATGTGCTGGGCACCAGCGCAGAAACCACCATCGAGCTGAACCTGCGCATGCGCAACACCAGCGTGACCGAATTCGCCTTCACGCCCAAGCGGCACATGCTGGTGACCTACAACAACCTGCCCCACCTGGACGAGGCACAGTACAGGGACTGGGTGACTTACGCCTGAGCAGACGTATCCAGCCCCAGCCAGGCACCATCGGCCTGCAGCTGCTTTTGCAGCGCGGCCACATCCACCGCACGCGGCGCCACACCGGCCTTGCATGCCAGCGCCGCCGCCGTGCCCGCGGCCTGCCCCATGACAAAGCAGGCGCCCGACACCCGCGCTGCCGACTGGCCCAGGTGCGTCATCGACGCACAGCGCCCCGCCACCATCAGGTTGTGCATGCCCTGGGGCAGCAGCATGCGGTAAGGCAGGTGGTTGTAGCCCCGGCAGTTCGGGATGTCCTGGAAGCGGAACGACACATCACCGGCCACATGTTCCTCGATCATCCAGCCGTTCACACCGATGGTGTCGTCAAAGCTCGCGCACTGCAGCACGTCGTCGCCGGTCAGCTGGTAGTCACCCACCACGCGGCGCGTCTCGCGCACGCCCACCTGCGGGGCAATCTCCAGGATGTAGGCCTGCTCAAAGCCCGGCGCTGATTCACGCAGGAACTCAAAAAAATCCACGATCTGGCGCCGGCCCTCGACCTCGGCGGCGCTCAGCTGCAGCGCGTCGGTGCCGTCCACCGGGCCGCCACCGGCGTTGGCCAGCTGCGTGACGTTGGCGCGCCATTCGGCCGGGTTCTTTTGCGGGCGGATGATGGGCGATTTGCGCGGGAACCTGCGGCCTTTGGCTTCGGCCTCTTCCATCAGGCGGCCAAAATGGTTCCAGGCATCGCCTGCGCGCACCGGGTCCACGCCGTTCACGCGGAACATGGTGGACGGGTACATCATGCCGTGGCCGTCCGTGCCTTTTTCAAACGGCGCGCCGGCGTGGGCGGCCAGATCGCCGTCGCCCGAGCAATCAATGAAGATGCGCGCCAGCACCGCCTGGCGGCCCGATCGGGTTTCGATCAGCAGCGCCGCGATGTCGCCCGGCGCGTTCATCACCACGCCAACGGCCTGCGCATGGAACAGCAGCTGCGCGCCACTGCCCAGCACCAGCTCATCGGCCGCTACCTTGAAGGCCGCGGTGTCATAGGCCTGGGCGGCGATCTTGCCGCCGAACAGCGAATGCGGTGCGTTCAGCCCGCCCAGCTGCGCCATGCGCGCCAGCAGGTCGCTGGCCACACCATGCACCACCTGCTGGACCGTGCCGTGCACATTGGCATGCAGCCCGCAGAAGTTGGTGACGCCCGCGGCCGTGCCCATGCCGCCCAGAAAGCCGTAGCGCTCGATCAACAGCGTGCGCTGCCCCTGGCGCGCAGCCGCCGCGGCGGCCGTGATGCCGGAGGGCCCGCCGCCCAGCACCACCACATCAAACTCGCCAAACACAGGGGTCTGGCGTGCGGGCTCTGTCAGGTGACGGACAGCTGCAGCCATGGGCTCACGCCTGTGGTTTGCGGTCGGGCTTGTTGTCCATGACGACCGACCAGTTGCCCCAGGCCGCATCGGTGGCATGGCGCGCGGCCATCCAGTCGTGAAACTCCGGCGTCTGCAGCGCGGCACCCACTTCGCCTGCGGCGTGGGCGCGGGCATGCACCGCGTCAAACCTGTCTTCGGCCTCGCGTTCGGCGGCCTGTTTCTGTTCTGCCACCGTTTCGGCGGCTGTGATTTCTTCGGACCAATCGCTCATGAAAACCCTTTGAATTGGGCTCAAGTATGACGCCTGCACGCCAGGGTTGGGTACGCCACCGGACGGACACCCGCGGCGCAGAGGGGTACTTTCACTGGAACTACAGGTCAACAAGGAATCGCCCCATGCTGAAGAACAAGGTTGCGCTGGTCACGGGCGCGTCGTCGGGTATCGGCCGTGCGGTGGCCCTGGTGTGGGCCCGCGAAGGTGCCTGGGTGGTGGTGTCGGACATCAACGAACAGGCGGGCGAGACCACCGCCGCGCTGATCCGCGCCCAGGGCGGCGACGCCATTTTTGTGGCGGCTGACGTGGGTCAGCCTGAAGACCAGCGCAAGCTGGTGCAGCATGCGGTGGACCACTATGGCCGGCTGGACGTGGCCTGCAACAACGCCGGCATCGGCGGGCCGGCCCTGCCGGTGGCCGACTATCCACTGGACGGGTGGGCCCAGGTGATCAACATCAACCTGTCGGGCGTGTTCTACGGCATGCAGCACCAGATTGCTGCCATGCTGCGCACCGGCGGCGGCAGCATCATCAACATGGCGTCCATTCTGGGCAGCGTGGGCTTTGCCACGGCGTCTGCCTATGCGGCGGCCAAACACGGCGTGGTGGGCCTGACGAAGGTGGCCGCGCTGGAATACGGCGCGCATGGCATCCGCGTGAACGCCGTGGGCCCGGGCTTCATCCACACGCCCATGATCAGCGCGCTGGAGCAGGACGCCGGAATCAACGCGGCGCTGATCGGCGCCCACCCCATCGGCCGCCTGGGCCGGCCCGAGGAAGTGGCCGAGCTGGTGGCCTGGCTCGCATCCGACCGGGCATCGTTTGTGACGGGGGCTTACTACCCGGTGGACGGGGGTTACCTGGCACGCTGACCAGGGCGCTGGTGCTACGATGTTCGCGGTCTCCACCCTCGAACATTCCCCTGCGAAGGAGTAGCGACGCATGACCACCGTCAACACCAGAAGCCGAAGCAATGCCGTCGGCGCCACCAGCGACCCCGCGCTCAACCCCGTGCTGCAGGGGCGCACCCGGGGGCGCATGGTGTTCGGGCGGCCCAAGCCCAGCCTGGAAAAGCTGATGGAGGATGGCTTCTTTTTCAGCGCATTCCTCACCTTCGCGCGCTCGGAGTTCAGCGCTGAAAACCTGGAGTTCTGGCGGGATGTCCAGCAGTTTCGCAAGTCCGGCTTTCCGACCGTGATCAGCGCGCGCGTGATCTACAGCAAGTACGTGGCGGCGGGCTCGCAGCACGAGATCAACATCCGCAACGCCACACGCGATCAGGTCAAGCGCAGCCTGATGCAGCTGCAGGGCGTCTACGAGGGCGGCTTCTCGGACCGCCATACGTTGGCAGGCGTTTTCGACGACGCCATCTTCGAGACGATGACCACCATTGGAGACACCTACAGCCGGTTCATTTTTTCCCCGGCCTATGAGAACTGCATGAAGCAGATGGGCTACGCCCCCTGACTCCGTCTCCAGACCGCATCCGCATGAATCTGCCCGACCCCACCCTGCGCTTTTTTGCCGACCTGTCCGTGCAGGTCGGCGCCCCCATCGAGATCGGCCACACCGGCAAGGGCCGCCGTCGCTTCATCCCCATCACCGGCGGCGAAGCCACCGGCAACGGCTGGACGGCGCGCGTGCTGCCCGGCGGCGCCGACTACCAGCTGGTCAGCAGCGACACCACGGCCGAGCTGGAGGCGCACTATGTGCTGGAGACCGACGCCGGCGACCTGATCTATGTGCGCAACGAGGCGTTGCGCTGCGCGACTGCGGACGTCACCGCACGCCTGATCCGCGGCGAGCCGGTGGACCCGGCCCTGGTGTACTTTCGCTGCGCGCCGCGCATGGAGGCCTCGGCACCGTCGCTGGCCTGGCTGCGCGAACGGCTGTTCGTGGGCACCGGCGCGCGCCACCCCGACCGGGTGGTGATGCGGTTTTTCGAGCTGGGCTGACGCGGCTTCAGGCCGGCGGGAACACCAGCCGGTAGCAGCTGGCAAAGCCGTCGGGTGCCGCGGCCTGGCTGAAGGTGGCGCCGTGGATCGCGGCGATTTTTTCCACCACACGGTGGCCCAGCCCCAGCCCCAGGGCCCCGACGCCGGGGCCGCCGGTGGATGGCTGGGCTGCGTCGGCCACCGCGCCCTGCCCCGCGTCGTCGCACACCTGCACCCAGCGGCCCGCCGGGTCCAGCTGCACTTCCACGCGCGTGCCGCGGGGGGTGTGGCTCAATGCGTTTTCCACCAGGTTGCGCAACGCCAGGCCCAGCAGCACGGGGTGGCCGGTCACTGCAAACGGCCCCGGGCAGGCCAGCGACAGCTCGTGCGCGCCGTCATGCGCGGCCTGGGCAAATTCGCCCACCACCTCGCGCGCCAGATCACTCAAGTCCAGCGGCTGCGCAGCCTCGGCCAGCTCGGTGCGGCTGGCGCGCGCCAGCGCCAGCAGGTCGGCCAGCACCTGGCCGGCGCGCAGTGCGTCACTTTCCAGCCGCTGCAGCATGGCGTCGCGCTGCCCGCCCGAAGGCTCCTGGCGCAACGCACGCGCCTGCAGCGTGATGGCCGCCAGCGGCGTGCGCAGCTCGTGCGCCAGCTCGTTAGCCAGCTCCCGTTCGCGCGTCAGCGTGGCGTGGTAGCGAGCAGCCATCATGTTGATGGAGTCCACCACGGCGCGGAATTCTTCCTCGGGGTGGGCATTGCGCAGCGGCTCGCGCTGGCGGATGTCCAGCGCATGCACGTCGCGCGACAGGTCGTACAGCGGCCGCAGCCCCTTGCGGATGGCCAGCCCCAGCACCAGTGCAACCACCGGCAGCAGCCACAGGCCGGGTTGCGCGATCTGCTCGGCAATGTCCTGGGCCAGGTCATCGCGCTCGCGCACGCTCAGCAGAACCATGACCTTGCGCTGGCGCTCGCTGCCGTCCCAGCGCGAAAACGCCCGCCACTGCACGGCGGGGCTGCCCAGGCGCAGCGTCTCAAAGCCTTCCGGGGCCGCAAACGGCGGCGTCGGCGCATCACCGGTGCGCGTGATCACTTCGCCCGCGGCGTTCCACACCACCACGCTCAGCGACTGCTGGTAGTCGTGGTTGCGCAGCGTGCCCGGGCCGGCCAGCGCGGCGGGATCGCTCCGCGCGGCGAAGCGGCCGTCGCGTTCGGCCAGCATCAGGCTGGCCACACTGGCCAGGTGGCCGTCGGTCAGCTCGTCGGCCTCGTGCAGGCCCGTCAGGTAGCCCACTACCACGAAGCTTGCCCACACCACCAGCAGCGCGCCCAGCGCCCAGGCCAGCAGGTGGCGGGTGAGCGAGCGGCGCGCGATCATGGTTTTTCCTCGGGCACGAAGTAGCCCACACCGCGCAGCGTGCGGATCACGCCGTCGCCCAGCTTGCGGCGCAGGTGGTGCACATGCACCTCGATGGCGTTGCTGTCCAGCGCCTGGTCCCAGCTGTACAACCGGGCTTCGATCTGCGCGCGCGACAGCACGCGCGGGCGGGCCTCCACCAGTGCCAGCAGGACGCCGAATTCGCGCGCCGACAGCGCAACTGGCATACCCGCGCGCAGCACCGTGTGCGCGGCCGGGTCGATGCGCAGCTCGCCCACCTGCAATGTGGCCTGCGCCCGGCCAGCCGCGCGACGCGCGAGCGCGCGCATGCGCGCGGCCAGCTCGTCGGGGTCGAATGGCTTGGTCACGTAGTCGTCCGCGCCCATGTCCAGCCCGGCAATGCGCGAGGCCACCTGATCGCGTGCCGTCATGATCAGCACCGGCGTACCCGGTGCCGGCAGCTTGCCATCCGGCGCGGCGCGCAGCTGGCGCAGCACCTGCGCGCCGTCGCCATCGGCCAGACCCAGATCCAGCAGCACCAGGTCAAACGGCTCGGCGCGCAAGGCCGCCCAGGCACCGGCCACGCTCCCGGTCACGTCCACGGCCCAGCCCTGCTGGCGCAGGTGGGCCTTCAGCCCCAGGGCAATGCCCTCGTCGTCTTCCACCACCAGTACTCGCATGGCGCCATTGTGGCGCGCCATGGGTTAAGGCCGCCTTAAGGCAGCGCGGCCACAGTCGCGCCCCATGACCACTGCATCCCACCGGTTTACCGCGCTGGCCACCGCGGCGCTGACGCTGGCACTGCTGGGCTGGGACGCCGCACAGCAGGACATGGCGCTGGCGCGCTGGTGGGGTGACGCCCACGGGTTTGCCCTGCGCGACAGCTGGCTGCTGACCCATGTGCTGCATGACGGCGCGCGCCGGCTGGCCTGGGCGGTGACGCTGGCGCTGTGCCTGGGCGTGTGGTGGCCCTGGGGCTGGCTGCGCGGCATACGCAGGGCGCGGCGGCTTCAGCTGGCGGGCACCACGCTGGCGGCGGCGCTGGCCGTGAGCACCCTCAAATCGTTCAGCGGCGCCAGCTGCCCCTGGGACATGAGCGACTTTGGCGGCGTGGCGCGCCACGCCAGCCTGGGCCTGCAGCACTGGCTGGCATGGACGCAGGGCGACGGCGGCAGCGGGCGCTGCTTTCCCGCGGGGCACGCGTCGGCGGGGTTTGCCTTTGTGGGTGGCTACTTCGCCTTTCGCGACACACGGGCGGCCCTGGCGCGCGGCTGGCTGGCCGCTGCCGTCGCCGCCGGGCTGGTGCTGGGCATGGCGCAACAGATGCGCGGCGCGCACTTCATGAGCCACACGCTGTGGTCGTTCTGGGTGTGCTGGTGCGTGGCCTGGGCGATTGATGCAGCAGCCCGCCGCCTGCCGGAGTACGCATGACGCCCCAGCCACTCAAACCTGTCTGGCTGGCCGGCGCCGCCTGCCTGTGGATGGCGACCGCCGCCAATCTGCCGTTGTGGAATGCGCTGGCCGACCTGGCGGTGTTTGCACGGCCGGCGGGCTGGCTGTTTGCCGCCGCACTGGCGCTGATCATGGCCGCGGCGCTGATGGCCGTGGTGGGCCTGCTGGCCTGGCGCTGGACGCTCAAGCCGGTGCTGATGGTGCTGCTGCTGACGGCCGCCGCTGCGGCGTACTTCATGCTGAGCTACCGCGTGGTCATTGACGCCGGCATGGTGGTCAACGCACTGCAGACTGACCGCCACGAAGCCGCCGCGCTGTTCAGCCCGCGCCTGCTGCTGGTCGTGGGCCTGCTGGGCGGGCTGCCGGCCCTGGCGGTGTGGCGCGCCCCGGTGGCCTGGGGCGCGTGGACAGCGCGCGCCTGGCGCAACCTGCTGTGGGTGACGAGCGCGCTGGCCGTGCTGCTGGCGGTGGGGCTGGCAAGCTTTCAGCCGCTGTCGTCCACCATGCGCAACCACAAGCAGGTGCGCTACCTGATGAACCCGCTGGCCGCGCTGTATGCCGCCGGCTGGCTGGCCGCCGCGCCGCTGCGGCGCGATGAATCGCGGCTGGAGCCGATCGGGCTGGACGCCACGCTGGCGGGCGCGCCCGGCCGCAAGCCGCCGCTGATGCTGCTGGTGCTGGGCGAGACAGGACGCAGCGGCAACTTCGGCCTGAACGGCTATGCACGCGACACCACGCCGCAGCTGGCGCGCGAGAACGTCGTGAGCTTTCGCCATGCCTGGTCGTGCGGCACCAGCACCGCAGCATCGGTGCCCTGCATGTTTTCGCACCTGGGCCGCGATGCGTTCGAGGCACGCAGCCACCACTACGAAGGCCTGATGGACGTGATCCAGCGCGCGGGGCTGGCTGTGCTGTGGCTGGACAACCAGTCGGGTTGCAAAGGCGTGTGCGACCGCGTGCCACAGGTGAATACGTCCGGCCTGGCGCACCCGCAGCTGTGCCCCGGTGGCGAATGCCTGGACGGCGTGATGCTGGACGGGCTGGACGCGCGCATCGCCGCGCTGGACCCGGTGCGCCGCGCGCGCGGCGTGGTGGTGGTGCTGCACCAGATGGGCAGCCACGGCCCGGCGTACTGGCAGCGCTCGCCCGCCGCGGCCAAGCGCTTCTGGCCGGAGTGCACCAGCGTCAACCTGCAGGACTGTGAGCGCGACGCGCTGGTCAACGCCTATGACAACTCCATCGCCTACACCGACTGGCTGCTGGCCTCAGGCATCCAGTGGCTCAAGGCGCAGCAGCCGGCATACGACACCGCCATGCTGTATGTAGCCGACCACGGCGAATCACTGGGTGAAAACAACCTGTACCTGCACGGCCTGCCCTATGCACTGGCGCCCGATGTGCAAAAGCACGTGCCCTGGATCACCTGGCTGTCGCCCGGCTTTGCGCAGCGCAGTGCCATCAGCACCGCCTGCCTGCAGGGCCGGCGCGACGCACGCCTGAGCCACGACAACTACTTTCATTCGGTGCTGGGGCTTTTGGGCATCCAGACGCAGGTGTACCGCCGGGCGCTGGACGCTTACGCGGACTGCGCCGGGGTGTAGCGCCTATTGCGGCGCAACGGGAATCACACGACGCACCGGCCGCTCGGCGCGCGCACGCAGCTGCCCGCAGCCGCCGTCCACATCCTGGCCCGCCGAATGGCGCAGCTTGGTCAGCACACCGGCGCGGTGCAGCGTGCGGGCGATCTGCGCGGCGCGCTCCCACGACGGGCGTTTGAAATCCAGCTCGGGCACGCTGTTGTACGGGATCATGTTCATGACCGCGTACTTGCCCTTGAGCAGCCGCACGATGCCGGCCAGCTCTTCTTCTGAATCGTTGATGCCGTCCAGCAGCGTCCACTGGTACTGGATGGGATAGCCCGTGCCGCGGGCATACCGCTCGCCTTCTTCCACCAGCTCGTCAGGCGTCATGCGCGGCGCGCGCGGCAGCAACTTTTCGCGCAGGTCGGCGCGCGTGGTGTGCAGCGACAGCGCCAGCGCCGGCTTGACCGCGCCGCGCGGCAGCTCGGCAAATACGCGCGGGTCGCCCACGGTGGAGAACACCAGGTTCTTGTGGCCGATGTTGCCCGCCGTGCCCAGCAGCTCGATGGCCTCGATCACGTTGTCCAGGTTGTGCGCGGGCTCGCCCATGCCCATGAACACCACCTTCTTCACCGGGCGCAGCGTGCGCGCCAGCGCGACCTGGGCCACGATTTCGCCGCTTGTGACCTGGCGCACCAGACCGCCCTGACCCGTCATGCAGAACACGCAGCCGACCGCGCAGCCGACCTGGGTGGACACACACAGCCCGTCGCGTGGCAGCAGCACGCTTTCCACGGTCTGCCCATCGCCCAGCTCGACCAGCAGGCGAGAAGAGCCGTCTTCGCCAGGGTGCTCGGACTTCAGCCGTGCGAGGCCCTGCAGGTCATCAGCGAGCGCGGGCAACGCATCGCGCAGGGCCTGCGGCATGAAGTCTTCCAGCCGCCGCTTGCCCGCGTCCTGCGGCAAGGCCTGCGACCACAGCCGCAGCACGCGGTGCTCGTGCCTGGGCTTGGCGCCGAGGGCACGCAGGCGGTGGCGTATGTCGGAAATGCGCATTTGCCGAGCTTAACCGTGCGTCGGCGTTTTACCAGTGCCACCGCGCAACCGGCTCTGCCGGGCCGCTGGTGGCGCCCCCTGGGGGGAGGCGCCGAAGGCGCTTCGGGGGGTTAGTAAGTCTTGTACGGCAGGAACTTGCCCGACAGCACCACGTTGACCCGGTCGCCTTTGGGGTCGGCCTGGCGCTGGATGTCCATGCTGAAGTCAATGGCGCTCATGATGCCGTCGCCAAACTCTTCATGGATCAATTCCTTGATGGTCGTGCCGTAGACGCTCACGATTTCGTACCAGCGGTAGATCAGCGGATCGGTGGGCACCGGCGTGGGCAGCGAGCCCTTGTACGGCACGACCTGCAGCCACTTCTGCTCTTCGGCGTTCAGGCCAAAGATCTTGCCGACGGCCTTGGCCTGGGCGGCGGTGGCGGTCATCTGGCCCAGGCACAGGGCCGTGGTCCATTCCTTGGACTCGCCGACCTTTTTGGCCACGTCTTCCCATTTGATGCCCTTGGACACCTTGGTGCTGATGATTTTTTCGGTCACTTCCAGACGGTTCATGTTGGCTCCTTTATTTGAGATGGGTACAGGTTCAGTGATCGCCACCCGACTTGGCGCGGGTCACGAGGAAATCGACGATGTGGTTGCGCAGCTCGTAGTAGCCCGCCAGATGGTGCAACGTGGCGCGGTTGCGGCTGCGCGGCAGGGTATTGACCACCGTTTCGGCAATACCGCCGGGCACGTAGCCGCCGGCGCCTTCCGAGCCGTTGCTCATGAGCAGGATGCGGTCGGCCAGCAAAATGGCTTCGTCCACGTCGTGGGTGATCATGAACACCGTCTGCTGCGTCTCGCGCACGATGCCCATCAATTCGTCCTGGATGGTGCCGCGCGTGAGCGCGTCCAGCGCGCCAAAGGGCTCGTCCAGCAACAGCATCTTGGGCTGGATGGCAAACGCGCGCGCAATGCCCACGCGCTGTTTCATGCCGCCGGACAGCTGCGACGGCTTCTTGTCGATGGCGGGCATCAGGCCCACCATGGCGACGAACTTTTCCACATGCGCGTTGACCTGGGCACGCGTCCAGTCCGGCCAGCGCGACTCCACGGCAAAGGCAATGTTCTTGCGCACGGTCAGCCACGGCATCAGCGCATGGCTCTGGAACACCACGCCGCGCTCCAGGCTGGGGCCGGCCACTTCGCGCCCGTCCATGAACACGTGGCCGCTGGTCGCAGTGTCCAGACCCGCCAGCACGTTCAGGATGGTGGTCTTGCCACAGCCCGAATGGCCGATGATGCAGACGAATTCGCCGCGGTCCAGCGTGAAGCTCACATCGGCAAACACCGGCTTGGCGGGCGCGAAGGCCTTGGACAGGCCTTCTATCTTCAGGAAGCCTTGTTGCATGGGTCGGTCTTTCAGGAGCGCCGCGGACGCGGCGCGTTGGTCGAGGTCACTCCACATAGGTCACCATCTTCTGCAGCCGGCCGAACATCAGGTCCAGCAACATGCCCACGACGCCGATCACGCCGATGGCGAAGATCACGTTGGTCAGCGACAGGTTGTTCCACTCGTTCCACACAAAGTAGCCGATGCCCGTGCCGCCCACCAGCATCTCGGCGGCCACGATCACCAGCCAGGCAATGCCCATGCTGATGCGCATGCCCGTGAGGATGGTGGGCGCCGCCGCGGGCAGGATCACCAGAAAGGCCTTGCGCAGCGGCGACACCTCCAGCGTGCGGGCCACGTTGAGCCAGTCGCGCCGCACCGAGGCAACGCCAAACGCGGTGTTGATCAGCATCGGCCAGACGGAGCAGATGAAGATCACGAAGATGCCCGACACCGACGAGTCCTTGATGGTGTACAGCGCCAGCGGCATCCACGCCAGCGGGCTGATGGGCTTGAGGATCTGGATGAACGGGTCCAGCGCGCGGCTGAGCAGCGGGCTCATGCCGATCACAAAACCCAGCGGCACCGCTACCAGGCAGGCCAGAAGGAAGCCCAGCCCCACCCGGCCCAGCGAATGGCCCAGCTGGATCAGGATGCCCTTGTCGTTGGGCCCGTTGTCATAGACCGGATCCGACAGGTGGCGCCAGACCGTGGCGCCCATCTGCATCGGCGTGGGAAAGCCGCCGGTCTTCGCGGCACCCGGGTCCTTGCCCAGCATCTTCTGGTATTCGATCTGCTCGGCGGTCATGCCCGCGGTGCCGCCCGCGGCACCTTGCACCGTGGCGGCGTACCACGCGCCGACCATGACCACCAGCAGCAGCAGCGACACCAGCGCGGCCTTGAGGTTCAGTGACTTTCCCATGTCCATCAACCCATCTTGTTGATGGCAAAGCTCTTGACGTACTCCTCCGGTTTGGCCGGATCGAACACCTTGCCCATGATGGTGAACTTCGGATAGGCGCCATCAGGCACCTTTTGGTCCAGCAGCTTCATCTGCTTTTTGGCATCGGTCAGCAGGAACACCTTCTCGGCGATCTGCTTGTAGTTGACGTCACCCTTCACATAGCCCCAGCGCTTCATCTGCGTGAGCATCCACACCGCCATGCTCTGCCACGGGATCGGGTCAAAGTCCGCGCGGTTGGGCACGGTCTTGATGTTGCCCAGGCCATCGGCAAACTTGCCGGTCAGCACCTGTTGCAGCACGGTCTCGGGCTGGTTCAGGTACTGCGCGGGCGCAATCACCTTGGCGATCAGTTCGCGGTTCTCGGGCTTGCGTGCCATGGCCGACGCCGTGAGCACCGCGCGGTACAGCGCGGCGAAGGTGTTGGGGTTCTTCTGGATGAATTCGCTGCTGGTGCCGAATGCACAGCAGGGGTGGCCGTCCCACAGATCCTTGGTCAGGATGTGCAGGAAGCCGATCTCCTCGTAAACCGCGCGCTGGTTGAACGGGTCCGGGCCCAGATAGCCGTCGATGTTGCCCGCGCGCAGGTTGGCCACCATCTCGGGCGGCGGCACTACGCGGATCTGGATGTCCGTGTCGGGGTTCAGGCCCGCCTCGGCCACGTAGTAGCGCAGCAGGAAGTTGTGCATGCTGAACTCGAACGGCACGGCGAACCTGAAGCCCTTCCACATCTTGGGATCGCGCTTGTCCTTGTGCTTGTTGGCCAGGGTGATGGCCTGGCCGTTGGTGTTCTGGATGGTGGCCACGTTCATGGGCACCTGGCTGGAGCCCACACCCATGGAGATCGCCAGCGGCATGGGGCTCAGGAAGTGCGTGGCGTCGTATTCCTTGTTGAGCATCTTGTCGCGGATCAGCGCCCAGCCGGCCGTCTTGACCACGTCCACATTCAGCCCCTGCTGCTTGTAGAAGCCCAGGGGGTGCGCCATGATCAGCGGCGTGGCGCAGGTGATCGGGATGAAGCCGATCTTCAGGTCCTTCTTCTCCAGCGGCGCCTTGTCCTGGGCCATGGCCTGCAGCGCGCCCAGCGGCAGCACGCTGGCAATGGCAGCGCGCGCGGTGTTGGCGCCCACCGCCTTCAGGAAGCCGCGGCGCACGCTGTCCACCGGGAACAGCGCCTTCATCAGGCTGGCCTCAATGTGGTTGTTGGCCATATCTTCGGCCTGGGTGGCCAGCGCGGCGGCGTGGTCCTGCGGCGCATGGTCCTGGCCGCAACTGCAGCGCAGCATCAGCGGGCGGTCCGCGTCATAAGGGTCGTGCCGGGCAGCGGGGGTGGAAGCAGGCAGTCTGGACATGGTGCACCTCGTGTGGAAGATGCACAGGGCTTTGCAAGGGGCGGGCCCGTTCGGGCCTGCGGTGGACGTTTTCGGCCCCAGCGCCGCAAATGACCGACGCTGCAACGAAGCCGTGTAGGGGCAGCCCTACAAATCAGCCGCGCTCAGGCCTGCGGGCTGCCCTTGGCGTGGCGTTCGGCATACAGCGCCAGCTCCACGTCGTTCTTGGTGCCCGTTTTTTCCAGGATGCGGGCGCGGTAGGTGCTGACCGTATTTGGTGCAAGGCTCAGCTGCGCACCAATTTCGCTCACGCTCTGCCCGGCCGTGAGCAGGCGAAACACCTGGTGCTCGCGGTGCGACAGCGCCTCGGGCCCGGTTCTGGCCGACGCGCCGCCCACGGCACTGGCCAGCGCCTCGGCTGTGGCGGGTGTCACATACACGCCACCGGCGGCCACCTTGCGCACCGCGGCGACCATGTCGTCGGGGTCAGCGCTTTTGTTCAGGTAGCCGGCCGCGCCCAGCTTGATGCAGCGCACGGCGTACTGCTTCTCAGGGTAGGTGCTGAGCATCAGCACCGGCAGGGCGGGCCATATCTTGCGCAGTTCCTGCAGCACGTCCAGCCCGTCGCGCCCGGGCATGGCAAGGTCCAGCAGCACCAGGCACAGGCCCTGCGGGCCCCCCAGGGCCTGCACCGCCGCGAGCACATCGGGGCCATTGGTGGCCTCGGCACACACCTCTATGTCAGGCGCCTCGGCCAGCATCTGCTTGAGCCCCTCGCGCACGATGCGGTGGTCGTCGCCGATCAGCACACGGATGGGTTGGCTGTTCATAGCGGCATGTGCAGATGGAATGCCGAGCCCTGGCCAAGCTGGCTTTCGATGTGGATCAGCCCGCCAAAGTGGCGGGCCCGTTCGCGCATGCCCATCACGCCGTAGGCCGTGGCGGCTTCAAATGCCTCGGGCGCGGCACCGCGGCCGTCGTCGCGCACCATCACGTCCAGCTGCGCGGCGGTGGCCTCGATGCGCACCTCTACACGGCTTGCCTGCGCATGGCGGCCCACGTTGGACAGCATTTCCTGGAAGATGCGGAACACCGCCATGGCCGCGGGCTCGGGCAGCTCGGTTGCGCCCTCTACATTCATGCGCCAGTCCAGCGCCAGCTCGGCCGACTGCACGAACTCATGCGCCTGCCATTCCAGCGCCGCCCACAGGCCCTGGTGGTCCAGGATGCTGGGGCGCAGGTCGGTGATGATGCGGCCCACGTTGTCCACGGCGTTCTCGATCAGGCGGCTCATGTTCTGGCATTTGCTGCGCATGCGCTCGCGCATGGCCTGCGCGGCCTGCGCCTCGCGCGACTGCTGTTCGCTCAGGCGCTTGTCCAGCCAGTTCACATCCATCTTCAGCGCCACCAGCAAGCTGCCGAGTTCGTCATGCACCTCGCGGGCGATGCGGGTGCGCTCGTCCTCGCGCACGCCTTCTGAATAGGCGGCCAGCTCGCGCAGCTGGCCCAGGGCGACCGACAGTTCCCGGGTGCGTTCGGCCACGCGCAGCTCCAGCTCGTCCTTGGCCTTTTGCAGTGCATCGGCCGCGCGCTTGCGATCGGTGATGTCCACAAAGGTGATGACCGCGCCACGCACCTGTGCGCAGTCCAGCACGGGGTGACTGGAATATTCCACCGCAAACGCGCTGCGGTCACGCCGCCAGAACACCTCGGTGTCGATGCGGCAGGGCAGCCCCTGGCGGAAGGCGTTGAAGATCGGGCAATCGGTGTCCGGGTAATGCGAGCCATCGGCATGCGAATGGTGCGTGAGTTCGTGCATGTTGCGGCCCAGCACCTCGGCCGGCTCAAAACCCAGCATGTGCGCCCCCGCCCGGTTGATGAAGGTGCAGTGGCCGTCCAGGTCAATGCCGAACACGCCCTCGCCAGTGGAGGCGAGCAGCAGGTCGGCGTGAATGTGGGCGGCAGTGGTGGCGGGGGCATGCACAAAGCCGGTGCAAGCAACGGCTGTGCCAGTTTGGTGCGCCGTCAGGCGTGGGCCGCAGGCACGTGGCTGGCCGCAAAGGGTTCGCCGCGGCCCATGGACCAGTCCATGGGGCCGTTTTCGACCAGCGCCATGAAGATGTCGTCGCCCCGGAACCCGCCACGCACGGCCGCATCGGCCACATGGCGGTACAGCGCTGCCTTCTGGGCGTCGGTGCGCCCGCGCAGGAAATGGATTTCCACGATGCTGGCATCCGCCGTGCGGTGCACCCCCGGAAAGCTGGGGTTGATGATCATCGCGTCCGGCTCAAAGCGGGTGATCAGCTGGAAATGGTCGTCCACCGGCACATTGCAGGTGGCCACAAGGCCCCCATGCACGGCGTCGGCCAGCGCGCGAACGCGCTCAGCACTGAGGTGGGCAGGAACGGAAATACGGGCGAGCGGCATGGTGGTGTCCTGTAAAGAGTGAAGGTGCTGTGCAGTCTATTGAGTGAATTTCTGAAGAAAAAGTCATATTCCCGTCAAGCATTGCGACTGTTTTGGTCACAATCTGCACCATGCAAACCACGCAAGCGCTGGCGGTCTTTGTCAATACGGTGGACCTGGGGTCTTTTGCGGCCGCAGGCCTGGCCCACGGCATCACCGCCTCTGCAGCCGCGCGGATCGTGACCCGGCTGGAGGCCCAGCTGGGCGCCAAACTGCTCGCGCGCAGCACCCGACGCCTGGTGCTCACGCAGGAGGGCGAGGCCTACCTGCCGCACGCGCGCGCGGCATTGGCCGCAGTGGCGGCGGGCCAGGCCGAGATGGCGGCCAGCCAGGGCCGCGTGCAGGGCCTGATCCGCGTGAACACCGGCACTGCGTTTGCGCGCTACCGGCTGGCGCGCCTGCTGCCGCAGTTCCATGCGTGCTACCCCGGCGTGAACCTGGACCTGACGGTGACCGACCGCCGGATCGACCCCGAGGCGCAGCAGATTGACGTGACGATCCGTGTAGGCCCGCTGGCCGACAGCGGCCTGATCCTCAAGCCCCTGGCCACGGTGCGGCGCGTGATCGCGGCCAGCCCTGCTTACCTGGCGCGCTGCGGCACACCCCGCACCCCGCTGGACCTGCTGCAGCACAACTGCCTGCTGCTCAAGGGCTTTGAGCGGCTGGCACAGTGGCCCATGGTGCAGGACGGGCGCCGCCTGCCCGTGCCCGTGACCGGCACCGTCCGCGCGGACAACGCCGACTTGCTGCTGGACCTGGCGGTCGCGGGCATGGGCATCGTCTGGCTGGGCGACTTTCTGGGTGAGCAGGCCCTGGCGAACGGGCAGCTGGTTCCGGTGCTGGCCGGGCAGTACGACGACGACCCGCAGCCGCTGTCGGCGCTGATCCTGCCGGGGCGCCAGAACGTGGCGCGCGTGCGGGCGTTCGTCGATTTCCTGGCCGAAGCGCTGGGGTCTGCTAAAGGCCCAGCTCGCTGAGGCCGGGGTGGTCGTCCGGCCGGCGGCCCAGTGGCCAATGGAACCTGCGGTCGGCCTGTGCGATGGGCAGGTCGTTGATGCTGGCAAAGCGCCGTTGCATGAAGCCCTGGGCGTTGAACTCCCAGTTCTCGTTGCCGTAGCTTCGGTACCAGTGGCCTGAATCGTCGTGCCATTCATAGGCAAAGCGCACAGCGATGCGGTTGTCTGTGAAGGCCCAGACTTCCTTGATCAAGCGGTAGTCCAGCTCGCGCGCCCATTTGCGCTGCAAAAAGCCGCGCACCTGTTCGCGGCCCACCGGGAATTCGGCGCGGTTGCGCCACACGGTGTCTTCGGTGTAGACCTGCACCACGCGGTCGGGGTCGCGGCTGTTCCAGGCGTCTTCGGCCATGCGGGCCTTTTGCGCGGCGGTCTCGGCGGTGAACGGGGGCAGTGGGGGCTTGGTTTCCATGGATGATCTTCCGGATGTAGACAGACCTGTCTACTTTGCCACAGAGTAGACAGGTCTGTCTACAATGCGGTTCATGGACCTTTCCAGCCTGAGCGCGCGCGAGCGCATCCTGGTCACGGCGCACGACCTGTTCTACCGTGACGGCATCCGCGCCACGGGCGTGGACCGCATCATTGCGCAGTCAGGCGTGGCCAAACTCACCTTCTACCGGCACTTTGCGGCCAAGGACGACCTGGTGCGCGCGTTCCTGGACTACCGGCACGAACGCTGGACGGCCTGGTTTGTGGACGCGCTGGGCCGCCACGGTGCCAGGCCCGGCGCCGGGCTGGCGCCGCTGGCCGATGCACTGGCCGAATGGTTTGCCGACCCTGCCTTTCGCGGCTGCGCGTTTATCAATGCAGTGACGGAGGTGGGTGACAGCGTGGCGGGTGTGGCGCAGGTGGCGGCCCGCCACAAGCAGGACATGGTGGATGTGATTGCCGCCCTGCTGCCGCACGGCGCCCACCAGGCGGCCACCGCACAGGCTGCGGCGCTGGCCGTGGACGGCGCCATCGTGCGCGCCCAGATGGGAGATGCAGCGGGTGCGGCAGCGGGATTGCGCCGGCTGCTGTCAGCGCTGCAGGGTTGAGCGGCCCGGCTGGCCTACCACTCGCCGGACTGGCGCACGCGCTGGTCCAGGTCCAGCGGCTCTGCGGGCTGGGCGCGCGGCGCGATACGCGGGCTGCGCGGCTGCCAGAAGGAAAAGCGTGAATACGCAACGGGAACCACCGGACTGCCAAGCGATCGCGTGACCGGTGCCTGCAAGGCAGGGGCTGACTGGGGTGCGGGCTGGTACATGGTGGTTCTCCTTTCTGTAGGTCAAGTCTAAGGAGCCCCCTGCTGCGCCCCTGTGACGCAGCGCACACTGTTCCCGCATTTCGCTGCGCGCTTGGCGCGCGCGCAACAGTGCTATTTAGTTACTGCTGTGCCGCGCCGGCCACGGTAGACAGCGGCAGCGCAGACACTTCCTGCAGCAGCGCGGCCAGCTGCCTGCCCGCGGCTTGCACCACCGTGCGGCCCTTGTCCGCCGTGGCGGCGGCGGCGTTACCGGCGGCACCCGCCGCGTTGTAGTCCTGCATGGCCCAGCCGAGTTTGGCGCTTTTGCCGTTGCCCAGGATGGGGTTGGCTGCCGCGCGCGCCTGCGATGCAGAGGCAAAGTTCTGCGCCTGCCCCATGCGCACATGCTGCGGGCACAACGCCAGCATCATGGAGGTTTCAATCTCGCCCGCGTGCACGCCAAAGCGGTGCTCGTCGGGGCTGAACAGGCCCTCCACGTCAGGACCCAGCGGCAGGCTGTACCAGCTGGTGCTGTAGACGATCAGGCCGCAGCGGTTGCGCAGCTCGCGCGCCACGATGTCCATCAGGCTGACCTGGCCGCCGTGGGAATTGAACAGCACCAGCTTTTTGACACCGGCGCGCGCCACGCTTTCGCCCAGTTCGGTCCACAACGCAATCACGGTGGGCGCCGACAGCGTAAGCGTGCCGGCAAAGGCCGTGTGCTCGGGGCTGTAGCCCACGGCCTGGGTCGGCAGGAACAGCGCGGGCAGGTCGGCCGGCAAATGCGGCAACGCCGCGGCCACCACGCCATCCGCCAGCGCCTGGTCCACGCTCAGCGGCAGGTGGGGGCCGTGCTGCTCGGTGGCGGCCACGGGCAGCACCGCCACCGTGCGCACCGGGTCCAGCGCGGCGAAATCGGTCGTGGCGAGGTCGGCCCAATAGCGTGAGGGAAAAGGCATGGGCGCATCTTAAAGCCATGGATTGCGGGTCAAGCCCGCAATGACAGAAGCGCTTGCCGCGCCGAGTGGGCAATGGCGGCTGCGTCCACGCCAAAGAACTGCCGCAGCGCCGCACGCGTGTCGCTGCGGCCAAAGCCGTCGGTGCCCAGCGTGGTGTAGCTGCGCCCGGTGGGCACGTGCTGACGGATGCTCTCGGGCACGGCGCGCACATAGTCGCTGGCGGCCACGATGGGCGCTGCGCCCTGCAGCAGCTGTGCGGCGTAGCCGGCGTTGCGGGCCAGCTCGCTCCAGCTGGTGATGCTCAGTACCTCGCTGGCAATGCCGTCGGCTGCCAGCTGCTGCGCGGCCTTGATCACCTCGGTCAGGATGGCGCCCGAGCCGAGCAGCGTGACGCGTGGCGCGCCTTCGCCAAAGCTGCCGTAGCGGTAGCCACCGCGCACCACGCCGGCCTCCACGCCCGCGGGCAGGTCCGGCTGGGCGTAGTTCTCGTTCATGAGCGTCACGTAATAGAAAACGTCTTTCTGCTCCACCAGCATCTCACGCATGCCGTGGTCAATGATCACCGCCATCTCGCCCGCAAAGGCCGGGTCGTAGGCCTTGCAGTTGGGGATGGTGGCCGCAATCAGGTGGCTGGAGCCGTCCTGGTGCTGCAGGCCCTCGCCGCCCAGGGTGGTGCGGCCACTGGTGGCACCCAGCAGGAAGCCGCGTGCGCGCTGGTCGGCCGCGGCCCAGATGGCGTCGCCCACGCGCTGGAAGCCGAACATGCTGTAGTAGATATAGAACGGCAGCATGGGAAAGCCATGCACGCTGTAGCTGGTGGCTGCAGCCGTCCAGCTGGCGATGGCGCCGGCTTCGCTGATGCCCTCTTCCAGGATCTGGCCGTCCAGCGCCTCGCGGTAGCTCAGCACCGAGCCGATGTCCTCGGGCTCGTAGCGCTGGCCCACGCTGCTGTAAATGCCCACCTGCTTGAACAGGTTGGCCATGCCGAAGGTGCGGGCCTCGTCGGCCACGATGGGCACGATCCTGGGGCCCAGCTCCTTGTCCTTCAACAAATTGCCCAGCATGCGCACAAAGGCCATGGTGGTGGACATCTCCTTGCCCGCCGCAGCCGTGGCAAACGCCGCATACGACGCGATGGCAGGCACGGGTAGTGCCTGCTGGGGCGAGTGCCTTTTGGGCAGGTAGCCCCCGAGCGCGGTGCGCCGGGCGTGCAGGTATTGCATCTCGGCGCTGTCTTCTGCGGGTTTGAAGAATTCAAGGTTCGTCGCCTGCGCGTCGGTCAGCGGCAGGTTGAAGCGGTTGCGAAACTCGATGAGCGCGCCCTCGTCCAGCTTCTTCTGGCTGTGCGTGGTCATCTTGCCCTGGCCGGCCTGGCCCATGCCGTAGCCCTTTTTGGTGTGGGCCAGGATCACGGTGGGCTGGCCGGTGTGGCGCGCGGCTGCGGCATAGGCGGCGTGGATCTTCACCAGGTCGTGCCCGCCGCGCTTCAGGCGGTCAATCTGTTCGTCCGTCATGCCCTGGGCCAGCGCGGCCAGCTCAGCATTCTGGCCAAAGAAGGTGTCGCGGTTGAAGCGGCCGTCCTTGGCGGCAAAGGTCTGCATCTGGCCGTCCACCGTGTTGGCAAAGGCGCGGGTCAGCGCGCCGGTGGTGTCGCGGGCAAACAGGCCGTCCCAGTCGCTGCCCCACACGAGCTTGATCACGTTCCAGCCCGCGCCGCGAAACAGCTTTTCCAGCTCGTCGATGATGCGGCCGTTGCCGCGCACCGGGCCGTCCAGCCGCTGCAGGTTGCAGTTGACCACCCAGACCAGGTTGTCCAGCTTTTCACGGCTGGCCAGCGTGAGCGCGCTCATGGATTCGGGCTCGTCCATCTCGCCGTCGCCGAACACGCCCCACACTTTGCGGCCCTCGCAGTTGAGCAAATTCCGGTGTGACAGGTAACGCATGAAGCGCGCGTGGTAAATCGAGCTGATCGGCCCCAGGCCCATGGAGCCGGTGGGGAACTGCCAGAAATCGGGCATCAGCCAGGGGTGGGGGTAGCTGCTGAGGCCGCGCGCGCCCTTACCTTCTTTGAACGCGGGGGCGGTCAGCTCCTGCCGGTAGTGGGCCAGGTCGTTTTCCGTCAATCGGCCTTCGAGGAACGCGCGGGCATACACACCGGGTGCGCTGTGCGGCTGGAAGAACACGAGGTCCCCGCCGTGCTGGTCATTCCTTGCATGAAAGAAATGATTGAACCCCACCTCAAACAAATCGGCCGCGCTGGCGTAGCTGGCAATGTGGCCACCCAGCTCGCCATACGCGCCATTCGCGCGCGCCACCATGGCCAGCGCGTTCCACCGCATCAGCGACGCCAGCTTTTCCTCCACCGCCAGATCGCCGGGGAACGGCGGCTGCTGGTCCACGGCAATGGTGTTGACATAGGGCGTGACCAGCTCGGGCTGCCAGCCCACGTGCGGCGTGCGCGCCATCACGGCCAGCTGGTCCAGCACATAGCGCGCCCGCGCCGGGCCGTGCGCGGCCACCAGGGCGGTGAAAGCGTCGCGCCATTCGGCGGTCTCGTCCGGGTCAATGTCGATGCCGTCGCTGGCGAGAAAGCGGGTGAGGCTGTGGTCGGTCATGCATCGCACTGTAGGCCGCCGGGGTCAGTATTTGGTTGCGATAATGCCTTCTCATGAAGCATTGGCGGCATAAAATGCCGTCAACTATCAACAAAACAGCACGCCATGCATCTGGACGCGATAGACCTGCGAATTCTGGCCGCACTGCAGCAAGACAGCAGCCTGACCAATGTGGCGCTGGCCCAGCGCGTGCACCTGAGCCCCTCGCCCTGCCTGACGCGGGTGAAGGCGTTGGAGGCCGCGGGCGTGATCCGCCAGTACGTCGCGCTGGCCGACCCCAAGGCACTGGGCCTGGGGCTGAACGTGTTCATCAATATCAGCCTGAAGGAACAGAGCAAGCAAGCGCTGGCCGAGTTCGAGCGTCGCATAGCCGAGCACGACGAGGTGATGGAGTGCTACCTGATGACCGGCGACAGCGACTACCTGATCCGCGTGGCGGTGGCGGATATGGGGGCGCTGGAGAAGTTCATCCTGGAACAGCTGACGCCGATACCGGGGATCGAGAAGATACGGTCGTCGTTTGCACTCAAGCAGGTGCGGTACAAGACGGCGTTGCCGTTGCCGGGAGGGTAAGGACTTCCGTGTGGCTGGCAGGGGCTCGTCAGAAAGCGAAACTTACGCCAGATTGCCGAACATCCTCAAACGCGCACGTGATGACACCCGACCTCAATCCCTACCGACACATTGACCTCCGCCCACTTCGCTCCAGCCTGGCCGGATGGACGGGCTGGGAATCCACGCCTCACGACGCAGCAAGATTCGCGAAGCTCGCCTGGAAACTCGGCTTTGGGCATTTCGATGACGACAGCATCCGTGCGCTCTGGCGAATCGGGCTGTTGCGTGCGGATGTAGTGACTGCCGAGGCGCACTCCGAAGCCTCGGGCTTCGAGTCGGCCTCAACGCCGCACGGCTTCCGCTTCATAGACGTGCGATCTCCCCGGCGAAGGCCAGAAGGTGCGCCATCGTTCGTTCCAGAAGGGCCCTCTCCTGAAGATCAGTTCACCCCATACTTCCATCCGTACAAGGTATTTGTGCTGCACCATGTGGTGCGGACCTTGCGCGTCAACACAAGCAACACCCAGTATCTGACCTGGACACCTGGTGTACTTAGCGTGGTCGACTGGCAACTCCGCGAACTCCAGCGCTGGACAGAATCCGACGCATTCATCGATAGGTTCGACCATTGGAACTGGATCACCGAATTGGCAGCGGTCTGTGAGCCCGTCCGCTGGACTCGGCGAGAGCCGGCAGACACCGGCAGTTCCGAGCAAATATGGCTGCAGGCGCATGGACGACGGCTTGAAATAGTTCTTCGGTCGCTTCCGGATGACGCGATTCGAAACATTCGAGAGACATTCGCGTTGTCCGCCAGCGAGCTCGATTCCAACAGCGAGCTGCATACCCTGCTGCGGCTCATGAAACGGTTTGAGCGCGACCGCATCGAGGACAGAATCGGCGCGGCGATGAGATTGCTGGACGCGGCCGAATCGATCCGCCGCGCCGTCGAGCGCCTTCTGCAGGTCCAGTTGCCCGAAGAAGATCAGATCGGCGCAGGCACATGGATGGATGGTGCTCGAAAGAACCTGTATGGAACAGAGCGCGTGTTCGATGCTTCGCCGGGTACGTTGCGCGACTATTTAGGACGATTTGGTTTGGGCGCTGGCGTAAAGGCACGTTGCTACGTCGAGGGTGAAACCGAACTTGGGGCGTTACGGCACGCCGTGGGCCATACCAGTCAGTGCACTTTTATCAACCTCCGCGGCAGCGTGGTCGAGAAACGCGGTCGCGGACTTGCATTCGCCGACTCTCTCGCTGCGGACAAGGCCAGCGAAATATTCAGCTTCATTGTGCTGGACGCCGATCGCGATGACTTCGTGCGAACGCTGCGTAAGGCCGCTGTAGAGGAAGCATTTCACGGCGCGTTCCAAGTGTCAGCGCCCGATATCGAAATGGCTAACTTCACCATTGCCGAACTTTTGGATGTCGCACTCTCCCTATCTACGCACTCACGCGGCGACAACCCAGAACAAAGATACGCGCCTGACGCTCTACTTCTGGAACTCGAAGGCGCGAAATCGGGCGACGATTTCTTCAGGAGGCTGCACAAGGGCGCACGCCTTACGGAGGTTGATAAAGGCGAGGACTGGGGCGAGGCGCTGATGGCCTATGCGATCGCGAACAAGACTTTTCCGACTGGACATCCGAACGGCGGACAAGAGCGGCCACTTGTCGAATTTGCTCGGGTGCTGATCCGGGCACAGGATGTAGGTTTCAAGTTATCTCTAGCCTACGAAAAAGTGAACTCATCCACTGGACATTTGCAGCGCAGACAGGGGGCCTCGATGAAGCAAGACAGTCCACCCGCCACTTAAGGCCCGAGGCAAGTGATGCATCCTTATGCGATGTCCCAACGACTGAGCTACCTCCTTTTCGACGCCACAGACGAGGAATCTGGCGCCTGCGCGTTTGACGCGATGGCGTCTGTGCTGCCAGATCGCCTGCCAGCCTTGCTGGCCGAGGTGCAGGCGGTGCTGGCCTGGGCCACCCACCTGTTTGGCCCTCCGTCCAGCGACGGTGATGAGGGCGACGCGAGGGATTGGGCGTTTGACCTGCAGGCCACGGATGCGGCCGGCGCGCGGCTGGCCATCACTTGGGACATGCAGCACACACAAGTGCTGCTGTCGGCCGATGCGGGTGGGCGCCTCACGCTGACGCTGACGATCAGTGGCCACCGCGCGTTTGCCGATGGGTTTCGCCAGGCGTTTGCGGATTCGCAGTAAAGGCACGCCGGCCCAGTCCATCACCGGCTATTTTTGGGGCAGGTAGTCTGCAAGCAACTGCTCCGCCACTGACGCCTGCAACGCATCCTTCGATTTCTTCAACGGATCCCGATCCGCCCGCCCCGCCAGCGCGCGCTTGATCCGCGCAAAGTCCGCCGGGTGCACCGTGTCCATGCGCGCCATCCCGCCACTTGTGGCCACCACCACCTGGCTGAACCTGTTGGATGACAACAGCGTCTGGCCGCTGGGCACCTGCACGGCCCAGATGTCGGACTCGTCGTCGCTCATGCGCAGGGGGTGCGGGTCGCCGTCGCGGGCGGTCCGGCGGATGATGTCCACTTCAAAGCCTTCGCCGTTCACCGCCGTTTGCAGCTGGTCGCGCCGCACGGCAAAGGTCTTGTCCGCCTTGCGCAGCACGCCCAGAAGCGATGTGTCCAGCCGCTGCAGCTGCGTCACAAAGCTCAGGCGCTTTTGGGTGTCAAACAGCAGGTCGATGTCGCGCGTGGCCGTGGCGGCGGATTGCACGCGCACGCCAGCCGCCGTCTCGTACGCATACAGCGCGTGGGTGCCCACCGTCAGAAAGTGCTCTTGCAGCCCGGCCTGCGCCAATGCATTCAGCGTGTCCACCACCACGTTGGGCACGCGGCCCACGCGCAGGGCGCGGTTCAGGCGCTGCTGCTCTTTCAGTGCCGCTTTCAGCGTTTGCACGCGGCCCTCTGCCGCTGCCTTGCGTTCGGCAAAACGGTCGTGGATCTGCTGGTTTTCGGGCGTATCTGGCCCCAGGGATTTCTGCGCGCCAGCGGCCGATTCGCGGATCAGGTACCGCCGCCCGGCCTGCTCACGCCAGAACATGGAGCCGCGCACCGCCTGCGCTTCGGCCTGGGCCTGCTCCAGCGCGCGAAACACCGCCTCAGCGTCGATGTACTGGCGCTTTTGCGATTCGGTCAGCTCGATGAAGGCGTCCACGTTTTCAGGGAAATAGTTGAAAAATCAAAAATACCCTGAAAACTCTTTCAAATCAATCACTTTCCGCCATCTTTTTCACCCGCCGCAGCGCCCGCCCGCGAATGAACCCGCTCGCCGGCCGGATCAGATACCAATACGGCGCAAAGCGTTTGCGCGTGGCCTCGTCCGGGCAGGCCACGCGGGTGATGGTGGTCAGCTGTGTGCCGCCGGCCTGCGGCTGCGCGATCCAGGTCATCACCAGCCTGGCCGCGCCGGGCTGGTTGAAGTGCTCGAAGGCCTGCGCATCCGCCACGGTCACCAGCCCGCCTGACGCTTCCCAGAACCGGCCCGCCAGGCCAAAGGCGATTTCGCGGTCCGCGTCGCGGCCCAGCGGGGTGAAGCGGTGCAGGCCAAAGCCGCTCCACACGTCCTCCCCCACCGCGGATGCCGGGTTCAGCCAGCGGCGCAGGCGCAGCGGCAGGCCGCGCAAGCGCAGCAGCGCGCGCACCAGCGGGTCGTCTGTCAGGTCGGCACGGGCCACGGCGTCCAGCACGGCCGCGGGTGGCGCTGCGATGTGGATGCTGTGCGTTTCGCTGAAGTCGTGGCGGGGCAGGTAGCGCGCCAGCAAGCTCATTGGGTAACCTCCGTGCTGCGCACTGCGGTGCGAGCGCCTTCGGGCGGCCGGGCGGCGCTCATGCGGCCCCCCGCACCACACCACCTGCCCGCACAAAATTCCCCGCGCCCAGGTGGTGGATGGGCTGCAGCGCCGCGTTGTCGTCGCGGTAGTCCCAGCGCCCGTTCACAAAGATGCGCGCGTCCGCTGCCGCGGCCACCACTTCGGCAAAGCAGGTGTCGTAAGCGTCCTCGGTGTGGCGCTCGGGGATCAGGCGGCATTCCAGCCAGGCGGCGCAGCCCTGCTCGATCACGGGCACGCCCAGCACGGGGCCGGGTGTGGTCTGCAGGCCGTGGCGCGCGATCTTGTCTTCGTCGCGCCCGCTGGTGCTGCCCACGGCAAAGGTCAGGGCGGCCAGCGCGCTGCCGGGCAGGCTGATGGCAAATGCACCGCTGGCGGCGACCAGCTCGCGCGTGAAGGTTTTCTTGTCAATGACGATGGCGATGCGCGGCGGGGTGAATTCCACCGGCATGCTCCAGGCCGCCGCCATCACGTTGCCGCGCCCGCCGTAGGCACTGGTCACCAGCACCGTGGGGCCGTGGTTGATCAGGCGGCTGGCGTGGGGCAGCTGGACGGGGGCGAATTGGCTGGCTGGGGAAGTCATGGCTTGTCGGCCCCATCCGGGTTGTCCAGGGCGCCAAACAGGTCGCTCAGGCTTTTGCCGGCGCCCACCTCACCGCCCGACCCCCCGCCCGGCTGGTTCATGGGCGTGCCTTTGGGGTATTCCTCGGCGATGCGGTCTTCCCAATAGGTGGTGGGGTTGGGCGCGCTGCACAGGCGGCGGTAGACCTCGGCCGGCACATGCTTGTAGGCCTGGATGGTTTTGCTGTCCCAGTGCAGGTCCAGTTGCTGCGTGGCGGGGTCGTACACGGCTTGACGGATGCGGCCGGTGGTGAAGGTTTTGGTTTGCATGGTGGGCCTGCCATTTGGGTGCTGCCCCCAGTTTGCCGCAGGTCAGGTTGCCGGATCGTTTCTAATACGGTCCCCGTGCAGGTTTCCCCTGCCCCTCCTGAGCCCTACCCCCTTGAACCCCGCCTTTGCCAGTACCCCCCTGGTCCGCCTGCTGTCGCAGTGGACGCCCGACGCCCCGCCCGAGGCCGGCGCGGACCTGGGCGAGCGGCTGGCGCAGTGGGTCAGCGCGTTTGACGCGATCAGCCTGCACGCGGCGCACCGCGCCATCCAGGCCATGGGCCCGGCTGCGGCGCAGGCACCGGCCCCGGGCCGCCGGCCGGTACCGCCCACCACGCTGGCCCGGGACTTTGCCCAGGTGCGCGCCCAGCAGGCCCGCGCCATCGTCCAGGCCCCCGCACTGCCCAATGAGTTCACTTACGCGCCGTACAAGCGCCGCCACCTGGAACTGCAGCGCCAGATGGGGCTGGCCGTGGACGCGTTGCGCCAGCGCGCGCGCGATGCGCTGGCGGCGTCCAGCCCCGCGCTGCACCAGCTCGCGGCGCTGGACGCTGCGATGGACAAGGTGGTGTCCCCGCGTGAACAGGCGCTGCTGCCGGTGGCTGTCACGGTGCTGGAGCGGCGCTTTGGCCAGCTGCAGGCCGCGCACCTGAAGGCGCTGAACGACGCGCGCCAGGCCCTGCCCGAAGGCTGCGAGGCACCCGAAGACGACCCCATGCTCTGGCGCCGCCCCGGTGCCTGGCTGCACCACTTTGAGCAGAACTGGCAGCAGGCGCTGCATGCCGAGCTGGACCTGCGGCTTGAACCCGTTGCCGGGCTGATCGAAGCCACCGGCATTGAACTGAACCATTCACCCTGATGTGCCCATGACCCAACGTTTTTTCTGGATTGCATTTGCCACCGGCCTGGCGGCCGTGGCCTGGGTGGGCGTGGGCTTTGTGGGCACGCATGCGCTGGCGCTGGCCATGACGGTGGCCATTGCCGCGGCCTACCTGCTGGGCGCGCACGAGCTGCGCCAGTACCGCGCCGACACCGCTGCGCTGGCCAGCGCGCTGGCGCAGGTGCCCGCGCCTGGGGCCACCGCGCTGGGTGACTGGCTGGCCGGCGTGCCCGCCGCCCTGCGCACCACCGTGCGCCTGCGCATTGAGTCGGGCCGTGGGGCGCTGCCGGGGCCTGCGCTCACGCCTTACCTGGTGGGCCTGCTGGTGATGCTGGGCATGCTGGGCACCTTCCTGGGCATGGTGGTCACCTTCCGCGGCGCGGTGTTTGCGCTGGAGGGCTCCACCGACCTGCAGGCCATCCGCGCGGCGCTGGCCGAGCCGATCCGCGGGCTGGGGCTGTCGTTTGGCACGTCGGTCGCAGGCGTGGCCGCTTCGGCCATGCTGGGGCTGATGTCGGCCCTGTGCCGGCGCGAACGCCTGGCGGTGGCGCGCGTGCTGGACGGCAGCGTGGCCACGGTGCTGCGGCCGTTTTCGCCCGCGCACCAGCGCGAGCAGGCGCTGCACGCCGCCCAGGCCCAGGCCGTGGCGCTGCCGCAGCTGGTGGACCGGCTGGACGCGCTGATGGCGCAGATCGAGCAGCGCAGCCAGCAGCTGGACGAACGCCTGCTGGCCTCGCAGGCGCGCTTTCAGCAGGACGCCGTAACGGCCTACACCACGCTGGCGCGCGACGTGGGCACGGCGTTGCAAGACAGCCTGGCCGCCGGCGCACGTGCGGCGGGCGAGAGCATCCGCCCCGTGATGGAAGCCACCATGGCGCAGATCGCACAGGACCAGGCCCGGCAAGAGGCCCAGCGCCTGCAGGCGTGGTCGCAGCAGCTGCAGGGCCTGGCCGAAGGCTTGGGCGCGCAGGGGCAGCAGGCTGCCGCGCGCATGGAGGCGCTGGCCGCCGGTGCAACGGCTCGCGTGGAGGCGCTGACGCAGCAGACCACCGCCAGCATGGGCGCCATGGCGCAGCAGATCACCGACGGCATGGAGGCGCTGGCGCAAAAGAACGCGGCCGGCACCCAGGCGCTGGCCACCACCTGGCAGATGCAGATGGAAGCCCTGCGCGCCGACGAGCAGCGCCGCGGCGACGCCGCCGTGGCGCGCCTGGGCGAGCTGCAAGCCGGCGTGGCGCAGCACCTGGCCACGCTGGGCGCCGCGCTGGAGGCGCCGCTTTCGCGGCTGCTGCAGACCGCGTCTGAAGTGCCTCAGGCTGCCGCCGGCGTGCTGGCCCAGCTGCGCGAGGAAATGGCGCGGCTGTCCACCCAGGAGAACGCCACGCTGGCCGAACGCACGGCGCTGGTGCAGCGGCTGGGCACGCTGGTGCAGACGGTGGAAGACGCCGCGCGCCAGGCCGCGCAGATGGCGGTGCAGGCCCAGGCCAACGCGGTGGAGCTGTCCAGCTGGGGCGATGCCTTTGGCCAGGGCGTGGAGCTGTTCCACGCCGGCAACGAGAAGCTGGCCACGGCGCTGCAGCAGGTGGAGGCGGCCATTTCACGCTCCACCGCGCGCAGCGACGAGCAGCTGGCCTACTACGTGGCTCAGGCGCGCGAGGTGATCGACCTGAGCATCAGCGCCCAGCACGGTGTGATCGAAAAACTGCGCACGCTGGGCCCGCGCGCCGAACCGGTGGAGACCGCCTGATGTCGGCACTGGAAGACGCCGTGGAAGACGCAGCGGGCGACACCACCGCGCCGGTCTGGACGGTGTTTGGCGACCTGATGACCGGCCTGCTGGGCGCGTTTGTGCTGGTGCTGATGGGCGTGCTGGTGGTGCAGATGGACTTGGTGGCCAACCTGAACGCCGAGATCGAAAAACGCCGCGTGGAAGAGCGCCGCCGCATGGCGCTGGAAAAGGCGCTGGCCGTGCCGCTGGCCTCGGGCCGCGTGACGCTGGCCAACGGGCGCATCGGCATCAGCGGCAGCGTGCTGTTTGCCTCCAGCTCGGCCGAGCTGCGCCCCGAAGGCCAGCAGCTGCTGCGCAGCCTGGTGCACCCGCTGCGCGTGTACACCGCCGAGCGCGGCGAGGTGCTGATGGTCAGCGGCTTCACCGACGACCGCGGCGTGTCCGGGCGCAACCAGCGCTTCGAAGACAACCTGGAGCTGTCGGCGCAGCGCGCGCTGACGGTCACGCGTGCACTGATCGCCGAGGGCATGCCGCCTGGGCAGGTGTTTGCCGCCGCATTTGGCGCGCAGCAGCCGGTGGCGTCCAACGCCGACGAGGCCGGCCGCGCGCAGAACCGCCGCGTCGAAATGGCGCCGGTGCCGCGTGCGGCCGCGCCGATGGCCCCTGCGCGATGAGCACCGCGCGGCAGTGGCAGCAGCAAGCCCTGGCACGCCGGCTGGCGGACCAGGGCGCGCCGGTGCAGGCGCTGCTGAGCGCGCGCCTGCAGGCGGCTGCGGCGGCGTCACCTGCTGCACCGCCGGTTGGCCCCCCCAAACCCGCTGCCGTGCGCACCGCGGTGGTGCAAGCCGGGCCCAGCCAGGGCCCACCCGCCTGGCCGCGCCCACAGCACGCCAGCGACGAGCTGGCCAGCGCCGCACGCTTTCGCCGCGCCTGGTCGCGCAGCCGCGCGCAGGACAGCGTGGCCACAGCGGCGGCGCAGCGCCTGCCCAACGCCGGGCCGCTGAACTCGCACGTGCTTGCGCTGCAGTCGCTGCAGCTCATGCACACCCTGCCGGGTGACTACCTGCGCCGTTTCGTCGCACATGTGGAGGCGCTGCAGTGGCTGCAGGCGGTGGCGCCGCTGGTGACGGCGCCCGCGCGCAAGCCAAAGCGCCCCCGCAGTACCCCCGCAGGCCGCTAGGGCGGCCGCCCGGGCGGTTGCCAAGCCGCCGCTTCGCGGGCACGATGGGCCCATGTTCTTTCAGTGGCCCCAGTACCTCTGGCTGATGCTGATCCTGCCGTTGCTGCCGGTGGCCTATGTGTGGCTGCTGCGCCGCCGTGGCAAGGTGGCCCTGCGCTACAGCAGCCTGGGCGTGGTGCGCGCGGCAGCCGCCGGGCGCCAGTGGCGCCGCCACGTTCCGCCGGCCCTGTTGCTGCTGGCGTTTGCCCTGCTGCTGGCCGCCGCCGCGCGGCCGGTGGCCAGCGTACCGCTGCCCTGGGCCCGCTCGACCATCATGCTGGCCATGGACGTCTCGTTGAGCATGCGAGTGAACGACGTCAAGCCCACCCGCATGGAGGCCGCGCAGGACGCGGCCAAGCTGTTCCTGCGCGACCTGCCCGCCAAGGTGGAGGTCGGGCTGGTGACCTTTGCCGGCAGCACCCAGGTGGCCCAGCGCGCCACGCTGGACCGCGCGGCGCTGGTGGCCGCGATCGACGGCATCCAGATGCAGCGCAGCACGGCGGTGGGCAATGCCATCGCCATGAGCGTCGCCGAGCTGTTCCCCGACCATGGCATTGACGTGACCGAGATGACGTTTGGCGCGAACTTCGGCCCGTATTCAGGCAACCGCCCGCGCGGGCGCAGCCTGGACGACAAGGTCAAGCCGGCGCCCAAACAGATCACGCCGGTGGCGCCGGGCTCGTACGCGTCGGCAGCGATCATCCTGCTGACCGACGGGCGCCGCACCACCGGCATGGACACGCTGGAGGCCGCCAGACTGGCCGCCGACCGCGGCGTGCGCATCCATGTGGTGGGCCTGGGCAACCCCAATGGCGGCTCGTACGGCGACGAGGGCATGGCCATGTACCTGCAGCTGGACGAGCCCACGCTGCGCGAGGTGGCCCGCATGACCGGCGGTGACTACCACCAGGCCGGCACCGCCGAAAAGCTGCGAGATGTGTACGCCACGCTGGGCACGCAGATGCAGGTGGTCAAGCGCGAGACCGAGCTGGCGGGGCTGATGGCACTGGCCGCCGCTGCGCTGATGCTGACGGCCGGGTTGCTGTCGGTGCTGTGGTTCCGGCGGATTGCCTGATGTTCGTGTTCTCCGGCAAGCACGCCTGACGGGACGGGGCAGGACTTTGGGCGCGCGGGAGGTTCGAAGTACAAACCCGTGCGTTCACCGTGAGTCCAACGTCCATGCTGGCGTATGACCCAAAGGCGCCATCGAAGCCTTGGGTGCTAGGTCGCACCTCTCGCTGGACACAATCACCGTCCACTCGGCTTCTTATCGCGACGAAATCGCAGATGAATTATTGGCAGTTCGACGCGATCAAGTTCCAGTTGGGATCTAAGTGACTGAGGCAACTCCTCCAACAGCGTTGTGGCGAATGCAGTCTTCTTCGTCGCAATTTCTCTGGCAAATTTCTGGGCGAGATCGACTTGCTCGCTGGAGCCGAAAAGCTGAATGTCAGCGATAGCAGATTCCATGCGTTCCAAGAATCGCGCGGTTCAACCGCATCAGCAGACTTTTCCAGCTTTCGATAGGCGTCTATCAAAAAACCTACTATGAGTTCGCGCCTTCGTGCTGCGAGCTCCTTGCGTAGATTGAACTGATGGGCGACGAACCATCCTGCAATTGCGATTGCAGAAGGGACGAGCAATGACAGAGCGAGTTTCCAGTCCATTTCGCCAGCCTTTCTCCGCTTTCGCTTTCTGGATAAATGCAAACCATTCTGCCGGTCAACGGCTCGGAACGCCCGAAGCCTGCCGGGATGGGGCAGCGCTTTCGCCACCGATCAAGAGTCCGGGCGCGAAGCACGGACCAACGGGGCACGGGTCATTCCGGAGAGTTTGAGGCAGCAACCCCGTTGGGAGTACTGCAGCGGCTCACCCCGAAGGGGGCCGGGCTCTGGTGGCGAAAGCGCTGCCCCGTCCCGGCAGGCGCGCAACGTCAACGCTACTGCCGTTGCACAGGGCGAACGGGCCGAAGAAGAACGCTCGGATGCCCCCGGATCAAGCCCGGGGCAGGCTCCTCAAGTCCGGCATGACAGAGCCGTTGCTAACCCATGCCCGGCATCTTGGGCATGCCCTTCATGCCGCCCATGCGCTTCATCATCTTCATGAGGCCGCCGCCCTTCATCTTCTTCATCATGCCCTGCATCTGCTCGAATTCATTGAGCAGGCGGTTGACTTCCTGAACCTGCACGCCGGCGCCGGCGGCGATGCGGCGCTTGCGCGTGGCCTTGATGAGTTCGGGCTTGCGCCGCTCCAGCGGCGTCATGCTCTGGATGATGCCTTCCTTGCGCTTGATGTCGCGCTCGGCCTTGTTCATGTCCACCTGGCCCGCCTTGGCCTGCATCTGCGCGGGCATCTTGTCCATCAGGCTGCTCAAGCCACCCATGCTCTTCATCTGCTGGATCTGGCTCAGGAAGTCCTCGAGGTCAAAGCCGGAGCCGCTCTTGACCTTGGCCGCGAGTTTCTGCGCGGCCTGCATGTCCACACCTGCGGTGACCTGCTCGACCAGCGCAACGATGTCGCCCATGCCCAGGATGCGCCCGGCATGCCGCTCTGCGTCAAACACCTCCAGGCCGTCGATCTTCTCGCTGGTACCGGCGAACTTGATCGGCGCGCCCGTGACCTGACGCACCGACAGCGCCGCCCCGCCGCGTGAATCGCCGTCGGTCTTGGTCAGGATGATGCCGGTCAGCGGCAGCGCCTCCTTGAATGCCTTGGCGGTATTGACCGCGTCCTGGCCCTGCATGGCGTCCACGACAAACAGCGTTTCCACCGGGTTCAGCGCGGCGTGCAGGTCCTTGATTTCGCGCATCAGCGCTTCGTCAATCGCCAGGCGGCCGGCCGTGTCGACCAGCAGCACATCAAAGAAATGGCGGCGCGCGTGATCGAGCGCGGCGTTGGCAATGTCCACCGGCTTCTGGTCGGGCGTGCTGGGGAACCATTCGGCGCCGGCCTGCTTCGTCACCGTCTTGAGCTGCTCGATGGCCGCGGGGCGGTACACGTCGCCGGAGACCGTCAGCACCTTCTTCTTGCGCTTTTCAATGAGGTGCTTGGCCAGCTTGGCGGTGGTGGTGGTCTTGCCCGCGCCCTGCAGGCCGGCCATCAGGATCACCGCGGGCGGTTGCGCCGCCAGGTTGATGTCGCTGACGCCCTCGCCCATGGTGGCCGAGAGTTCGCGGCTGACAATGCCCACCAGGGCCTGGCCAGGCGACAGCGAGCCCAGCACTTCCTGGCCCAGCGCCTTGTCCTTGACGCGGGCAATGAAGTCGCGCACCACCGGCAGGGCCACGTCGGCTTCGAGCAGGGCCATGCGCACCTCGCGCAGCATGTCCTGCACGTTGGCTTCGGTGATGCGGGCCTGGCCGCGGATTTCCTTGACCAGGCGGGAGAGTTTGTCGGTGAGGGCGGAGGCCATGGGCGGCTGCTGCGTGGTGCAGCAAAAGTGCAAAAGGCTAAACTGTGGCGATGATTCTAGCCAGTGTATCCCCCGTGGGCGCCGCCTTGGCCTTGGCGGCGGTCATTGCGTACGCGACCCCTGCCGTTGTGGCCCGCAGGCTGGGCCCGTCCGGCCTGCGCATTGCGCTGCTGTTGGCCTGGGGCCTGCATGCCGCCGCCCTGGCCTGGAGCCTGCTGGGCGACAACCCGCGTTTTGGCTTTGCGCCCGCGCTGTCCGTCACGGCCTGGCTGGTGCTGACGGTCTACATCATTGAAAGCCGCACCTTCCCGCAGATGAATGCCCACGCAGCGCTGTCGGGCCTGGGCGCCGCGGCCGTGCTGGTCGCTCTGCTGTTTGCGGGCACGCCGCTGCACAAGACTGCCTCGCCCTGGCTGCCGCTGCACTGGGCACTGGGGATTGCTTCGTACGGCCTGTTCGCCGCCGCGGTGGTGCACGCCTGGCTCATGCGCCGGGCCGAAAAGGAAATCCGCCTGGCCACAGAAACGCAGGGCGGCGTGCCGCTGCTGACGCTGGAGCGCCTGACCTTCCGCTTCGTGCAGGCCGGTTTTGTGCTGCTGTCGGCCACGCTGCTGGCCGGGCTGCTGTTCACCGAGCAGCTCTACGGTGCGGGCCGCGTCTGGCGTTGGGATCACAAGACGGTGTTCTCGGTGCTGTCGTGGCTGGCTTTTGCGGTGCTGCTGGTCGGACGCGCACGCTTTGGCTGGCGCGGGCGCAAGGCAGTGCGCATGCTGTACGTGGGCTCGCTGCTGTTGCTGCTGGCCTATGCGGGCTCGCGCTTTGTGCTGGAAGTCGTGCTGGGCCGTCCCTCATGAAGTACCTGCTGGTGTTCGCCGTGCTGGCCGTGGCGTTTTATGTATGGCGCGCGGGCCGGCGCGATGCACCGCGCAACCCGCCGCCGCAAAAGCCCGGGGCCGGCGAAGGCAAGCCGCAGGATATGGTTCGGTGCGCGTCGTGCGCGGTGCATCTGCCACGCAGTGACGCCCTGCCCGGGCCCGACGGCGCCGTTTACTGCAGCGAAGAGCACCGCCAGCGCGAACGGCGCTGAGCGCTGAAAGCCCGTATGCCCGCCAACACCGCCCTGGCATCATGGTTCGGCCTGCGGGAGGTCGCGGTCGAGGACTCGGCCTTCGTGCGGCTGTGGCGTGGCTTCATGACGGCGCGCGTGATGATCGCGCTGGTGCTGCTGGTGGTGCTGGGCGGCACCTGGCTGCTGCTGCCGGCCGTGCCCGTGCCCACACCCGGCGGGCAGTGGCCGCCGTTGCTGTGCGCGCTGTACCTTGCGGCCACCATCGCCGTGCGCGTTCTGGGTGGGCCACGCCCGCCGGGGCAGACCTTTGACGCGCAATGGGCATCCACCATCGGCGTGGACCTGGTCACGTTTTCCGCGCTGCACTACCTGCAGGCCGGCAGCATCAACTACGTACCGCTGTTTGCGCTGCCGCTGCTGCTGGCATCGGTGCTCAGTTCGCTGCTGCTGGCGCTGGGCACGGCCGCGGCGATCACGCTGCTGCTGCTGCTGGATGCGTGGCACGCCGCCGGCCCCGACAGCACGCCGCGGCTGGTGCAGGCGGGCCTGACGGGCACCGGCTTTTTCATCGTGGCGCTGCTGGCCAACCAGCTGGCCACGCGGCTGGCGCGCGAAGAAAAGCGCTCGCGCGAAAGCCAGCACCTGGCCCGTGTGCAGATCGAGGTCAACGAACTGGTGATCGAAACGCTGGCCGACGGCGTGCTGGTGGTGGACGGCGGCGGCACCGTGCATGCGGCCAACCCCGCCGCGCGCCGCCTGCTGGGCGCCTGGCCTGACCGCTCCACACCGTTTGTCCTGGCGTCGGGGCACGCCTGGCAGCCGCTGGCCGAGCTGTCACGCCAGACCTTCATGACGCGCGTGCCGCAAACCGCCGAGCTGGACATCGCCCAGGCCGGCGAGGGCCCGCGACGCGTGCATGTGCGCACGCGCCTGACCGCCACCCATGACGCGCTGGCCGAGAGCCTGTGTGTGATGTTCCTGGAAGACCTGCGCGAGATGGAAGCCCGCCTGCGCACCGAAAAGCTCGCCGCCATGGGGCGCATGTCGGCCGCAGTGGCGCACGAGATCCGCAACCCGCTGGCAGCCATCATGCAGGCCAACGCGCTGCTGGATGAAGACATCCGCGAGCCCGGCCAGCGCCAGCTCACGCTGATGGTGCGCCAGAACGCGCAGCGTCTGGCGCAGATCGTGGACGACGTGCTGAACATCTCGCGCGTGCAGCACGAAGGCAAGGCGCCCACGCCGGTGCTGCTGGACCTCAGCGCCACCGCGCGCCAGGTCTGCGCCGACTGGGCGCACCAAACCGGCTGCGCCGAACGCCTGCAGCTGGACCTGGACGTGCCGCCGCGCCAGGTCGCGTTCGAGCCCGACCACCTGCGCCGCGTGCTGGTCAACCTGCTGGACAACGCGCTGCGCTACGCCAGCCGGCAGCCCGGCGCGATCCGCGTGCTGACCGACCTGTCGCCCGCGGGGCTGCCGCGCCTGCGCGTGTGGAGCGACGGCGCCCCGCTGGACCAGGGCGTGCAGCGCCACCTGTTCGAGCCGTTCTTTTCGTCCGAGAGCCGCTCCAGCGGCCTGGGCCTGTACATCTGCCGCGAGCTGTGCGAGCGCCATGGCGCGCTCATCGGTTACCAGCGCGCGCCCTGGCAGCCCGTCAGCGGCGCGGCTGACGGCAATGAATTTTTTGTGCTGTTCCATGCGCGGGGGCTGTCGCCCGCCCAGCCTGCGTCATTTGCCACAATACCGGCCTGATGGTTGCCCCCGCTTCCCCACCGCGCATCCTGGTCGTTGACGACGAGCCGGACCTGCGCACCCTGTACGAGCTGACCCTGCTGCGCGAAGGCTACCGGGTTGACGCCGCTGCCACGCTGGCCGAGGCCGGCGAGCTGCTGGCGGGCGGCCGCTTTGACAGCGTGATCACCGACATGCGGCTGCCCGACGGCCTGGGCCTGGAGCTTTTGCGCAGCCTGCAGGCCCAGCAGCGCCCTGAGCGCTGCATCGTGATGACAGCCTACGGCTCGGCCGAGAATGCGGTCGATGCGCTGAAGGCCGGCGCGTTTGACTACCTGACCAAGCCGGTGGACCTCAAGCAGTTTCGCGCCGTGGTGGCTTCCGCCATCCAGGGCACGGCACAGGGCGCCCCGGCGCGCACGCGGGCCGCTGCGCCGCGCGCGGCCGAGCATCCCGCCGACGCCAACGCGGCATTGCAGCGGCTGGTGGGCGACTCCGCCGCCATGCGTGCCGTCAAGGAGCGCATCGCGAAGGTGGCACGCAGCATGGCTCCAGTGCTGGTGCGCGGCGAATCGGGCACCGGCAAGGAGCTGGCCGCGCGCGCATTGCACGCCTGCAGCCACCGCGCCGACGGCCCCTTCGTCGCGGTGAACTGCAGCGCCATCCCCGAGAACCTGCTCGAAGCCGAATTCTTCGGCGCGCGCAAGGGCTCCTACACCGGCGCCACCCAGGACCGCGAGGGCTACTTCCAGGCGGCGCGCAGCGGCACGCTGTTCCTGGACGAAATCGGCGACCTGCCGCTGGCCATGCAATCCAAGCTGCTGCGCGCCATCCAGGAGCGCCAGGTGCGCCCGCTGGGCTCCACCCAGGAAGACACGGTGGACGTGCGCGTGGTCAGCGCCACCCACAAGGACCTGGCCGCCGACGTGCAGGCCGGGCGGTTCCGCCAGGACCTGTACTACCGCCTGAACGTGATCGAGATCCTGGTGCCGCCGCTGCGCGAGCGGCGCGAGGACCTGCCCCAGCTGTGCGACGCCCTGCTCGCGCGCATTGCGCATGAGTCCGGCATGCCGGTGCCGGCGCTGTCGCCCACCGTGCTGCAGCAGCTGTGCGCCCACCCGCTGGCCGGCAACGTGCGCGAGCTCGAAAACCTGCTGCACCGCGCGGTGGCCCTGAGCGAGGGCGATGCGCTGCAGGTGGACTTCGCGCCGACGCGCTGCGAGCCTGATGCAGCAGCCAGCGCCAGCCCGGCGTCCGACACGCCGGCCACCGTCCAGGCGCAGGCCGCAAGCGGCGCGGCGCCTGTTGTGATTCCTGCCGACCTGCAGGACTGGCTGGACCAGCAGGAGCGCGACATCCTGATCAAGGCGCTGAACGAAAGCCGGTTCAACCGCACCGCCGCCGCCAACCGGCTGGGCCTGAGCCTGCGCCAGATCCGCTACCGTATTGCGCGCCTGGGCATCCACACGCCCGGTGGCGACGACCCGCATGGCGATGCCACCTGAGGCATCCGCGCAGGGTTCGCTCTGGCAAGGCGGCTGGTACACGCATGCGCGCCGGCTTGATTCGCCCAACTTCGGTGCGCGCCCCGCGCAGGCCTGCATCGACCTGATCGTGCTGCACTCCATCAGCCTGCCGCCCGGACGCTATGGCGGCGACGAAGTGCAGCAGCTTTTCACCAACACGCTGGACTGGGCGGCGCACCCGTACTTCACGCAGATCGCCGGCGCGCAGGTGTCGTCGCATTTCTACATCCGTCGCGACGGCCAGCTGTGGCAGTTTGTCAGCTGCGATGACCGCGCCTGGCATGCGGGCCAGTCGCACTACCGCGGCCGCGCCAACTGCAACGATGACTCGGTGGGCATCGAGCTCGAAGGGCTGGAGGGCGAGCTTTTCGAGGACATGCAGTACGAGACGCTGGCCAGCCTGTGCGCGGCGCTGGCGGGGCGCTGGCCGATTGCGCATGTGGCCGGCCACGAGCATGTGGCGCCCGGGCGCAAGCAGGACCCGGGGCCGGGTTTTGCATGGGATCGGCTGCACAGCGCGCTGGCCTGGCCGGCTCGGTATTTTCCCGAAGGTGTGTTGACGCAACACAGGGCCTGACGCGTTTCTGACGCGCTGCCGGCATGCACCGCCAGCGCACAAAGCAAGGCCCCATGCGCCTTGCAACGGCATTGAAAGCGCGTGACGCAACGCACCATTTCAAGGCCTCTCACGTAAGCAGGTGTATCTGGCGCTGTACACTACCTGTAGTGGCTTGAATTCACCCCAGACCCTAGATATAGTGTGCTGCTGTTGCGCTGCCAACCAGCCCAGAATGAATTCACGGGCTCCCTGGCGAGCCTTGTCGCCCGACTCACAAAAACTGCGAAAGAAGAGGAAACAATGCAAACAGTCCTGAGTACGCCGTCTGCGGCCAGCACCCCCATCGCCGTCACGCACGGCACCGGCCAGACCGGCACTCCGGCAACCAACCCGCTTGCCAATTACCAGATCATCCGCCGCAACGGCGCGGTCGTTCCGTTCGAGCCCAACAAGATCGCCATCGCGATGATGAAGGCGTTTTTGGCCGTGCATGGCACGCAGGGCGCGGCGTCGGCCAGCGTGCGCGAAACGGTGGACAGCCTGACCCAGGCAGTGATCCGCGCCATGGTGCGTTCGCGCCCCGGCGGCGGCACCTTCCATATTGAAGACGTGCAGGACCAGGTCGAGCTGGGCCTGATGCGTGGCGGCCACCACGAGATCGCCCGCGCCTATGTGCTGTACCGCGAGCGCCGCACGCAGGAGCGCGCCAGGCAGGCCGTGCAGGAAGCCCCCAAGGCACCCGTGCTTCACGTGATCGACGGCGGCCAGCGCGTGGCGCTGGACCTGAACGACGTCAAGGCCCTGATTGAATCCGCCTGCGCCGGCCTGGGGGCCGACGTCAAGGCCGACCCCATCGTGGCCGAGACCATGCGCAACCTGTACGACGGCGTGCCCATGGACGAGGTCTACAAGGCATCCATCCTGGCCGCGCGCACGCTGATCGAAAAAGACCCCGACTACACCTACGCCACCGCACGCCTGCTGCTGCACACCATCTTCAAGGAAGTCATCGGCCGCGACGTGGCCCCGGCCGACATGGCCCAGGCCTACGCAGACTACTTCCCCGGCTTCATCAAGAAGGGCGTGGACAACGAACTGCTGGACGAAAAGCTGCTGCAGTACGACCTGAAGCGCCTGGGCGCCGCGCTCAAGGCCGAGCGCGACCTCAAGTTCGACTACCTTGGCCTGCAGACCCTGTACGACCGCTACTTCCTGCATGTGCGCAAGGCCCGCATCGAGCTGCCCCAGGCCTTCTTCATGCGCGTGGCCATGGGCCTGGCCCTGAACGAAATCGACCGCGAAGCCCGCGCCATCGAGTTCTATGAAGTGCTGTCCAGCTTCGACTTCATGTCGTCCACGCCCACGCTGTTCAATGCCGGCACGCTGCGCAGCCAGCTGTCCAGCTGCTACCTGACCACCGTGCCCGACGACCTGGACGGCATCTATGAGTCCATCAAGGAAAACGCCCTGCTGTCCAAGTTTGCCGGCGGCCTGGGCAACGACTGGACGCGCGTGCGCGCCCTGGGCTCGCACATCAAGGGCACCAACGGCGAATCGCAGGGCGTGGTGCCGTTCCTGAAGGTCGTGAACGACACGGCCGTGGCCGTGAACCAGGGCGGCAAGCGCAAGGGCGCTGTCTGCACCTACCTGGAAAGCTGGCACCTGGACATTGAAGAGTTCCTGGAGCTGCGCAAGAACACCGGCGACGACCGCCGCCGCACACACGACATGAACACGGCCAACTGGATTCCGGACCTGTTCATGCGCCGCGTCATGGAGAAAGGCGAGTGGACTTTGTTCTCGCCTTCCAATGTTCCGGATCTTCACGACCTGTTCGGCACCGACTTCGAAAAGGCCTATGTGGCCTACGAAGAGAAAGCCCGCCGCGGCGAGATCAAGCCCGCCAAGACGGTGCAGGCCACCGACATGTGGCGCAAGATGCTGTCGATGCTGTTTGAAACCGGCCACCCTTGGATCACCTTCAAGGATGCCTGCAACGTGCGCAGCCCGCAGCAGCACGCCGGCGTCGTGCACTCGTCCAACCTGTGCACCGAGATCACGCTGAACACCAGCGACACCGAAACGGCCGTGTGCAACCTGGGCTCGGTCAACCTGCTGCAGCATTTGAAGGACGGCAAGGTCGATCACGACAAGCTCAAGAAAACCATCACGGTCGCCATGCGCATGCTGGACAACGTGATCGACATCAATTACTACGCCGTCAAGAAGGCCCGCGACTCCAACATGCGCCACCGTCCGGTGGGCCTGGGTGTCATGGGCTTCCAGGACGCGCTGTACGAGCTGCGCATCCCCTACGCTTCGCAGCAGGCCGTGCAGTTTGCCGACGAATCGATGGAAGCCATCTGCTACCACGCCTACTGGGCATCGACCGAGCTGGCCCGTGAACGCGGCCAGTACTCCAGCTACAAGGGCTCGCTGTGGGACAAGGGCGTGCTACCGCTGGACACGCTGGACATGTTGACCCAGGCCCGCGGCGGCTATGTCGAGGTGGACCGCTCGTCCACGCTGGACTGGGACGCCCTGCGCAAGAAGATCGCCAAGGACGGCATGCGCAACTCCAACTGCGTGGCCATTGCCCCCACAGCCACCATCTCCAACATCATCGGCGTGGACGCGTCCATCGAGCCGTGCTTTGGCAACCTGTCGGTCAAGTCCAACCTGTCCGGCGAATTCACCGTCATCAACCATTACCTGGTGCGTGACCTCAAGCGCCTGGGCCTGTGGGACGACGTGATGGTCATGGACCTCAAGCACTTTGACGGCTCGCTGCGCCCCATCGACCGCGTGCCGCAGGAAGTCAAGGCGCTGTACGCCACCGCGTTCGAAGTGGAAACCACGTGGCTGGTGGAAGCCGCAGCACGCCGCCAGAAGTGGATCGACCAGGCGCAAAGCCTGAACATCTACATGGCCGGCGCATCGGGCAAGAAGCTGGACGACACCTACAAGCTCGCCTGGCTGCGCGGACTGAAGACCACCTACTACCTGCGCACCAGCAGCGCCACGCACGCCGAGAAATCCACCGTGCAAAGCGGCCGCCTGAACGCAGTGTCGTCGGGCAGTGAATCGCAAGGCGGCATGAGCGCATCGGCGCCTGCTGCAAGCAAGATGTCCGCACTCGATGCAGCTGCTGCTGCCGCGCACGCACAGCTCAGTGCATCACCTGCGACCGACATCAAGTTCTGCGGTGTTGACGATCCCACCTGCGAGGCATGCCAGTAAGTGAGGTCTTGTCCGACACAACGTCGATGCAATTGAGCAACACAATAAGGCGGTGATGTGAATGAACACTTTTCAATTCGCATCACTGCTCACATAATTCACGCATTGGAAAACTTATGTTGACCTGGGACGAAGAAGTCAAGCCCTC
>JBEIPU010000122.1:0-12789 GCA_040376925.1 Caenimonas sp. | reverse complement strand
CCCCGCGCAGCAGTTCCTTGTAGAGCGCTTCCGCGTCCAATGCCAGGGTTGTCACTTCAGGCTCCTCAAAAACTGGTCAAGAATGATGGCAGCCGCTGCAGCGTCTGCATCCTTTGCACCGGACTCCAGTGCTTCTGTGGTCGTGTAGCGTTCGTCCACCTCAAACACCGGCAACCCAAAGCGCCCGTGCAGCTGACGCGCAAACCTGCGCGCGCGCTGCGTATTTTCGTGGCTCGTGCCATCCGGGTGAAAGGGCACGCCCACCACCAGGGCATCGGGCTGCCATTCGGTGATGCTTTTCTGGATCAGCGGCCAGCGCGCGTCGCCTTCGGCCTTGAGGGTGCCGCGTGGCTGTGCATGGCCCAGCACCCGGTTGCCGCTGGCCACGCCGGTGCGCTTCAGGCCATAGTCAAAAGCAAGAAAGGTTTGGAGATGAAGGGGGACGTCGGCCACGGCGGCTGCGTCCATCACGCGTGCCCTGCGTCGGGCGACAGCATCCACGCTTCCAGCCCGAGCAATTTGAGCGCGCGGGCATAGCGCTGGTCCACCGGCGTGTCAAAAATGACGGAGATGTCGGCGCCCACGGTCAGCCAGCTGTTTTCCGCCAGCTCCGACTCCAGCTGCCCCTCGCCCCAGGCTGAATAGCCCAGCGACACCAGCACCCTGCGCGGGCCGGCGCCGGTGGACAGGGCCTCCAGCACGTCCTTGGAGGTGGTCATCTCCAACCCGCCAGGGATGGTCATGGTGGACGCGTAGACCGATTCATTGGGCGCGGCGTCGCCCGCAAAAATCGGCTCGTGCAGCACAAAACCGCGCTCGGTCTGCACCGGGCCGCCCTGGAAAACGGGGGTTTGTGACAGGTCGTCGCGGCGCAGGGGCAGCTCGACCTTGTCAAACAGGTTCTTCAGGTTGATGTCGCTGGGCTTGTTGATCACCAGCCCCAGTGCGCCGCGTTCGCTGTGCTCGCACAGGTAAACCACACTTTTGGCGAAAGCCTCGTCCTCCAGCCCCGGCATTGCGATCAGGAAGTGATGCGTGAGGTTGATGGGGGCAGAATCCGCAGACATGCCGCCAATTTTACCCCCCCACCCTTCCCCCGCGCCGGATCCGCCCTATGCCGCCGGCCTGATGTGGTTCCGCCGTGACCTGCGGGTGGACGACAACGCCGCGCTGTACCAAGCGCTGCGCAGTTGCCGGCAGGTGCACTGCGTGTTCGTGTTTGACACGGCCATCCTGGACAAGCTGCCGCGCCAGGACCGCCGCGTGGAGTTCATCCGCGAGTCGCTGGTGATGCTGGACGAGGACCTGCGCCGGCGCTGCGCGGACGCGGCGGGCGGGCTGATCGTGCTGCATGCCGCGGCGGCCACGGATCTACCGCGCCTGGCGCATGAGCTGGGCGTGCAGTCAGTCTTTGCCAACCACGACTACGAGCCCCAGGCCATCGCGCGCGACGCGCGCGTGCGCGGCGCGCTGGCCGACGTGGGCATTGCCTTTCACACCGCCAAGGACCAGGCGATTTTTGAGCGCGACGAACTGCTCACGCAGATGGGCAAGCCGTATGCGGTGTTCACCCCGTACAAGAATGCCTGGCTCAAGAAGGTCGATGCTTTCTACCTCAAGCCCTACCCGGTCCATAAATACCAGCAGGCGCTGGCGCCGCGCCCAAGCGCCTACCGCAACCCTGTGCCGGCGCTTGACCGTATCGGCTTTGCGCCGACCAACCTGGCGGAGCTCAAGATACCGGTGGGCAGCACCGGCGGCGAGGCGCTGTTCCAGGAGTTTCTGCAGCGCATGGACCGCTATGGCGAGACGCGTGACTTCCCCGCCGTCAAGGGTCCGAGCTACCTGGGCGTGCACCTGCGCTTTGGCACCGTGTCCATCCGCGCGCTGGCGGGCCGCGCCCATGCATCGACGCAGGCCGGTGACCCTGGCGCGGCGGTGTGGCTCAGCGAGCTGATCTGGCGCGATTTCTACTTCCAGATCCTGGCGAACTTCCCGCATGTGGCGGATGCACCCGACGGCCACACGCGCAGCTTCAAGCCCGAATACGACAGGATTCGCTGGGAGCATGGCAAACACGCTGACGCGCTGTTTGCCGCCTGGTGCGAGGGCCGCACGGGCTACCCGCTGGTGGACGCCGCCATGGCGCAGATCAACCAGACGGGCTACATGCACAACCGCCTGCGCATGGTAGTGGCCAGCTTCCTGTGCAAGGACCTCGGCATCGACTGGCGCCGGGGCGAAGCGTATTTCGCCGAAAAGCTCAACGACTTCGATCTGTCGGCCAACAACGGCGGCTGGCAATGGGCCAGCTCCAGCGGGTGTGATGCGCAGCCTTACTTCCGCATCTTCAACCCGGTGAGCCAGAGCGAGAAATTCGATGCGCAGGGCAGGTTCATCCGCCGCTACCTGCCCCAGCTGGCCGGCCTGCCCGACGCCGTGATCCACGCGCCGTGGAAGGCCTCGCCCATGGAACGGCTGGCAGCGGGGGTGACGCTGGGCAAGGACTACCCCGAGCCCATCGTGATGCACGACGAGGCGCGGGAGAAAACCCTGCAGCGTTACGCGGTCGTGAAGAAAACCTGAAGGTCAGGCGGCGGCTTCCACGCCACAGTAGTGCCGCACCAGGCTCAGCAGCTCTTCTTCTGAGTACGGCTTGCCCAGGTAGTTGTTCACACCCAGCTCCATCGCATGCTCGCGGTGCTTTTCAGCGATGCGCGAGGTGATCATGATGATGGGCAGGTGCTTCAGCCGCGCGTCGCCGCGGATGTTGCGCGCCAGGTCGAAGCCGTCCATGCGCGGCATCTCGATGTCAGACAGCACCACGGTGGGCAGCTCATCGGCCAGGCGCTCCAGCGCCTGCAGGCCGTCGGCCGCCATCGTCACACGGTAGCCTTCGCGCGCCAGCAGGCGCTGCGTGACGCGGCGCACGGTGATGGAATCGTCCACCACCAGCACCATGGGAATCTGCGGCGGCGCCTGCATGACGGGCGCGACCGGCACGCTGGTGCCCGAGCCGGCCTGCTGCTCCAGCACCTCGGGCTGGGCCGGGTCCGCGCTCAGGCTGCGGGCCTGGTCGCCGTACACGGCGCTCAGCGCCACCGGGTTGTAGATCAGCACCACGGCACCCGAGGCCAGCACAGTCATGCCGGCCAGGCCGGGCAGGCGCGCCAGCTGCGGCCCCAGGTTCTTCACCACCACTTCCTGGTTGCCCAGCACTTCGTCCACGTGCACGGCAACCCGCTGCGCGGCGCTTCGGAACACCACCACCGGCAGCGTCTTGCCCTGCGGCTCGTTGCTGCGCGCGGACGACTGCAGCAGCGCGCCCGACCAGTAGAACGGCAATTGCTCGCCGGCTACTTCGAAGGTGCCGCTGTTGTAGGCCTGCTGCAGCTCGGCCGCCGTGGCGCGGCGCACGATTTCCACCACGTTGGCCGGCACGCCGATGGACAGCGTGCCGGTGCGCAGCATCACCACCTGCGTCACGGCAGTGGTCAGCGGCAGCACCAGCTTGAAGTTGGTACCCTTGCCCGCTTCGGTCGATGTCTCGATGCGCCCGCCCAGTGCGTTCACTTCGGAGCGCACGACGTCCATGCCGATGCCGCGCCCGGCCAGCTCGGTCACCTGCGTGGCGGTGGAAAAGCCGGGCATGAAGATCAGGTTGGCCGCGTCGGCGTCGCTCACCGGCTGGTCGGCGCTGATCAGGCCCTGCTGCAACGCCTTTTCGCGGATGCGCGCCAGGTTCAGGCCGGCGCCGTCGTCGCGGAATTCCACCGACACGTCGTTGCCTTCCTGATGCAGGCTGATCAGGATGGTGCCCGCGGCGTCCTTGCCGGCAGCAGTGCGGGCCTCGGGGCTTTCAATGCCATGCGCGACGCAGTTGCGCAGCAAATGCTCAAACGCGGGCGTCATGCGGTCCAGCACGCCGCGGTCCATTTCGATGGAGCCGCCAGTGATGTCCAGCTTGACCTGTTTGCCGGTTTCCTTGGAGGCCAGGCGGATCACGCGGTACAGGCGGTCGGAGATGCCTTCAAATTCCACCATACGGGTGCGCAGCAGGTCGCGCTGCAACTCACGGGTCTGGCGGGCCTGGGCAATCAGGTCGTCTTCGGTGGCTTCCACCGTGCGTTGCAGGTTGCGCTGCACCGTGGCCACGTCGTTCACCGACTCGGCCATCATGCGTGTGAGCTCCTGCACACGCGTGAAGCGGTCGAACTCCAGCGGGTCAAAGCCCGCCGCTGTGTCCTTGGCCTGCGCCAGGCGCGACTGCATCTGCGACTCGGCCTGCAGCTCGATGTCGCGCAGCTGCGAGCGCAGCCTGTCCAGGTTGCCCGTCAGGTCGTTGAGCGATCCGCGCAGCTGGTTGAGCTCGGCCTCCAGGCGCGAGCGCGTGATCATCACCTCGCCGGCCTGGTTGACCAGACGGTCCAGCAGCTGCGAGCGCACGCGCACCGCCTGGTTGGACGCAGCGCGCAGCGGCGCCAGCACATTGGTAGCGGGGCGGGCCAGCAGCGCACGCTGCGGCGTTGCATCGGGCTGGCTGGCCGCCTCGTCCACCCCGCCAGATGCCGCCAGGTCCTGCGCCACCGGCGCGGGTGTGTCCATCGCGGCCGGCAAGCCACCGGTGGCGCGCAGCGCGTCAAAGTTGGCCTGCAGGTTGTCAAACCGGTGCAGCAGCGGCTCCAGGTCGGCGGACTGCACAGTGGCATCGGAGCCAAAGTGCTCGATCTCGGACTCCATGCGGTGCGCCAGCTCGCCCAGTCGCAGGGCGCCAGCCAGGCGCGCGCTGCCCTTGAGCGTGTGCAGTGCACGCAGGACTTCGTCGCGGGCGCCCCGGTTGTCGGGCCGCGCCGACCACTGGCGCAGCGCACCGCCCAGCTGGGGCATCAGCTCAATGGCCTCTTCCTCGAAGATCGGGAACAGGTCGGGATCGATCGCATCGGCCAAATCGATGTCGTCTTCGTCGTCGTCCAGCGACGGTGCACCCAAGGGCTGTGCGGATGCGGCGCCATGCTGCGCAGCGGGCAGTTCGGGCAAGCTGAACTCCACCGCAGCGGCCGCAGGCGCGAAATCAGGCGCCTGCCCGGGTTCGGGTTCGGCCTGGGGCAGCGGCTGCAGTTCGGGCAGCGCATCGACCACGGCCTGCACAGGCGGCGGCGCTGGCAGCGGCTTGTCGGTGACGGCGGCGCCCGCGAGCGCGGCGGTCAACGAGAAGTCAGGGACGTCAAATGCATCGGACGGCGTTTCCACCTCGGCGGACGGCTCGGGCACCTCCAGCAGTTCGGGCGGGATGTCCAGGTCCTTGACCGTGTGCAGGGCTTCGAGCACCTGCGCATCGGGTTCTTTCAGGAAGCCGGCCGCAAACTGGTGCAGCAGGCGGCGGATGTCTTCCGCAGCGGCGGTAAAGACCTGCGCCTGCTCGGGCAGACCACGCGACTGGGGTTGTGCCTGCATGAGCGCGCTTTCCAGTGCACGGGCCATGTCCGACAGCGCATGAAAGCCCACGGTGGCAGAGCTGCCCGCCAGCGCATGGGCCAGTCCCACCGTGGAATCCGCTACCGGCTGGTTGAGCTCCAGCGCCCATTCGGTCACCTCGGTCAGCAGGCGGCGCGACCATTCGTCGGCCTCATTCAGGTACACGTTGTACAGCGGAATGCCAATACGCAGCGCGCCGATAACCTTGACCTGCTCGTCCATGGCCTGGGCGCTTTCAGGCTCGGCCAAGGCCGGGGGGGGAGCTTCGGGCTCGGGCTCAGTTTGCGGTTGCGCAACAGGCTCGGGCTGTGCTGCGGCCACCGGGTCCAGCGCAAGGTCAGGCAGCTCGAAATCGTCCAGCGATACCGTCATGGGCTCAAGCGGCGCGGGCGCTGGCACGGGCGGCGCAGCATTCAGCTCGCCCAACCCGGACACCGCCGACAGGCTGTCAAAGTCAATGCCGTCGATCTCCATGGCCATGGCGGCGGGGTCAGCTGGTGCAGGCGCGTCGGCGACCGGCGCAGCCGCGGCTGGCGCGGTCATGTCGAAATCGAAGTCCGGGGCGAGCTCGTCGCCGGGAGCGGCGTGGGCAACTTCAATGTCGGCCGTGCCCAGGTCAAAGTCAAACGCAGCGGACAGCGCCTGGTCGGCAACCGGTGCGGATGCGAATGCGGGTATGGGTTCCGGTGCCGGTGCCGGTGCAGGCTCGGGCTCCAGGGCCGGCAGTTCAAACACCGGCTCTGGCTGGGCCGGGGCAATGGGTGCATCTGGCACCGCTGCGGCAGCCGGCAGGGCCAGCGGGACAAAACGGCCTTCGGTGCGCAGGGCCTCGGCCGAGGTGCGGAACACCGGCGCCTTCCAGTGGCCATCGGTACCGGCGGCAATGTCTTCCACCCAGCGGTCAAACGCCTGCATGGCGTCACCGGCCATGTTGCGCAGGTCGTCGGTGGCGGGCTTCTGGTCTGCCAGCCAGGTGTTGAGCAACTGCTCCATGGCCCAGGCGGCTTCGCCGAACTCGCTCAGGCCCACCATGCGCGAGCTGCCCTTGAGCGTGTGGAAAGCGCGCCGCAGGGTCGTGAGCTCGCCGGTGTTGGAGGCGTCCGCCGCCAGCGCGGCCACGGCGGCCAGGCCGTTTTGCACGACTTCGCGCGCTTCTTCCAGGAAGATGTCGCGCAAGTCGTCTTCTTCGATGTCGGCCCCGGTACTGGCCGCGGTCAGCGGCTGGGCGGGCGCGGGCTGCACCGCGGCGGCCAGGTTGTGCAGCGCGGCCGTCGCGGCGCCGGCGTCATGGGCCGATACGGCCGCGGCGGCCTCGCGCGCCGAATGGGCCAGCGCGGGCTGCTCGGCCAGAACGGCCTGAGTGGCAATGGTGTCCAGGCGCACCGACAGGTCAGTATCGCCAGCGCCAACGCCGGCCTCATGCACCACCGAAAGCACTTCCTGCGACAGCAGCTGGTCGGCATCCGGCTCGTCGGGCTGCGCGTCCGCGGCCTGGGCCGCGCGGCCCATCAGCGGCTTGAGTTCACCCAGTTCGTCGTCATAGACAAACAGCTTCTTGGCCAGCGCGGGCTGGTAATTGAGCATGTCGATCAGAAAACCCAATGCGCCCAGGTTGTTGCCAAGCTTGTCAAAAGTGCCGGCGGCGCGTGCACGCGCTTCGTCGACTTCGGTCACCAGGATTTCTTCCACGCTTTCGCGCATGCGCAGCACGGCCTGCGACGCCTGGTCCAGCCCCAGCACCGACAGCACACCGCGCATTTGCGACAGGTGACCCGGCGCGTCGCGCAACGGCCCTTTTTCCTTGGGGTCGCGGAAAAACTGGTCCAGCAGCTTTTCCAGCTCGGTCAGGGTGGAGCGCAGCTCGCCCACAACGCTGCCCATGGTCTGGCGGTCGCTGACGCGGCGGTACAGCTCCTCCATCCAGGGTTCCAGCGCCTCGGCCTGGCCCCCGCGACCCACATGGTCCAGCCGCTCGGCCAGCCGCGCGGTGCGCGATGCCAGCTCGGTGTCCGACGGGTCCAAGTCCTCGAAGGCAGCCTCCAGGTAGAGCACGGCCGTCGCCACTTCCATGGCCAGTTCGGTCGGTGGCGCCTGGCCCGTGCGCACGGTTCCCTCAATGACGCGGTTCAGCGCCTGCGCCAGCAAGGCACTGTCCGGGTGCAGACGCGTCAGCGAGTCGGCCACCAGGTTGAACTGGTCGCCCACGCCCTTGAGCTTGTTGGTATCGCCGCCCGACAGTGCTGACCAGCTTTCCTTGGCGGCCGTGATGCGCTTGCGCGCCTGTGCCAGCAGGAGCGGGTCAAACCGGCCGAACTGCGGCGTCTGGTAGTCCACCGGTGAAAACCGGCCCAGGTTCCAGGCCATGCGCACAGCGGTCAATGCCGGCGCATCGGATGGCACGGCCGGCACAGCCTGGGCGCAGAAAAAAAGCAGGTCCTGCGCCAGGCGGTCGGACACACCGAGCTCGCCCTTGGCCAGGGTGGCGTATTGCAGCAGCACGCGCGACGCCGCGCGTTTGACGTACAGCTCGGGCGGCAACAGGCTGTGGGACAGCGCCTCAAAATAGGCAGCGCAGATCTTCCAGAAGATGCGCGGCTGACGCGCGGTCTGCGCTGCCGCCAGCCCCAGGCTGGTGTTCAGCAGGATATGGGCCGCCTTGGGGTCGGCCGCCTTGACGATCTTGAGCACCGCCTGGTCCATGCGTGAGCGCACCGCAGCGTCATATGGCAAGGCCTCTTGCGTCAGCGCCACCTGCGGGTCCACCCAGCGCCAGTCAAACGCCCAGAGATCCGCCGGATGGATGCGGTCAGCCCCGGCCAGTTCCTGGACGTCGCGGTACTGAGGGAACAGCGCCACCGCCGACACCGCCTTGCCCAGCAGTACGGCCTCCAGGTAATCGGTCAGCGCAAAGCCCGCACGCTCAATCTTGGCTGCGGCTGCTTCGCTGCACAGGTCAGGCCGCTCGACGAACTTCTGTGCGGCGGATTCCATCGCGCGCAGCATGTGGGCGGGCGCACCCAGCCCCACCATTTCCAGAGCGCCCACGGCCTGGTGCAGGTGCTGGCGCGCAATGCGCAGCTGCCCGGCGTCCACGGACGCCATGTCAGACCCACGGGCCGCATCCGCATCACGCACAAACCGGCGCAGCGCGCTGGAGGCGGTGTCCAGCGACTTGCGCAGCTCATCAAGCACCCAGGCCAGCGGCCCCAGGTCATTGACCGCCACATCGATATCGGTTCCTGCTGCCATACGTCACCCTACCGTGAATTTGCGGGGGCCACCGCGCAACCGGCTGTGCCGGTCCGCTGGTGGCGCCCCCTTGAGGGGGGAGCGCCGAAGGCGCTTCGGGGGTGGTTCATGTCATGCGATTTTGAATCGCGATACCGACTGGCGAAGCTCCTCGGCCATGCGCGACAACTCGCGCACCTGCTGCGCCGTGGAGCGCGTACCTTCTCCGGTCTGCTCCGTCACCGCGAAAATGTGCTGGATGTTGCCAGCCACCACGTTGGCGGATTCGGCCTCCTTGGAGGCGGAGCTGGAAATCTGCTCAATCAGGTCGGCCAGTTTGCGTGACACCTGGTCAATCTCGGTCAGTGCGGTACCGGCGTTATCGGACAGCTTGGCCCCTTCCACCACACCCTGCGTGGATCGCTCCATGGCGGCCACCGCGTCCTGTGTGTCGGTCTGAATGGCTTTCACCAGCGCCGAGATCTGGCGCGTGGCATCCGCGGAACGTTCAGCAAGGCGCTGCACTTCTTCGGCCACCACCGAGAAGCCGCGGCCTGCTTCACCGGCGGACGCCGCCTGGATGGCGGCGTTCAGTGCCAGCACGTTCGTCTGTTCGGTAATGTCCGAGATCAGCTCGGTGATTTCACCAATCTCCTGGGACGATTCACCCAGCCGCTTGATCCGTTTGGAGGTTTCCTGGATCTGGTCGCGGATGGAGTTCATACCGCCGATGGCGTTCTGCACGGCCTGCAGGCCGGACTCCGCAGCCACGAGCGATTGCCGGGCCACCTGGGCTGACTCCTGCGCTTGGCCCGACACCTGGTTGATCCGGCCTGCCATGTCGAGCACCGACTGGCCGGTTTCGCGAATTTCGCGCAGCTGTTCGGTGGACGCCGCCAGCAGCTCGGTCGATGTGCTTTCCACCTGGGCGGTCGTCTGGGCCACCCGGGTTGCCGTGGACTGCACGCTGCCCACCAGCTGGCGCAACTCTTCCACCGTGTAGTTCACCGAGTCGGCGATGGCGCCCGTGATGTCCTCGGTCACCGTGGCTTCCTGGGTCAAATCGCCTTCAGCCACTGTCTGCAATTCGTTCATCAGCCGCAAAATGGCCGCCTGGTTCGCGTCGTTCACGCGCTTGGCTTCCTGCTCCTGTCCCTCAGCTTCGAGTCGCTGCTGTTCAGCAACCACCTGGCGCTTGCGGCTGTCCTGCAGCTGCACATAGGCCAGGCCCACCGCGCAAAGAATGGCGAACACGGCGGAAATCGCCAACGCTGCCAGAGCACCCGCGCCCAAGCCGGTCTGTGCGGACAGCTTGCCCTGCAGGTCTTCCAGCGCACGGCGCAGCGGCTCGCTGTCGGCAATGATCGCGGCCTGCGCTTCACGCGCGGACACCAGGCCCTGCAGGTTGCCCAGAATGGCGCCGGCCTGGCTGCGGGTCTGTTCGTACAGCTTCATCAGCGCGTCCAGGCGCTCACGGGTCTGCTCGTCCTTGGAGCCGGCCAGGCGCAGCTCGGGGCTGCCGTCCAGCAGGCCCTGGGCGATTTCCTTGAACGAGTTCAAGTCCTTGCCCAGCAGGAACACGGCCTCGGGCGACACGCCTTCCATCGTCAGGAATTCGTTGGCCGATTTACCGATGCGCTGGGTCAACATCACGAGCTGGCCGGCGGCGGAGATTTCAGCCGGCGGTGCGTTTTGCTGCAGCTTGAGCGAGGACACCGTTTCGGCGATTTCAAGCAGGTCGGACGACTGGCGGTTGATGGTACGCAGGGCGTTGCCCACCTGCGTGAGGATTCGCTGCTGGCCCATCACGGTGCCCGCGTTCTTTTCGGCGCGCTCCATCAGCGGGGTGATCTTGGTCACGTCTTCCTGGAGTTCAGCGGCCACCGGTTGCAGGCGCAACTGGTCGTCACCGCTGGCCAGGCCGCGCACCGTCTTGGCCAGCACGTCGGCGCTTTCCTTCACGTCGGGGAAGGCCTGGGCGGAACCCACCAGCGCCTGCGACACTGATTTGGCAAGACGCTGCGACTGCATCAGCGACTGGCCGGTACCGGCCACCTGCTGGGCGACGCGGTCCGCCTGGTTGAGCGCAAACACCGTGACCGCACCCAGCACCACCAACGCGAAGGCCAGCAAGATGAACAGGATGCGCTGGTGCTGGACGATGGTGCGCCGACCCAGCAGCGGGACCGATACCAGCTCGGACTCGTCCACCTGCGGGACCATCATCTCGTCTTCAGCCGCCATGCGGCTGGCCGGCGCGTCATCGGCGCGGTCCTCCACGGGCGCCATGGCCATCGTGCCCGGTGCCTCCATGGCCCCGGTGGCCATCGGGTCCACCGACCCGTCCGGCATGGCCAGGCTCAGGTCGGCTTCGGACTCAGCCGGCTTTTTGGAGAACAGTTTTTTGAGGTGGTCAACGACGGACATGATGCGGCCTTCCGGGAAAACTGGAGCGCTCTTACGCGCTGATGCTCAGAAATTGGGGTTGTTGCGAGAGCGTCTGGAGGTTGATTTCCTGCCAGTACGCGCCATTGGCGTCGGTATAGCCACTGCCAAAATAATCAGGTGACCCTGCGGGCGGCTCGCTGGACGCCTTGAAGGCTTCCAGGTTGCGCAAACCAGCCAGGCGGTCGATCAGCAAGGCGCAGTTGATTTCCAGCAAGGCGTTCAGCGCAATCAGCCGCGCCTCGGAGCGCGCCATGTCGGTGCGCTGGGCCGGCGCGGTACCGGCCACAAAACTCGCGAGGTCCACCACGCCATACAGGCCGCCGCGCAGGTTGGCCACGCCAAGAAACCACGGCTGGGTATAGGGCACTGGCTGGGCCGTGGCCCAGGGGAAAATCTCGCCGGACTGGCTCAGCGGGAAGAGGTATTTGCCCCCTGCCGCCTCTACAGCCAGCCAGGACGCGGCCACGCCCTCGGTGCGGGCGGCCTGCAGCCGGCTGGCCAGACGGCTTTGCAATTCACGGAGTGCTTCCCGGTTGGCCATTCTTGAATCAGCTCAAGGCCTTGATCTTGGCCATCAGCTCGGCGGCGTCCACCGGCTTGGTGATGTAGTCGCGCGCGCCTTGGCGCATGCCCCAGACGCGGTCGGTCTCCTGATTCTTGCTGGTACACATGATGATCGGCACGTCGGCGTACAGCGGGTCGCGCGTGATGGCACGCGTGAGCTGGAAGCCGTTTTGCCCGGGCATCACCACGTCCATCAGGATCAGGTCGGGCTTTTCCTCGGCCAGGCGGCGAAAGGCGTCGTCGGCGTTCTCGGCCGTCTTGACCGAAAAGCCGTTCTTTTGCAGCAGGTCGGTCATGAACATCAGCTCGGTCTTGGAATCATCCACGACCAGGACTTTTTGAATCGGCATCACGCTACTCCTTGTTGTGCGGCACCAAACTGCTGGACGGTCTGCAGCAGCTGGTCCTTGGTAAATGGTTTGGTCAGGTAGTCCTGCGAGCCGACCATGCGGCCGCGGGCCTTGTCAAAAACGCCGTCCTTGGACGACAGCATGACCACCGGCACACCCGCGAATTTCGCGTTGCGCTTGATGATCGCGCAGGTCTGGTAGCCATCCAGGCGCGGCATCAGGATGTCGCAGAAGATCAGGTTGGGAAGGTAGTCGTTGACCTTGGCCAGCGCGTCAAAGCCATCCTCGGCCAGCATGACCTCATGGCCACCCTGCTTGAGAAATATCTCTGCGCTGCGGCGGATGGTGTTGCTGTCGTCAATCACCAGGACCTTGAAGCCGGATCCATTCGTGCTCACTTGACGCTGCTCCTCATTTTTTCAACGACGCCAGGGCAGGCAAGACGCACCACCCTCAAATCTGAACCATCTCGAAATCTTCCTTGCGCGCCCCGCATTCAGGGCAGGTCCAGTTCATCGGCACATCGGCCCAGGCAGTCCCGGGAGCAATACCGTGATCCGGCGCTCCGGTGGCTTCATCGTAGATCCACCCGCAGATCAGACACATCCAAGTTTTAGTTTCAGTCACAGCTTAAAGGGCCTTCGCATAGAATGCAACGATTGTATCGAGGCACTGCGACCGAGCCGCGCGCAAGCCGCCGCCCACCGCTGGATTCATGCCTATG
>JBEIPU010000197.1:0-5844 GCA_040376925.1 Caenimonas sp. | reverse complement strand
GACACGCGGTCCGAGCACAGCGTGCACTTGTAGGCCTTCTTGTCCTTTTCGGAAATGCGCGGGATGTCAAACGGGCAGCCGGTCACGCAGTTGCCGCAGCCGATGCAGTTTTCCTGCTTGAAATCCACGATGCCGTTGCTGTACTGCACGATGGCGCCGGGCGAGGGGCAGGCCTTCAGGCAGCCGGGGTCGGCGCAGTGCATGCAGCCGTCCTTGCGGATCAGCCATTCCAGGCTGCCCGAGGTTTCGACTTCGGCAAAGCGCATCAGCGTCCAGGACTTGTCGGTCAGGTCCGAGGGATTGTCGTACACACCCACGTTGGTGCCGATGTCGTCAGACAGCTCGTTCCACTGGCTGCAGGCGACCTGGCAGGCCTTGCAGCCTATGCATTTGGATTCATCGATCAGCTTGGCCACCTCCACGCCCTGGCGTATGGACGCCGAAGGGGTGGTGGTGGCCGAGCGGGCCGTGATGTCGAGGGAGGATTGCATGGTCATGGTGTGTCCTCCGTGCTCAGGCTTTTTCGATGTTGACGAGGAACGCCTTGTACTCCGGAGTCTGCGAGTTGGCGTCGCCGACGTACGGGGTGAGCGTGTTGGTCAGGTAGCCGCTGTTGGCCACCCCGATAAAGCCCCAGTGGATCGGTATGCCCACCGTGTGCACCTTCTTGCCGTTGCAGTCCAGGCCCTTCATGCGCTTGGTCACCACCACCAGGGCCTTGACCTCGCCGCGGTTGGAGCTGACCTTGACCATGTCGCCGTTCCTGATGCCCTTCTCCTTGGCCAGGTCCTCGCCGATCTCGACGAACTGCGAGGGCTGCACGATGGCGTTGGCCCGCGAGTTCTTGGTCCAGTAGTGCAGGTGCTCGGTCAGGCGGTAGGTGGTGGCGGCATACGGGAACTTGTCGGCCTTGCCGAACTGCTCCAGGTCGCCCTTGTACACCCGCGCGGCCGGGTTGCTGACGGCCTTGGCGTTGGTGGGGCACATCAGGTTGGTGCCCACCGGCGTTTCGAACGGCTCGTAGTGCTCGGGGAACGGGCCCTCTGCCATCAGGCCCACGGCAAAGAGGCGCGCCACGCCTTCGGGGTTCATGATGAACGGGCCCGCGCCGCTGTCCGGCCCCAGGGCCGGTGCGATGTCGGGCACGTCCACGCCGGCCCAGGCCGTGCCGTTCCAGGCAATGCCGCGGCGCTTGGCGTCCCACGGTTTGCCGTCGGGCGAGGCGCCCGCGCGGTTGTACAGCACGCGCCGGTTGGCCGGCCACGAGAAGCCCCAGTTCTGGAACACGCCCAGGCCGGATGGGTCAGCCGTGTCGCGCCGTGCCGACATGTTGCCGGCCTGCGTCCACACGCCCGAATAGATCCAGTTTCCGCACGCGGTGGAGCCGTCGTCGCGCAGCATGCCAAAGCCGGGCAGCTGGTCGCCGGCCTTGACCAGCACCGTGGGCACGGCCTTCGGGTCCTTGGGGTTGGGCGGCGACATCACGTCCGCGATGGCGCGGCCGTTGATCTCGCGCAGCACTTCCTCGGGCGCGGGGTTGGTCGGGTTGCTGTAGGGCCAGGTCAGCGCCTTGATGGCGTCGGGGAACGCGCCGCCGTCCTTGGCGTACATCTCGCGCAGCTTCATGAACAGCGTGGCCATGATCTCGCGGTCGGTCTTGGCCTCGCCCGGGGGCTCGACCGCGCGGCCGTGCCACTGCACCTGGCGGCTCGAATTGGTGAACGAGCCCGGGTCCTCGGCAAAGCACGACGCTGGCAGGCGGAACACCTCGGTCTGGATCTGCGAAGGATCCACGTTGTTGTATTCGCCGTAGTTTTTCCAGAAGTCGCCGGTCTCCGTCTGCAGCGGGTCCATGATGACCAGGAACTTCAGCTTGGACAGCGCCGTGCCCAGCTTCTTCTTGTTGGGCACCGCCGCGATCGGGTTGAAGCCCTGGCAGATGAAGCCGGTCATCTTGCCCTGGAACATGTTCTCGAACATGGCCAGCACGTCGTAGCTGGTGTCCCGCTTGGGCATCCAGTCGTAGGCGAAGTTGTTGTCCTTGTTGGCCGCCGCCCCAAACCAGGCCACGCGCTGGCTGACCGACCATTTCGGGAAATTCGCCGGGAAGTTCATCGAGCCCGGGCGCAGCGGTTTGGGCGTGCGGGCCGTCAGGTACTTCTCGTGCGTGTCGTCGGCGTCGGTCGGCGCGCTGAGGTAGCCGGGAAACACCTCTGAATAGGCGCACATGTCGGTGATGCCTTGCACGTTGGCATGGCCACGCAGCGCGTTCACGCCCCCGCCCGCGCGCCCCATGTTGCCCAGCAGCAGCTGGATCATGGCCATGGCGCGGATGTTCTGCGAGCCCACCGAGTGCTGCGTCCAGCCCAGCGCGTACAGGATGGTCATGACCTTGTCGGGCGTGCTGGTGCCCGCGATCATCTCGGCCACCTTCAGGAAGGATTCCCTGGGCGTGCCGCAGATCTTGTTGACCAGCTCGGGCGTGTAGCGCGCGTAATGCGCCTTCATGAGCTGCCACACGCAGTTGGGCGCCTGCAGCGTCTCGTCCACCTCCACGAACTCGCCCTTGGCGTCCTTCACGTACTGCCAGGTGGAGCGGTCGGCGTAGGAGCGCTTGGCCTCGTCGTAGCCGCTGAAGAACCCGTTGTCGTACTTGAACTCGGGGTTGATCAGGTAAGACGCATTGGTGTAGGCCTTCACATAGTCCATGTGGACCTTGTTGTTCGTCATCATGTAATTGATGACGCCCCCCAGGAAGGCGATGTCGGTGCCCACGCGGATGGGCGCATACACATCGGCCACCGCGGCCGACCGCGTGAAGCGCGGGTCCACCACGATAAGCCGGGCCTTGCGCTTTTGCATGGCTTCGGTCACCCACTTGAAGCCACAGGGGTGTGCCTCGGCGGCATTGCCGCCCATGATGAGAACCAGATCAGTGTTGGCGATGTCGTTCCATGAGTTGGTCATCGCGCCTCTGCCGAAAGTCGGGCCCAGACTGGACACCGTCGGCGCGTGTCATATTCGTGCCTGTGTATCGAGGGTGACCATCCCCATGGCACGCAGCATCTTGACGCTGAGGTAACCGGCCTCGTTGCTGGAGGCGCTGGACACCAGCATGCCGGTGGTGTTCCACCGGTTGACCGTGACGCCCTTGGCGTTTTGCGTCACGAAATTCTTGTCGCGGTCGGCCTTCATGTGTTTGGCAATCCGCGTCAGCGCGTCGTCCCACGAAATGCGCTTCCATTCCTTGCCGCCGGGCTCGCGCACCTCGGGGTACTTCAGCCGGTTGGGGCTGTTGATCATGTCGGCCAGGCCCGCGCCCTTGGGGCACAGCGTGCCGCGGTTGACGGGGTGGTCCGGGTCGCCTTCCACATGGACCAGGGCCGGTTTGTTGTTCTTGGCGTTGTCGCCCAGCGTGTACATGATCACGCCGCAGCTGACCGAGCAATACGGGCAGGTGCTGCGGGTCTCTGTGGTCTGGGAAAGCTTGAAGTTGCGCGTTTGCGCCAGCGCTTGCGTGGGCGAGAAGCCCAGTGCGACAAGGCTGGAACCCACCAGCCCTGCGCCGCTCACGCGGAAAAAATGCCGCCGGTTCATGTCCATGCGTCCGTCTCCTGATCGTGGGAAGTTGTTCTTGGAGCCAAGCTCATTCTGTGAGGAATTGCACGCCAGCGAAAGCCCATGCAAGCCCCGGCCCACTAGGGTTTACATGGATTGCTGTTGGTTAGCATGCAATCAAAAGGTGTTCAATGAGGCCTTTAGTGCAATGGCATCATCGGCGGCATGGATGAACACAACGACATCAGCGATGGTGCCGAACCGCAAGCCGCGCAGCCAAGCCGGCTGGGCCTGGGCGGCTGGCTGGTGCAGGGCCTGCGCGCCGGCCTGTTCATGAAGCCGCGCATGCCGGCGGTGCAGCCCGCGCCATGGCAGCTGCTGGGCGCGACGGCGCTGGCGGCCGCCATCATGTTGGGGCTGGAGCGGCTGGAGGTGGTGGGGCCGGCGGGCTTTGACCTGGTGGCCTGGCTGGCGCCGTGGTGGACGCTGGCGGCGGTGGCGCTGCTGGTGTGGTGGGCGCTGCCCGGCAGCGCGCCGGCCTGGCTCACGCTGTGGGCCGGGGCCGGGCTGCCCGCCGGCGTGGCGTCCGCCGGCCTGGCGGTGGCGTCGGCACACGGAGCGCTGCCGGCGGCGTTCAGTGCGTCGCCCTGGCTGGCCTGGGGTGTGTACTGGGCGCTGTGGGCCTGGCTGTTGGGGCCGGGCGTGCTGCTGGCGCGCCGGCTGGGCGCCACGCCCGCGCGCACGGCGGTGGTGGCGCTGGCGCTGGCCGGCATCTACGGCCTGACCGCCTGGCAGTTTGAGGCGCGGCCCTGGTATGCGCTGGAATCGCCTGACGACCGCCCGCGCCTGGTACTGAGCCAGGAAACCTTCGAGGCCCAGCAGGCCCTGTTGCAGGACAGGCTGGCCGCGCTGGCGCCGCAGCGCGCCGGTGTGGCCGATGTGTACGGCCTGGTCTATGCGCCGTATGCGGACGAAGACGTGTTCCTGCGCGAAAGCAGCATGGTGGCCGGCGTGCTGGGCGAGCGGTTTGACGCCGCTGGCCGCACGGTTCAGCTGGTGAACCACGCCAGCACCACGCAGACCCATGCCTTTGCCACACCGCTGAACCTGGAGCGCGCGATCGACGCGCTGGCCCAGCGCATGGACCGCGAGGCCGACGTGCTGGTGGTGTACCTGACGTCGCACGGCGCCAGCAATTTCCGCCTGGCGGCGCGGCACTGGCCGCTGGAGGTGCAATGGCTCACGCCGCAGCGCCTGCGCCAGGCGCTGGACCGCGCGGGCATACGCCACCGGGTGATCGCCGTGTCGGCTTGTTATTCAGGCGGCTGGCTGGAACCGCTGGCGGACGCCCACACGCTGGTCATGACGGCGGCCGACGCCACCCACACCTCCTACGGCTGCGGCCGCCTGTCGGAGCTGACCTTCTTTGGCCGCGCGCTGTTTGATGAGCAGTTGCGCAAGACGCATTCATTCGAGCAGGCCTTCGCGGCGGCCGTGCCGGTGATCAGGCAGCGTGAGATGGATGCGGGCAAGGACGATGGGTTTTCCAATCCGCAGATATCGGTGGGGGAGGGGATACGGCCGGTGTTGAAGGCGCTGGAGGAGCGGCTGGGCAGATAGTCCGCACCGCGCGCAAGGCTGTGGGTGGGGCGCCACCGGTCGGTGCCAACGATGCTTGTGCTGCCCCAGCGGGCTACAGTGGCGCGCAGGGTCAGGTTCAAGGAGGCGGTGTGGCGTCGGTTTTTGCTGGAATTGTTATATCTTTGCGTGCGAACAGCTGGACGCGGCAAGTCGTTGGTGAGCAATGACTTTTCGGATTTTCGCCGGCCATGTTATTTCGCAAGTCGCCATGTTATTCCGCAGTTTTGCGGGATATATCAATAGTTTGAGGTATGCGCCAAACACCCATTCCAGCGCCGCACGCCGATCTTGCCTTTCTGAGCAAGATAGACCTGCATACGCTGGCGGACGGAATAATTTTGGAAGACCAGTGGTCAATCGACCGCTGTGTGGATTTCGTTACCTCCGAAACCAAGGGCCTCTGGCACGGTCGCGCTCGAGCAATGATGTGCCGCCGCCTCAAGCACTGCGACCTTGGGCGGAAACAACGCACACAACTTGTTGAGGCAATTTCAGAGCGCCTTGCTAGGGAAAGACTGAACAAGTCCACCAAACAGCCCCCTGATGCGTTGACCTGATCAAAGGAGCGCAAGCGATGAGCCAGATCAGTTTCGCGGACGCGGAGTACGCGGGCAAGAGGAAGAAGACCCGGCGGGAAGTCTTCCT
>JBEIPU010000126.1:0-12456 GCA_040376925.1 Caenimonas sp. | reverse complement strand
GTCCATGGTGGGCCGCGGGCGATTTCCGAACGAGGAGATCGCCATGGCCGCGCGCGAAAACAGCGACATGTTGATCGCCTTCGCCAGCATCGACCCGCACAAGGGCAAGTGGGGGGCGCGCGAGGCCGAGCGGCTCATCAAGGAGCACAACGTCAAGGGCTTCAAGTTTCACCCCACGGTGCAGGGCTACCACCCCTACGACAAGATGGCCTGGCCCATCTACGCGGTGATCAACGCGCACACGATGCCCGCGCTCTTCCACACCGGGCACAGCGGCATCGGCAGCGGCATGCGCTGCGGCGGCGGCCTGCGGCTGGAATACAGCAACCCCATGCACCTGGACGATGTGGCGATTGACTTCCCCGACATGCAGATCGTCATGGCGCACCCGAGCTTTCCGTGGCAGGACGAAGCCCTGAGCGTGGCCACGCACAAGCCCAATGTGTGGATCGACCTGAGCGGCTGGAGCCCCAAGTACTTCCCCAGGCAGCTGGTGCAGTACGCCAACACGCTGCTGAAAGACCGCGTGCTGTTCGGCAGCGATTACCCGCTGATCACGCCCGAGCGCTGGATGAAAGACTTTGAAGACGCGGGCTTCAAGCCCGAGGTGATGCCCGGCATCCTGAAAGACAACGCCGTCAGGTTGCTGGGGCTGGCGTGATCGCTTCGCTGGCGGACGTGCAGCGGCTGGAGCAGCAGCCGTATGACGAGGCCCTGCCGGCGCGTACGACCTACGGCCTGATCGCCACAGCAGCGGCCCGGCACGCGGGCCGCACTGCATTTACCTATCTGCCCAGCGGCGACACCGCCGCGCTGCCCGTGTGCGTCAGCTACGCGCAGCTGCTGGCCCACATCCACCGCGCGGCCAACCTGTTCCGCTCACTGGGCGTGGGGCCCGATGACGCGGTGGCCATCCTGGCGCCCAACATCCCCGAGACGCACTACGCACTGTGGGGCGCGCAGGTGGCGGGGCGCGCCTGTCCCATCAATTACCTGCTTCAGCCGGACCACATCGCCGCGCTGCTGAAAGCCGCAGGCGCCAAACTGCTGGTGGCGCTGGGCCCCAATGACGAGCTGGACGTGTGGAGCACCGTGCAGAGGGTGCGCGCGCTGCACGACATACCCGTGCTGCAGATTGCGCCGGGCCGGTTTGAGCAGCTGGACACGCAGCCGGGCACATTGACATTCGACCCGGCGCTCACGCCCGATCGCGTCGCCGCGTTCTTTCACACCGGCGGTACCACGGGCGCGCCCAAGCTGGCCCAGCACACCCACGGCAACGAGGCCCACACCAGCTGGTTTGCCCACCATTACTACGGTTTTGACGAACACGCGGTCGAGGTCAACGGCTTTCCGCTGTTCCACGTGGCCGGCGCGTTTGTGTACGGCCTGGCGCTGCTGGCCGTGGGCGCCACGCAGGTGCTGCCGACGTTGAGCGGCATGCGCAACACGGCCTTCGTCAGGAATTACTGGAAGTTCTGCGAGCGCGAACGCGTCACTGCACTGGCCTGCGTGCCCACCATCCTGGCCACGTTGGTCAACCAGCCGGTGGATGCGGACATTGCGACGGTGAAGGTGGCGTACACCGGTGGTTCGCCGTTGCCCACCGAGCTGGCCGCGCAGTTTGAACAGCGCCTGCACATCCCCGTGCGCAACATCCTGGGCATGACCGAATGCGCGGGCCTGGTCAGCATTGAGCCCTTCGCCGCGCCGCGCGTGCCCGGCTCCACCGGGCTGCGCCTGCCCTACACCGAGGTGCGCGCCGTGGCGTGGAAAGATGGCGAAGTCCGGCTGGACCAGCCCTGTGCCGCGGGACAAACCGGCGTCGTGGTGCTGCGCGGCCCGCATGTGAGTCCCGGCTACACCGACGCCGCGCGCAACACCGGCATGTTTGAAGGCGGCTGGCTCATCTCGGGCGACCTGGGCCACATCGACGCGCAGGGCTACCTGCACATTACCGGCCGCGCCAAGGACGTGATCATCCGCGGCTCGCACAACATCGACCCCGGCCTGGTGGAAGAGGCCTTCCTTTCTCACCCCGCCGTAGCGCTGTGCGCCGTGGTGGGCGAGCCGGATGCGTATGCGGGCGAGCTGCCTGTGGCCTTCGTCACGTTGAAGCCAGGCGCCAACATCAATGCCACCGAACTGCTGGCCGCCGTGGCGCCGCAGGTGTATGAACGCCCGGCCGCGCCGAAGCGCGTGACGGTCATCGAAGCCATGCCCATGACGGCCATCGGCAAGATCTACAAGCCCGCGCTACGCCTGCGGGCCATCGAGGCCAAGCTGGCCGAGATGCTGGCCGACGTGCCCGGTGTGAACGTGCAGGCTGTGGAGCAAGGCGGCACGCTGTCCGCCGTGGTCACACTGCCTGACGCCGCGCGCGAGCCGCAGCTGCGCGAGCGGCTCGCGGCGATCGCGGTGCCGGTGACGTTGCGCTTCGCCTGAACCGGCCTGTCAGCCAGACCGCACAGCCGGGCGGCCCCTGAGCCGACGCCGCGCGCCATGGCACGCCCCTACAGTGGTTTGCAAGCCATCCGGCACAACCCCCAGGAGCCCCCATGACCGATCACGACAACACCCACGACACGCTGTGGGACCTCATCCACAAAACCCGCTTTGCCATGCTGACCCACCGCGACGCCGACGGCCAGCTGCATTCGCAACCGCTGACCACGCAGAACCGGTCGCTGGAGCACGGCGGCGCGCTGTACTTCTTCATCTCGCGCAGCTCGCACCTGGCCCGCCGCGTGGCAGCCGACGGCACCGTGAACCTGGCCTATGCCAACACCGACGACGACTGCTATGTGTCGGTGTCAGGCACAGCACGCATCAGTGATGACCGCGCCATGATCGCGCAGCTGTGGTCGCCCGTGGCCAAGGCCTGGTTCCCCGGCGGGCAGGACGACCCGGACCTGGCACTGCTGGCGGTGCAGCCCGACCATGCCGAGTACTGGAACGTGAAGGAAAGCAAGATCGCCCAGGTGCTGAAGATGGCCAGGGCAGCCATCACCGGCAAGCCGCCCACCAGCGTGGGTGAGCACCGCGAGGTGGACCTGGCCAAGTAGCTGCTGCAGGCCCTATGCAGCCTGCTGCAATCCGTCAGCCAGCGCCTCGAACACCACGCGGATGCGCCGCGAGGTACGCAGTTCGCGGTGGCTGACGAGCCAGATCGGAAACATCACCGGCGGCAGATCGTCCAGCACACGCACAACGCCCGGCATCTGTCGGGCGATGTCGTCCATCATGGCGCCGATGCCCATGCCGTGGCGCACCAGTGCCCAGTTCGCGACCGAATGCTCGGCATGGCAGCTGAAGTTCGCCTGGGTCACAGGCAGGCCGTGTTGCTGCAGGTAAGCCAGGTACTGGCCGTTGCGTTCAAAGCCCACAAAGGGCAGGTTGGCAGCGTCTGCAGCGCAGCGCGGATGGCCGTGGGTCTTGACCCAGTCTTCAGATGCGTAGAAATGGGCTGATGCCTCGCGGATCAACCGGCCGATCAGTTCCGGCTGTTCGGGCTTCACATGGCGGATGGCAATGTCCGCTTCGCGTCGCAGCAGGTCGCTCAGGGCGTTGGAGGCAATCACCTCGACGGCGATGCCAGGGTCCTGGTCCCGCAGCTTGCGCACCAGCGGAGGCAGCAGGTAAGCGGCCACCCCATCGGTGGCTGACACAGACACGACGCCGCCGACGGCCTGCGACCGGCCTGTGGCGGCCAGGGTCAGCGCTTCGGCGGCGGTGCCCATGGCGCGTGCATGCTCCAGCAAGTCCAGCCCGGTGGTGGTCAGGGCCATGGCCTTGCCCACGCGTTCGAACAGTGTCACGCCCATGGCTTTTTCAATCGCCGCCACCTGGCGGCTCAGCGTCGGTTGGGTCAGGCCCAGCTTGCGGGCTGCGGCCGACAGCGAGCCCGCTTCGGCCGTGGCCAAAAACGCCTTTAGCTGATTCCAGTCGAGTTCATTCATGCGTATTTGTATAGGTTCGCTGCAATTTACCGCAGTTCCCTGCGGCGCTGTGCATGGATAGCATCCGGGGCATGGCATCTTTACCCACTGCTCCGCTCGCTGTTGCCTCCGCAGGGTCCCCGGCCCATGCCACAGCCGCCCGCAAGGCCCGCTTCTGGGACCGCATCGCGCGCAAGTACGCTGCCGACCCGATTGCCGACATGGCGGGCTATGAAGCCACGCTGCAACGCGTGCAGGCCCTGCTGCAACCCGGGCAGGACGTGCTGGAGATCGGCTGCGGCACCGGCACCACCGCGCTGCGCCTGGCGCCGTTCACCCGCCGCCTGCTGGCCACCGATGTGTCGCAGGAAATGATCAACATCGCCCGCGAAAAGCTGGCCGACCGGCCGATGGCGCAGCTGAGCTTTGCCGTGGCCGACGCCGACGCGCAGGTGTTCGGCCAGGGCATCTACGACGCCGTGCTGGCCTTCAATGTGCTGCACCTGGTGGCCAACCTGGACCAGGCGCTGGCCCAGGCGGTGCGGGCGCTGCGCCCGGGCGGCCTGCTGATTTCCAAGACGCCCTGCATTTCGGAGATGAACCCGCTGGTGCCCTGGCTGGCGCTGCCGCTGATGCGCGCCGTCGGCAAGGCGCCCGACGTGTTGCTGTGCTTTGACGCGGCGCAGCTGCGCGCGGCCATGGTCCGCCAGGGCCTGCAGATCGAGGCCGTTGAGCGGCACGGCACCCGGGGCAAGGACATCCGGGTCTTCATCGTCGCGCGCAAGCCCGGCTGAGTTTCCACCACGTTTGCCCTACAGGCCTTCATGAGGGCCGGGCTTTCGTTCGCCTGTTTTTCCCAACCACAAGCATCAAGGAGTTGTTCATGCCGGTTTCTTCCCTTCATTCAGGCGCTGCGCGCCGGTTGGCCCTGGCCGCGCTCACCGCCACCACACTGGCTCTGGCCGCCTGCGGCGGTGGCGGCGGTGATGCCGAGCCGCCCGCCCCGGCCCCGCCTGCGGCGCCCGCGCCCAACCCGGGTGATGTGCTGCCGCTGCCCGCGCAGATTGACGCGCTGGCGGGCGACTGGGTGCTCAAGGGCTGCGTGAGGACGGGCGGCCAGTCGTTCAAACGGCTGCTGCGCGCGCGTGTGACCAGCCCCACCACGATCGACTATGACGAAGGCGTGCTGAGCTTCACCGGCAACGAATGCGCGGGCACGCCCGTGCAGGCCGGCCCGACCCGGCTGGGCGTGGTGACCTTTGCAAAGTCCGAGGCCAGCCCGAGCCTGAGCGCGTACTGGGGCACGCTCCAGACGGTGAGCGGCACGCGCGTGGGCACCATCTGGACGCTGCGCCCGGGCAACCTGCTGTGCCTGGTCGGGGACGAAATGCCCACCATCCAGCCGACGCTGGCCGATGTGGCCAACACCCTGGCCCGCATACCCACAGACAACTGCTTCAGCCGCTGAAACCCCAGGGAGCCTTCACATGACATTTCGACTCATCACCCCCGTTGCCATCACCCTGGCCCTGCTGGGCGGCTGCGCCGCCACCATCGACCAGGGCGGCCTGGAGCAGCGCACGGCGCAGGCCATTGGCCGCAGCGCGGGGCAATTCACCATCAGCGGCCGCAGCGAGGAAACGGGCGGGCGCATCAACTACACGGTCAACACCCGCGACGGCGCGGCCTACACCTGCTACATGTACAGCGCCACGGGTTTCCAGCGCGCCATGAGCTTCGGCCAGACGCCGCATTCCGACGCCATCTGCACGCCCATGGCGGGCGGGCAGCGCAGCCGCGCTGCCGGCGAGGAATGCAACGCGCTGCAGCGGGCGGCCAAACGGTGCTGAGCAGGACTGCCGGCGCCTTATTGAGGCCGGCAGTCGTAGTGCAACGCCACGATGTCTGATCCCGGCAGGCGGCCATGGGCCAGCAGCGTCCATTGCTGCGCCAGGCCGGGCTCGAAGGTGGGCACGCCCGCGCCCAGCAGCACGTTGCCCACCAGCAGGTGCAGCTCGTCCACCAAGCCGTGCGCCAGCAGGCTGCTGTAGAGCACATGGCTGCCGTAGATCAGCAGGTCGGGGCCTGGCGCCGCCTTCAGCTGCCGGATGCGTGCATGCGCCTGGGCACGGGTGACCAGCTCGGTGCCGGCCCAGGGCGAATCGGCGTGCACGGCCAGGTGGTCGCTGACCAGCAGCTTGTGTGCCGCCTCCACGCGCTCGGCAATCTCGCGCTGCACCGGGTCGCCGCCGGGGCTGCGGTCCACCTGGGGCCAGTAGTCCTCAAACATCGGGAAGGTGGTGGCGCCAAACAGCAGCGTGCCGGCCCTGCGCAGGCAGGCGAGGTTGTGCACGTCGAACGCGGCGTCCATCGGCAGGCCGGCCAGCGTGCCGCCGGGGCCGGCGCAGTAGCCGTCGAGTGAGCTGAGGATGCTGACGATGAGCTTGGCCATGAAAAAATCTCCTGGGGGTTGAGCCACGCGCCCGGCCTGCCCGGGGCATGTCATTCCTTTGGAGACAGGGCGCGGCGCCAACTCATCGGTGGCGGGCATGTTTTTTTCAGGGCAGCGCCTCGGGCATGCCAAAGCGGCGGCACACCGCCGGGTCGATGAAGCTGTCGATGGACTCAATCAACCCCTCGCGCAGGCGCAGCAGCACCACGCCGCCCGGCGTGAAGCGCGCGTCACCGGGGTGCTGCATGTAGCAGGCAAAGCCCGGCTGGCCGTTGGCGCCCAGCGGCTGCAGCCGCCACGGTGTTTCAAACACACGCTCGGCAAGGAACCTCAAAGTGAAGCGCCGGCCGCTGAACCAGGCGGGCAGCGGCGGCATGGTGAAGCGCGAGTCCTCGGCCAGCAGGCGGGCCATGGCATCGATGTCGCGTTCCTCCCAGGCGCTCACAAAGCGTTGCAGCAGGCCGTGCAGTTGCGGCCCGTCCAGCGGCTGCGCCTGGGGCGGTGGCATGCGCGAGCGGACGGTTTGCTGCGCACGCTGCAGCGCGCTGTTGACCGCCGCCACCGAGGTGCCCAGCAGCTGCGCCGTTTCGGCCGCTGAAAACTCCAGCACCTCGCGCAGCAGCAGCACGGCGCGCTGGTTGCCGCTCAGGTGCTGCAGCGCGGCCACAAAGGCCAGCGCCACATGCTCGCGCCGCTGCAGCGTGGCGGCGGGGTCTTCATGGCTGCCCATCCATTCGGCATCGGGCAGGGGCTCCAGCCACACCGGCCCGCTCACCATCTCACCCAGCTCGGCCGTGGCCAGCAGCGGCGCGCCATGGTCTGGCGAGGTGATGCGCCGCGGGCGCTGCGCAATCAGCCGAAGGCACACATGGGTGGCAATGCGGTACAGCCAGGTGCCTATCGCGCTGCGCGACTCAAACCCGGCCAGAGCGCGCCAGGCGGCCAGCAGGGTCTCCTGCAGCGCGTCGTCGGCATCAAAGGGCGAGCCCAGCATGCGGTAGCAGTGCGCATGCAGCTGGCGGCGGTGCGGGGCCACCAACCGGTCGAAGGCCGTGCTGTCGCCCGCGCGTGCGCGGGGCAGCCATTGGGCGGGGTCAACGGCGTCGTGGGCTGCGGGCATGGCGCATTCTGGCGCAGCAGGCTCATCGTGAGAGCAGGGCGCTCCTGTCGGGCCAGACTTCGCTGACCTGGGCCAGCACAAAAGCGCCTGCGTTCGCCGAAAAATCCCACTGTTCCACCTTGCAGCAACCCGGCGCTGAATCCGCCCCCCAGCGCAGCAGGTTCACCGAATTGGGCACACCGTCGCGCACCCGGGCCGACACGGCCGTGCCGGCCTGCACCGCCCATAGCGGGCGCGCCAGGCCGGGCAGCGCCATCACGTAGGGCAGGTGGATGTGCCCGCCCATCACGATGTCGGCGCCGGCGGCGGCCCAGCGTTGCAGTGCTGCGGCGTGCCCGCGCAGCAAGTCGGGCTCGTCCTGCGTGCGCATCACCGCCACCGGCTGGTGCACCACCACCACCCGCAGCTGCGCCGGCGCAGCGCCCGCCAGCCGCTGGGCCACGCGTTCGACCTGCTGCGCCGACAGTTCGCCATGCTTGTGGCGCCAGGCCCGCGTGGTGTTCACGCACACCACCAGCAGATCGCCTGCTTGGTGCACCGGCTCCAGGTCTGCGCCAAAGGCGGCGCTGTAGCGCGCATAGGGGTGGCGCAGGCGCGCCCACACGTCCAGCAAGGGGATGTCGTGGTTACCCGGCACCGCCAGCACCGGCGCGCCCAGGCCACCGGCAAACGCGCGGGCTGCAGCAAACTGCGCTGGCCGTGCGCGCTGCGTGATGTCGCCCGACAGCACGATCACATCGGGCCGCAGCTGGTGCGCCAGCGCGGCCAGCGCCTGCACCACCGGCGCCTGCTCGGTGCCAAAGTGGGTGTCTGAAATCTGCAGCAGCGTGGTCATGAGGCTGGCACGTCCGTGCCCGGCTTGAGCAGGTACAACGGCCTGGTATGCACGCGGATGTCCAGCGGTGCACGCATCCGCGTCACCTCGCCGTCAAACGCGACCTTTACCCCGCTGCTGCGCTGGGGCAGCGTGGGCTTGACCACCAGCCGGTCAAACTCGAAGCTCTCCACGCCCGCGGCTTCACCCAGCCGGCCCATCGCGCCTTGCAGCATCAGCCCCAGCATCTGCACCGTGCCGATGGGCCGCAGCACCACCGCGGCCAGGCTGCCATGGCCGGGCGTGCCGCCAATGGTGTCCTGGGGCTGGGCGCCCAGCTGCTCCAGCTGCAGCCGGTTGTTGCCGACAAAGAGCGTCAGGGTCTGCACGTCGCGTACCGTACCGCCGGTCTCGATGCGCAGGCGCAGCCGGCGCTGCGCGCGCAGCAGCGTGACGCAACCCGCCATGAAGGCCACCCACTGGCTGCGCCCGAAGCGTGCCTTGTACGCCTCGCGGTCTTCCAGCAGGTCGGGGTACAGCCCCACGCTGGTGTTGACCAGGAACACACGGTCGTTGATGGCACCCACCTGCACGGGCGCGGGCGTGGCGTGCGCCAGCGCCTGCACGGCCTCGGCCAGGTCGGACGGTATGCCATGCGTGCGTGCAAAGAAATTGAACGTGCCCTGTGGCACCACGCCCATGATGCAGCCTGTGGCGTGCGCGGCCTGGCCCACCGTGTTCAGGGTGCCGTCGCCGCCCACGGCCACCACGGCGGTGCGGGTCGCCAGAGCCCGTGCGGCACATTCCTGCGCCACGCGGGGCAGGTCGGCGGGGCTGCAAAAGTGCAGATCGCCGCGCCGCCCCTGCGCCTGCAGCACCGACTCAATGACTTCGCGCTTGCTGTCAGCGTCGTTACTGCCCGCAGCCGCGTTCAGCACGAACTGCAGTGGCGCGGAGGGATCCAGCTCGGGGCAGTCAGTCATGCGGCCAACCCAGCAATTCCGCCAGGCGTTTGACCACCCACGATGCTTCGTTCTTGCTCACCACAGCGCCATCACCCGTCAACCCCGCTTCCATGCCCTCCAGCACCTGCGCTTCGGGTTTGCCGGTCTTGAATTGCAACGTGGCGGCCTGTTCCACCAGCATTTGCGCCAGGTCTTCGCACAGTTCGTAGCGCTCGCGCACCAGGGCAAATGACTCGGTCAACCGGCCGGCGGGTGAGGTGAAAAGTGCGCAGAAACTGCCCGGCACTTCAATCTGGTGGGTATCGTCCATGCCACGAGGGTACTGCACCCGTGGCCGTGGCGTGGCGCAGCTTTACACCTGCAGCACCACGCGCCCGTGCGTCTTCGTTTGCGCGTACTCGTGCGCGGCGCGGATGTCGTTCAGCGCAAAGCGCCTGTCGATGCGGATGCCCTGCCAGCCCGACGCCAGCAGCGCATTCGCCTCCTGCGCGGCCGCCAGTCTGGCTTGCATGGGGAAGTCGTCGCTGCCCAGCAGCAGGATGCGGGCGTTCTTGAACAGCAGGGGCCAGAACGGGATGGCCGGCCGCGCGGCGCCTGTTGCGTAGGCGGCGATGGAGCCACCGATTGCCAGCACCTGTTCGTCCATGTCGATGTTGGCGTCCAGGGCTACTTCCACAATGTGCTGAAAACCGCCAGGGGCCAGTTTTTTCAACCGGCCAACGGCCTCGGCAGGTGCCAGCGCATCCGTTCGCACGGTGTGGTGGGCGCCGGCCTGGCGTGCGGCCTCTTCGTCTTGCGCAGACCGCACGGTGGCAATGACTTGCGCACCCGCACGCTGCGCAAAGCCCACGGCAAAGCTGCCCACGCCGCCCGCACCGCCTTGCACCAGCACATCCTGGCCGGTCACCGGCCCGCCGGCATGCACGGCGCGGTGCGCAGTGAGCGCCGGAATACCCAGGCAGGCGCCTTGGATGAAGTCCACCCCATCAGGCAGGGCCAGGGCCTGGTCCGACGGCACCACCACGTATTGAGCCGCTGTGCCAAAAGGGCGGTAGCTTTGCGCGCCGAAGCACCAGACGCGTTCGCCCAGCCGGTCTGCCCGCACGCCTTCGCCGAGTTGGTCAATGGTGCCGGCGCCGTCGCTGTGCGGCACCACGCGCGGGTAAGGCATGCCGTAGCCGAAGGCGTTCTCACGCTTCTTGATGTCCCCCGGGTTGATGCCTGAAGCCGACACGCGGATGCGGACCTCGCCGGGGCTGGCCTGGGGGGCGGGCATTTCACCGACCATCAGCACGTCGGGTGCGCCTTGCTGTTCGTACCAGGCTGCTTTCATGGTTGATGTCTTGCGGGTTGGATGGGTTGGATGATGCGTTAAACCGGCTAACGCAGGTAACCCAGTAACAGCTGCAGCGCGCGGGCATTTATCGTGTGGCCCAGCCCGTCCAGCAGGTCCAGCGTCACTTCAGCGCCCAATGCCTTCAGCTCGGCAGCCGCCTGCTGCGCATGCTGCGCGCCGACCACGCCGTCTTGTGTGCCGTGGATCAGGTGGTAACGCACGCCAGGCGGCGCGCTGCGCGCCGGCGTGGCCAGCCGCCCGGCCAGTGACACCACCTGCGCCGTCAGCAGTGCCTCGCCGGTTTGTGTGGATTCCAGCGACATGATGGCGCCTTGCGAAAAGCCCACCAGTGCCGTGTGCCCGGCGTCCACACCGCTGTGGCGCTGCCAGTGCGCCACCGCCTGGCGAAACACTGGCATGGCCTGCGCAAGGCGTGCGGGCCGGTCCTGCTCGGTGATGCCCACCACAGAAAACCATTCACGCCCGCTGCCCAGGGTAGAGGGGTGCGGCCCGTTCACGCTCACCACCTGGGCGTCAGGCAACGCCTTGGCAATCGCCTCGCCCAGCGGCGCCAGGTGGGCTGCTGTGGAGCCCACGCCGTGAAACAGCAGCACCAGCCGCGCCGGCTTAACAGGCGTGTGAATGACGACCGAGCCCTCATGCATGGGCTGCCTCCAGCGCTTCCAATGTGACAGCCTGGCCGAACAGGTACGACTCCATGGCCAGCATGCCGTGGCGGATGCCACCGTCCAGCACCGTGATGGGGGTGGCGTCGTTGGCCGCGCCCGCGGCCACCAGCAGCGGCAGGAAATGGTCGCTGGTGGGGTGGGCGCGCCGGGCGTGCGGTGCGTCGTGCAGCGCACGCAGCAGCGCATCGGTGTCGCCGCGCTGCACCGCATCGCGGATCCAGTGCGTGAATTCCACTGCGTAGTCCGCCGCTTTCACCTCGCCGGTGCGGAACTCGTACAGGTTGTGCGTGAGGCTGCCCGAGCCGATCACCAGCACGCCCTCTTGCGCCAGCGGCGCAAGCGCGCGGCCCAGCGCAAAGGCCGTGGCTGGCGTGCTGTCATGCGGCAGGGACACCTGCACCACGGGTACGTCGGCGTCCGGGTACATGTGCAGCAACGGCACCCAGGCGCCGTGGTCCAGGCCGCGGGTCTCATCCACATGCACTGGCTTGCCCAGCGACTGCAGCAGCTGCGCGGCGCGCGCGGCCAGCGCCCTGTCGCCGGGCGCGGGGTACTGCAGGCTGTACAGCGCGGCGGGAAAGCCGCCAAAGTCATGGATGGTCGGCGGGCGGGCGCTGGCCGTCACGGCCACGCCACGCGTCATCCAGTGCGGCGACACCACCACGATGCCCCGGGGCTTGCCCAGCGCCAGGCCCAGCGCGTGCAGCTGCGCGCCGGCCAGGCCCGGCTCGATGGCAAAGGTGGGCGCGCCGTGGGACACAAAAAGCGAAGGGAAAGTCATGATGATCTCCTGATGGGTAGATTAGCTGCCGATCCAGGCCGGCGCGACGGTGGTGCCCAGCCCCGCGCCGTAGCCCAAGTAAATGTTCAGGCCGGCCAGCGGCTCCAGGTAGCGTGCGTTCTTCAGGCCGCCTGCGTCCTGGGTCTTGAAGCCCATGCTCTCGGCCAACGCTTTGGCGGTCTGCTTGGCGCGCTCGCTGTCACTGGCCAGGAACACCGTTACCTTCTGGCCGTCCAGGCTCGCACCCGCGGCCAGCACCTGCGCAAAGACGGTGTTGAAGCCCTTGACCACCTCGGCGCCCGGTACGGCGTGGGCAATCTCTTCCGCGGCCGACGTGCTGTGGCCCAGCGTCAGGCCCATG
>JBEIPU010000138.1:0-11266 GCA_040376925.1 Caenimonas sp. | reverse complement strand
GCGCGCCCAGCACCAGCATGGCCTGCAGCCGCTGCTGCCCCGCGCGGAACGCGGTGATCAGGATGGACGGCATGGGGAACTTGCCCCGCGTGGCCTCCTGGGTGGCGGCCATCAGGCCCAGTGTGGCGGCCGGCAGCAGGGCCAGCGCCAGCGCGCTGCCGATCAGCGGCACCATGGTGGCGATCGACATCACCGCCATGAACATGAAGAACAGGCCGGACAGCGCCAGAGGCTGGCGAAAGAAGGTTTGGATGCCGAGCTTGACCCACTGGATGCCTGTGCGTGCCGGAACAATGTTGAGTTTCATGCGATGTACGTGGGAAAGGTCGGTTTGGAGGCGGCCACCTTACCGCGGCAGTATGGCCCGCGCGCGGTTGCGTGACAAATTTAACAGGCGCCGCCCGCCCGGCGGCTCAGGCCTGCACCGGCTGGGCCACGCGCTGGCGCAGCACGCGCTCAAAGTGCGTGGGGTCGTGCGGCTTGAGCATGGAGGCTTCGCGCGGCAGGTAATAGTCCCACAGACGCGAAATCCAGAAGCGCAGGGCACCGGCGCGCGCCATGGCCGGCAGCAGGCTGCGCTCGGCGCGGGACAGCGGCCGCACCGCCGCATAGGCCTGCAGGAAGGCGGCGGCGCGCTGTGCGTCGTGCGCACCGGTGGGCAGGTCAATGCACCAGTCGTTCAGGCACACCGCAATGTCAAACAGCCAGGTGTCCACACCGGCGAAATAGAAGTCAAAAAAGCCCGTGAGCTCGCCTTCGTGGAACATCACGTTGTCGCGGAACAGGTCGGCATGCACCGGCCCGCGCGGCAGCGCGGCACAGGCGGAGCTGGTGGCCACATGGTTCTGGAAGGCCAGCTCCGCGCGCAGCAGCGTGGCCTGTGCCTCGTCCAGGTAGGGCAGCACGACCGGCACGGTGTCGTTCCACCAGGGCAGGCCGCGCAGGTTGGGCTGGCTGCGGTTGAAGTCACGCCCGGCCAGGTGCATGCGCGCCAGCATGGCCCCCACGGCCGCGCAGTGGTCCACGCCGGGGGCCAGCTCGCTCTTGCCGCGCAGGCGGTTCACCACGGCAGCCGGCTTGCCGCACACGGTATGCAGGATGTCGCCGTCGCGGTTGGCCGCCGGGTCGGGCACCGGGATGCCGCGCTGCGCCAGGTGCTTCATCAGGTGCAGGTAAAACGGCAGCTGCTCGAACGTCAGCCGCTCGAACAGCGTGAGCACGTACTCGCCTTCGGAGGTGGTGGCGAAGTAGTTGGTGTTCTCGATGCCGCCTTCGATGCCGCGCAGTTCGCGCAGCTCGCCCAGCTTCAACTCGCCCAGCAGGGCCTGCGCCTGTTCGGCGGTGACTTCAGTGAAAACGGCCATGGAAGGTTCGCGGGGTCAGAATTTCAGGACGTTCCAGACGCGCGTGCCATCGCGTTGCACCTGGTACTCGGGCAGGTCGGTCTTGGGCTGCACCGTGATGCTCTGGGTTTCGCCGCCATAGCGCAGCTCGTCCACGCGGGTGGCGGCGTCTTCGATGCGCACGCGCTCAATGCGCTGGTTGGCCCGGCCGGCGGCCTGCGCTTCGCGCTGGGGTGACACTGCGGCGGCGCCGGTGGATGGGGCTTGGGCCCGCACGGTCGTGCAGGCCGCAAGGGCACAAAGGCAGATGAGGGCTCGCATGGCCGCCATTGTAGGAAATCAGCCGTGACATGCGCCTGCGCGCAGGCCCTAAACTGTCGGGCCAGCCGCATCCCCCCGACAGCCCACTCTTTGTCCCACCCCATGTCCGAATCTGTTGCGCCGAAAACACTGCTGCTGGTCGATGGCTCCAGCTACCTCTACCGGGCCTTTCACGCCATGCCCGACCTGCGCGCGGTGCCGGGGGACTCCAGCAGCCCGGCCACCGGCGCCATCCGCGGCATGATCAACATGATGCAGAAGCTGCGCAAGGACGTGCGGGCCGACTATGCCGCCTGCGTGTTCGACGCCAAGGGGCCGACCTTCCGCGATGCGCTGTACCCCGAATACAAGGCCAACCGCTCGCCCATGCCCGACGATCTGCGCAGCCAGATCCCGCCCATCCACGAGGTGGTGAAACTGCTGGGCTGGCAGGTGCTGGATGTGCCCGGCGTGGAGGCCGACGACGTGATCGGCACGCTGGCCCACATCGCGGCGCAGCAGGGCATTGAAGTCATCATCTCCAGCGGCGACAAGGACCTGAGCCAGCTGGTGAACGAGCACATCACCGTCATTGACACCATGAACGACCGGCGGCGTGACCTGGCCGGCGTGGAGGCTGAATTCGGCGTGCCGCCGCGCCTGATGCTGGACTACCAGACGCTGGTGGGCGACGCGGTGGACAACGTGCCGGGCGTGCCCAAGGTCGGGCCCAAGACCGCGGTGAAGTGGCTGCTGGAATACGGCTCGCTGGACGCGCTGGTCGCCCGCGCCCATGAGATCAAGGGTGTGGCCGGCGAGAACCTGCGCAACGCGCTGGGCTGGCTGCCCAAGGGCCGCGAGCTGCTGACCATCAAGACCGACTGCGACCTGGCAGGCCATGTGGACGGCCTGCCGGCGCTGGACGCCATTGCGATCGGGGGGCAGGACAGCGAGGCGCTCAAGGCCTTCAGCGAAAAGTACGGCTTCAAGGGCCTGGTGAAGTCGCTGGTGGCGCAGGAAACACCGCCCGAGCTGATGGAAGAGGCGCAGGCCACGCGCCGCGGCGAAACCGGCGGCCTGTTTGACGAACCAGCCCTGTCGATCAACCGCCAGGCCACCAACCTGCGGTACGACACCATCTTCACCTGGGAGGCGCTGGACACCTGGCTGGCCCGGCTGATGGCGGCCGACCTGGCGGCGGTGGACACCGAAACCACCTCGCTGGACGAAATGCGCGCCGAGATCGTGGGCATCAGCTTCAGCGTAACGCCGGGCGAGGCCGCCTATGTGCCGCTCATGCACAACTACCCCGACGCGCCGGAACAGCTGCCGCGCGACGAAGTGCTGGCCAGGCTCAAACCCTGGCTGGAAGACGGCTCGAAGAAAAAGCTGGGCCAGCATGTCAAGTACGACCGGCATGTGTTTGCCAACCATGGCATCGAGGTGCAGGGCTATGCCCATGACACCATGCTGCAAAGCTATGTGCTGGAAGTGCACAAGCCCCACGGCCTGGCCAGCCTGGCCGAGCGCCACCTGGGACGCAGCGGCATCAACTATGAAGACCTGTGCGGCAAGGGCGCGCACCAGATCCCGTTCAGCCAGGTGGACATTGCCAAGGCCGCGGAGTATTCATGCGAAGACAGCGACCAGACGCTGGATGTGCACCGCGCGCTGTGGCCGCAGCTGGAAAAGGACGACAAGCTGCGTTTCATCTATGAGCTGGAGATGGCCAGCAGCGAGACGCTGTACCGCATCGAGCGCAACGGCGTGCTGATCGACGCGCCCACGCTGGCCGCCCAAAGCCACGAACTGGGCCAGCGCATCATGGCGCTGGAGGCGCAGGCGCACGAGCTGGCGGGGCAGCCGTTCAACCTGGGGTCGCCGAAGCAGATCGGTGAGATCTTCTTTACCAAGCTGGGCCTGCCTGTGGTCAAGAAAACACCGAGCGGCGCCCCCAGCACCGACGAAGAGGTGCTGGAAAAGCTGGCCGAGGATTACCCGCTGCCCGCCCGCATCCTGGAGCACCGCAGCCTGTCCAAGCTCAAGGGCACCTACACCGACAAGCTCGCGCAGATGGCGCTGCCACGCACGGGCCGCGTGCACACGCACTATGCGCAGGCTGTGGCGGTCACCGGCCGGCTGTCCAGCAACGACCCCAACCTGCAGAACATTCCCATCCGCACGCCCGAAGGTCGGCGTGTGCGCGAGGCCTTCGTGGCGCCGCCGGGCAGCGTGATTGCCAGCGCCGACTACAGCCAGATCGAGCTGCGCATCATGGCGCACATCAGCGAGGACGAGGCTCTGCTCAAGGCCTTTCACGACGGCATGGACGTGCATCGCGCGACGGCGGCCGAGGTGTTTGGCGTGCCTGTCGACCAGGTGTCCAGCGAGCAGCGCCGCTATGCCAAGGTCATCAACTTCGGACTGATCTACGGCATGAGCGCGTTTGGCCTGGCGCGCGCGCTGGCCATCGACAACACGGCGGCCAAAAACTACATCGAGCGCTACTTCCAGCGCTTTGCGGGCGTCAAGACCTACATGGACGAGACCCGCATGATGGCCAAGAGCCAGGGCTATGTGGAGACCGTGTTCGGCCGCCGCCTGTACCTGCCCGAGATCAATTCACCCAATGGACCGCGCCGCGGCGGCGCCGAGCGCGCGGCCATCAACGCGCCCATGCAGGGCACGGCGGCCGACCTGATCAAGCTCAGCATGAACGCCGTGCAGGCGGTGCTGGACGCCGAGCAGCGCGGCACCCGGATGATCATGCAGGTGCACGATGAACTGGTGTTTGAGGTGCCCGAGGGCGAGGTGGACTGGCTGCGCACGGAGATCCCGCGCCTGATGGCCGGCGTGGCGCAGCTGAAGGTGCCCTTGCTGGCCGAGGTGGGCGTGGGGCCGAACTGGGACAAGGCGCACTGACGTTCGCGTGGGACAAGGCCCACTGAAACTCCTCAGAGCAGCATCGTTTTCCAGACCGTGCGCAATTTCTTCTGGTCCGTGCCGGCCAGGGATCCCGCTTTGCGGATGATCAGGCGGTGATCCAGCGTGAAAAGCTTCAGGCGCACCACGCAATCGTTGTGCAGTCCCGCAGCCTCAATGTTGGTGATCGCTACGTCACCAGGCCATTCGGATTGTTCCGCGCTTGTGATCATGGCCAGCACACTGTTGCGTGCGCTTGTATTGAACAGCTCGCTGGTCAACACCAGTGCGGGGCGTCGCTTCGTGGTGTTGCGGTCGGTGAAGGGGAACGGCACCACCACCACGTCGAATGGCTTCAGGTCGAGGCTGGTTGCCATCACAGGTCCTTGAAGGCCTTGTCGTCTTCCTTGCTGGACCATTCACCCAGCGTGCCTTCCAGCGCCTGAGTAAACGCCAGGTCCAAGGGGGTGGCGCGGCGCAGCCGCACCTCCGTGCCCTGGACCTCAAAGCCGACCACGTCGCCCGCCTTGAGCTGCAAGGCCCGGCGCACGGGCGTCGGCACGGTGGCCTGGAACTTTGAAGTGAGCTTGGAGGTGTGGAGCATGGTATTACTTCCTTACTTCATGGCAGTATACGCCGCTCCACCGGGCAAGCTATTTCTTCTCGGACCAAAGCTCCCCGCCGGTGGCCCAGTCTGACTTCTTGATGTCGTACAGGATCACGTCCACGCTGTCGGGCTTGCTGCCCAGCGCGTCGGCCGCGGCCTGGGTCAGGGCCTTGACGAGGTTTTTTTTCTGCTCGGGCGTGCGGCCTTCGAACATTTCAACACGGATGGTGGGCATGCAATGGCTCCTTACAAATGAATAACCGCGCCACTATAGGGTCTGGCGCGCAGCGATAGCCAAAACTTTCTGCCGTGCATAGACTCACACCCGCACTGCCCACCACCTCAACGGAGAAACTCCATGCTGCGCGACGACCTCAAGGCCGACTTTGACTCCCTCCTGCCCGGCAAGACCACCGAAGACGGCGCCACGCGCCGTACCGCCCTCAAGGCGGCGCTGGGGGTGGGCTATGCGGCGACCGCCATGCCCATCATGGCGCAGACCGCCATCAAGACACCGGCCGACGGGTTGACCGTGGGCGAAGTGACCATTGACGTCAACGGGTTCAAGATGGCGGCCTACCGTGCCGCGCCGGCCGGCAAAACCAACCTGCCGGTGGTGCTGGTGATCCAGGAAATCTTCGGCGTGCATGAGTACATCGCCGACACCGCCCGCCGCTTTGCCAAGGCCGGCTACCTGGCCATCGCGCCCGAGCTGTTCCAGCGCCAGGGTGACCCCACCGCCTACAACGAAATGGCCAAGCTGCAGGCCGAGGTGGTGTCCAAGGTGCCCGACGCCCAGGTCATGGGTGACCTGGACGCCACCGTGCAATGGGCCGGCGCCAACGGCGGCAACACCGCCAAGGTCGGTATCACCGGCTTCTGCTGGGGCGGGCGAATCACCTGGCTGTACACCGCGCACAGCCCCAATGTGAAGGCCGGTGTGGCCTGGTATGGCCGCCTCGTCGGCGCCAGCACGCCGGTGACGCCGAAGCATCCGGTGGACGTGGCCGCGTCATTGAATGGACCTGTTCTGGGGCTTTACGGCGAAAAGGACGCCGGCATCCCCCTTGACACCGTTGATAAGATGAAAGCTGCTCTTGCCACGGGCAACGCGGCGTCCAGGGCGTCGCAGTTCGTGGTGTACCCTGACGCGCCGCATGCCTTCCATGCCGACTACCGCCCCAGCTTCCGCCAGGGCCCGGCCGAAGACGGCTGGAAGCGCGCGCTGGAATGGTTCAAGGCCAACGGCGTGGCCTGAGCCCACGCCACGCCAGACCAGGGCCGCGCAAGCGGCCTTTTTTATTGTGAGTTCTGTCCAACGCCATGACATTGATAGCAATCGTGATCGCCACCCTGGCCGCCGGCATCGGCAGCGTCTGGCTGGCTGCCGGCCTGATGGGCCTGGGCGCCGTGGCCGGCGCCGACCGTACCCAGCAAGGCCGTGTAGGCCCCCAGCATCTGCTGAGCCTGGCCGCAGGCGCGCTGCTGGCCACGGCCTTCATGCACCTGCTGCCCGAGGCCTTTGAGTCCCAGGCCGGCGCCAAGGAGCTGTTTGCCACGCTGCTGGTGGGCGTGGTGTTTTTCTTTTTGCTGGACAAGGCCGAGCTGTGGCACCACGGGCATGAGCACCACCACGGTCAAGGCCATGACGACGGCCACAACCACGCAGGCCATGATCATGGCCATGCCCACCACCACCATGCCACTGCGCCGGCCAGGGGCGGTGGCTGGGCCGTGCTCACGGGCGACAGCGTGCATTGCTTTGGTGATGGCATCCTGATCGCGTCGGCCTTCATTGCCGACCTGCGCCTGGGCGCGGTGGCGGCGCTGGCGGTGCTGGCGCACGAGGTGCCGCACCACATGGGCGACCTGATCGTGCTGCGCCAGACCAGCCGCAACCGCAGCGCCGCGCTGGTCAAGGTGTCACTGGCTGGCGCGGTGACCGCGCTGGGCGGCATCGCGGGCTTCTTCCTCGTGGAGCAGTTGCACGACTACCTGCCGTACTTCCTGGTGGTGGCCAGCAGCAGCTTTGTCTATGTGGCGCTGGCGGACCTGATCCCGCAGCTGCAAAAGCGCCTGAGCGCGCGCCAGACGGCGGCGCAGATCGCCTGGCTGCTGGTGGGCATTGCCATGGTCACGCTGGTCAGCGGCCTGGCGCATTCGCACTGACGCTGCGCGCTGACGCCGCGCGCAGCGTTCAGCGCGTGGAATACCCCAGCACGCGCCAGCGCCCGTCGGTGTCGCGTGCGGTGGTCACGATTTCCTGCAGGTCGGGCTTGTTGGCAAAGCGGCTGGCAAACACCACGGTCACGTAGTCGCCCTCGGGGCGCCCGGGCAGTACGGTCTTGTAGGCGGTCTCCACCGGGTCCCGCCCGGCCAGCGGACCCAGCGGCTCGCGGACTTTGGGGATGGCGTCCATCCACGCGGCGATCGGCACCTGGGTGCGAAACACCTGGCTGGAACTTTCCCAGGCGGTGCCCCAGTCCCTGCGGTCCAGCAGCATCAGCCAGCCCAAAGCGGCGAGCCGCCCGGCGCTTTCCTTCTGGCTTGTTTCATCGGCGGCACCCGCTTGCGCCGCAGGCGCGGCAGAGGGTGCGGCGGGTGCGGGCACGGTGACGGGCGGCGCGGCCAGCGACGGGCCGCCGCCGGTGTTGCCGGGCATGCGCAGCTGGGCGCCGGCGCCTGCGGCGGCGAGCGTGCAGGCCAGGGCCATCAGGCTGCGGATGGCAAGGTTGCTTGGCGTGGTCATCCGGCCAGTCTAGCGCGCCAGGTTCGCTGCTGTGTCTCGCGCAGGTAAACGGGTACGATTTGCCACAACGGCGAAAGGGGCGTGTGCATGAAGCAACTGGCGGGCTATGTGCTGGCGATCGGCGGCGGGCTGCTTATGGCCTGGGTGCTGGTGGCAGGTGGCGGCTTCACCGCCATCACGGCCATGGGGTGCATCGGCACCCGCTGGCGCGAAGGCTGCGGCCAGATGGGCTGGCTGCTGATGGCCACGCTGGGCGGCACCCTGCTGGGCTGGCTGCTGTACCGCGCCGGCCGCGCGCTGGTCCGCTCGGCGCGTGCAGGGGCCCGTTCGGGCGGGCGGCCTTAGCCCTTGGCCACCGGGCGCGCCGGGTCGGCGCACCATTCGCTCCAGCTGCCGGCATACAGCGCCGGTGTGCCCAGACCGGCGATTTCCATGGCAATCACATTGGGCACGGCACTCACGCCGCTGCCGCAGTGGTGTACCACGGTGGCGGGGTCGCGGCCGGCCAGCAGCTGAACGAATTCCTCGCGCAGCTGGGCGGCGGGCTTGAACCTGCCGTCGGGGCCGATGTTGGACTGGAACGGGCGGTTCAGCGCGCCGGGGATGTGCCCGGCCACCGGGTCCAGCGGCTCCACCTCGCCCCGAAAGCGCGGCGCTGCGCGCGCATCAATGATGGTTTGGCCGCCCTGCAGGCCGGCCAGCACGGCGCCGGTCGTCGCCAGCGTGCGCAGCGGCTCGCCCAGGCGGAAGTTGGTCTGGAAGTGCGACGGCTCGTCGCCGGCGGCCACCGCGCCGCCCGCGGCCTGCCAGGCCTGCAGGCCGCCGTCGAGCACCGCCACGGCGTCATGGCCGGCCCACTTGAGCATCCACCACAGGCGGCCGCAGTAATTGGCGCCCTGGCGGTCGTACACCACGGCCTGCATGGTGTTGTCAAAACCCACGCTGGACAGCCACACGGCGAATTTCTCGCGGCTGGGCAGCGGGTGGCGCCCGCCGGAGGCTGCGTCCGCCGGCGGGTGGAATCTGCCCGTGGCGGCATCGGGCATGCCCTTGTCACTCAGGGCGGTATCCAGGTGTGCATAGACCGCGCCGGGGATGTGGGCCTGCCGGTACTGCGTCTCGCCGGCCGCGGGGTTCATCAGGTCGAAGCTGCAGTCAAACACCATCAGCGGTGCGCCGCTGTCACGCAGGGCCTGCAGCTGGGCTGCGGAAATAAGGGTTGTGTACATCCTGGCTCCTTCAGTGTTCTTCAGCGGGCGCGTTGGGCGCGGCGCGCGCGCGCAGCACGGTGGCTGCAACACCGCTGGCCACGATCAGCGCCATGCCGGCCCAGCCCGCGGCAGGGATCGTGTCGTCAAACAGCAGCACGCTGTACAGCGCCCCGAACACAATGCCCGAGTATTGCAAATTGGCAACGACCAGGGTGGCGCCATGGCTGTAGGCGCGCGTCATGCACAGCTGGCCCAGGGATGCGAGCAGGCCCACGGGCAGCAACCACAGCGCGTGCTGCCAGTCCCAGGGCGATACACCGGTGACCAGCATGGCCGCACCACCTGCCACGGCCGAGCCCAGCGCAAAGTAAAACACCGTGCGGCTCTCGGGCTCGCCCAGCTTGCCCAGGGCCATGACCTGCATGTAGGCAAACGCGGCCATGAAGCCCGACATCAGGCCGATCAGGCCGGCGAAGATCTGGTTTTGCTCGATGGTGGGGCGCAGCATCAGCACCACGCCGGCAAACCCGGCCAGCACCGTCAGCACCAGCGGGCCCTGGCGCAACGCCAGCGCCGTGCCGTCGCGCGGCTTCCAGGCGATCAGCGTGCCGCCGATCAGGAAGGCTGCCACCCACACGCTGCTCATGTAGTTGAGCGTCATGGCCGTGGCCAGGGGCAGCCAGGCAATGGCATAGAACCACGCCCCCAGAGAGATCACGCCCACCAGGCTGCGCCAGGCATGCATGCCGGGGTAGTGCGTGGCCAGGCTCACGCGCTGGCGGCTTGCCAGCAGCCACATGAACAGCATGCCGAGCAGGCCGCGGTAGAAGACGAGTTCGGCGGCGTTGAAGTACGCGGATGCAAACTTAACGCACACCGCCATGGTCGCAAAGAACAGCGACCCCAGCACCATCCAGAGTGCTTGCATCAGGCGGCAGGCCGGCGCATGCCCATGGCGTCGCGGTACCACTCGTGGAAGTGCTGCATGCCGTCTTCCATCGGGCTCTGGTAGGGGCCGGTTTCGTTGTCGCCGCGCTGCGCCAGGGCCTTGCGGCCTGCGTCCATGCGTTCGGCGATCTCGTCGTCCTCGACACAGGTTTCCATGTAGGCGGCCTGCTGTGCCTCGACGAATTCGCGCTCGAACGCGGCGATTTCCTCGGGGTAGTAGAACTCCACCATGTTCATGGTCTTGCCGGGGCTGACCGGGTGCAGTGTGGACACAGTCAGCACGTGCGGGTACCACTCGACCATGATGTGCGGGTAGTAGGTCAGCCAGATCGCGCCGTAGCGCGGCGGCTCGCCGTTGCGGTACTGCAGCAGGGCCTTTTGCCAGCGCTCATACACCGGGCTGCCGGCCTTGCCCAGGCGGTTGGCCACGCCCACGGTCTGCACCGAATACTGGTCCTTGAACTCCCAGCGCAGGTCGTCGCAGGTCACAAAGCTGCCCAGCCCCGGGTGGAACGGGCCCACGTGGTAGTCCTCCAGGTAGACCTCGATGAAGGTTTTCCAGTTGTAGTTGCATTCGTGCATGACCACGCGGTCCAGCACCATGCCGGTGAAGTCGAGCTCGGCGCGCGGGCCCATGCCGGCCAGGTCGGCCGCGACGTCGCAGCCGTTACCGCCGGAGCCTGCCGGGCCCTTCTCGAAAAGAAGGCCGTTCCATTCCTGCAGAGGATAGTTGCGCAGGTTCAGGCAGGGGTCCTGCGCGAAATGCGGCGCGCCCAGCAGCGTGCCGGCGGGCGCGGTGTCCCCGGCGCTGTACGTCCAGCGGTGCAGCGGGCACACGATGTTGCCGCCCGACGCGGCGTTGGCGTGCACCGAGCCGCGGCCCTTGAGGATGACCGCCTGGCGGTGGCGGCAGACGTTGGAGACCAGCTCTACGCCCTGCGGCGTGCGCAGCAAGGCGCGGCCCTCGCCCTCCTGGGGCAGTGCATGGAAGTCGCCCACCTGGGGCACGGCCAGCTGGTGCCCCACATAACGGGGCCCGTGCTGGAAGATGACATCCAGCTCACGCCGGAACAGCGCCTCGTCAAGGTAGCTGGAAACTGGTAGTTGGCTTGCGGCCTGCTGCAGTTGAAGACTTAAATCAGACATGGGTGACCTGACCTAGAGACTCCCCCTATGAAGGGGCAGG
>JBEIPU010000181.1:0-7158 GCA_040376925.1 Caenimonas sp. | reverse complement strand
GACTGAGCCACTCTTCAAGGTAATGAATGTTGGTGCCGCCGGTCATGAACTTGGCGTCCACCATCAGCTCCCGGTGCAGCGGGATGTTGGTGTTGATGCCTTCGACCACGGTTTCCAGCAAGGCCGTGCGCATGCGGGCCATGGCCTGCTCGCGTGTGTCGCCGTGCACGATGATCTTGCCGATCATGGAGTCGTAGTTGGGCGGTACGAAATAGTTGGTGTACACATGGGAGTCCACCCGCACGCCGGGCCCGCCGGGCGCGTGCCACATGGTGATGCGCCCGGGCGACGGCACAAACTTGTAGGGGTCTTCGGCGTTCACCCGGCATTCAATCGCGTGGCCGCGGATCTGGATGTCGCGCTGGGCGAAAGGCAGCTTCTCGCCGGCGGCCACCATGATCTGGGTCTTGACGATGTCAACGCCGGTCACCAGTTCCGTCACCGGGTGCTCCACCTGCACGCGGGTGTTCATCTCGATGAAGTAGAACTCCCCGTTCTCGTACAGGAACTCAAACGTGCCCGCGCCGCGGTAGCCGATCTTCTTGCAGGCGGCGGCGCAGCGTTCGCCGATCTTTTCAATCAGCTTGCGCGGGATGCCCGGCGCCGGCGCTTCCTCGATCACTTTCTGGTGGCGCCGCTGCATGGAGCAGTCACGCTCGCCCAGGTACACCGCGTTCTTGTGCTTGTCGGCCAGGATCTGGATTTCCACGTGCCGGGGGTTCTGGAGGAACTTCTCCATGTAAACCGCCGGGTTGCCGAACGCAGCGCCCGCCTCGGCCTTGGTCATCTGCACCGCATTGACCAGCGCGGCCTCGGTGTGCACTACGCGCATGCCGCGCCCGCCGCCACCGCCGGCCGCCTTGATGATGACCGGGTAGCCCACCGAACGCGCAATGCGGCGGATCTGCACCGGGTCGTCGGGCAGCTCGCCTTCGGAGCCCGGCACGCAGGGCACGCCCGCCTTGATCATGGCCTGCTTGGCCGACACCTTGTCGCCCATGGTGCGGATGTTCTCGGGCGTGGGGCCGATGAACTGGAAGCCGCTCTTTTCCACGCGCTCGGCGAAATCGGCGTTCTCGGACAGGAAGCCGTAGCCAGGGTGAATCGCCTCGGCATCGGTGACTTCGGCCGCCGAAATGATGGCCGGCATGTTGAGGTAGCTCAGCGGGGACGGCGGCGGCCCGATGCAGACGGCTTCTTCGGCCAGCTTGACGTATTTGGCCTCGCGGTCGGCCTCGGAATAGACCATGACGGCCTTGACGCCCAGCTCCCGGCAGGCGCGCTGGATCCGCAGGGCGATTTCACCGCGGTTGGCGACCAGTATTTTCTTGAACATGAGTGGGTACTTGCCTGTTCGCCCGGGGCGTCACTCGATCACAAAGAGGGGTTGGCCGTATTCAACGGCCTGGCCGTTTTCACCCAGGATCTGGATGACTGTGCCCGACTTGTCTGCCTCGATCTCGTTGAGGATCTTCATGGCTTCAATGATGCAGATGGTCTCGCCCTGCTTGACCTGGCTGCCGATCTCCACGAAAGGCTTGGCGCCAGGGCTGGCCGAACGGTAAAACGTCCCGACCATGGGCGACTTGACCAGGTGCCCGGCGGGCGCGGCTTCTGCTGCGGGAGCTGCGGCCGGTGCCGAGGCGGCGACTGTGGCAGGCGCCGCAGAGGGTGCGGCCACCACCACCGGAGCAGCCATCTGCTGGACGACAGCCCCGCCACCCTTGACGATGCGGACCTTGCCTTCTGCTTCGGTGATTTCGAGTTCGGAGACGTTTGATTCAGACACCAGGTCGATCAAGGTCTTGAGTTTGCGCAAATCCATGCTGGCTCCAACGACTGCAAACGAGAGGATCGCGAATTTACATCAATTTGCAGCTAATTCACGCTTACGGCGGTCTTTTTCTTTTATTTTTAAGCCGGTCAATGACTGAGGCCGGTTACTCAGCTCAGCTTGACCCACTGCTGGAGGTCGGCCTCGGTGACCTTGCCCATTTTACGTTGGGCAATGCCGCCCTGGGTATTAAGCACCACCGTGAAGGGCAATGCACCGCTCAGGTTGCCCAACGACTTGCCCAGGTCCGTGCCGCTCAGGCCCGCCAATCCTACCGGAAAACTGAGCGGCATCTTGCTCAGGAAGGCCTTCACGGGCGTGGGCTGGTCCACAGCCAATCCAATCACTTGCCAGCCTTTAGATGAATTTTCGCGATAGAAACGGTCTAGAAGCGGCAGTTCCTCGACACAAGGCGGGCACCAGGTGGCCCAGAAATTGACAAGCAGCGGCTTGCCCCGCAGGGGTCCCAGCTGCAATTGCCCCCCTGCAGGCGTATCAAACGAAAGACTCCATAGCGCTGCCTCGGCGCCCGCGGCAACGTCATGTGGCTGGTAACGCCACCACGCCAGGCCCGCACCGGCCAGGCCCGCGACCGCAGCCGCGCTGCCCAGAACCAGCCGCCGCCGGGCGGGGGATGTAGAAGAAGATGTCATCAGGGAAGTTTAGGTCAGCAATGCACGCACGGCTGCCAGGTCGCCGCGGGGGGTGCGGCCCTTGGCGTCAGGCTTGAGCGCGCCGCGCAAGTCGTCATGGTCGTACACCACCAGATGAACGCCGATGGCCTCGCCAAGTTCCCGACAGGGGCTGGACAGGCTGAGCGCCTCAGCCGGCTCGCCCTGGAAGCCGGTGACCGTGCGCGGCTCATAAGCCACGTTGTGGTCGATCAGCGCGATCTCGGCCGATTTGGGATCGTCGCAAAACAGCTGGATGTAGATGTCCGACAGCCGGGTGGCCGTGCCGTGCCAGACCGCACCGGCCAGGTAGGGGCGAAATGGCGCCATGCGCTCCATCCAGACCAGGGCCAGCCGGCGCAACGCGGCCAGCTCGCCGGGCTGTGTGTCCGCGCAGAACAGGGCGATGTATTCGCGTACCTCGTCCTCGACCAGATCGTTGTCGGGCAGGGGTGTTCGGGCATTCAGGCCCAGCTGCTTCACGGCGCGGCGCTTGGCGGTGCCGTATTCCAGCCCCTCTTCCACCACCAGGCGGGCGGCCGTGGCGGCAATTTCCTGCTTGCTGTTGTCCATTGCGCGACATTCTGCATTGCCGGCAACCGCCCCGCCCCCTAGAGTGCCTTTCAAACCAACAAGGAGACCGCCCGTGAAAAGCACCATGATGGACGTGCCGCTGTCGCTCAACCATTTGCTGGATCGCGCGGGCCAGCTGTTTGCGGGCAACGAGATCGTCTCGCGCCTGCCAGACAAATCGCTGCGCCGGCACAGCTATGGCGCGTTTTACCGCCGCACCCGCGCGCTGGCGTCGGCCCTGCAGGGCCTGGGCTTGCAGCCCGGCGACCGCGTGGCCACGCTGTGCTGGAACCACCATGCCCACCTGGAGTGCTACTTTGGCATCCCGGCGGCCGGCGGTGTCATGCACACGCTGAACCTGCGGCTGTCGCCCGATGAAATCGGCTGGATCGCGGGCGACGCGAAGGACCGGTTCCTCGTGATTGACGACGTGCTGCTGCCGCTGTACCGGCAGTTTGCCCATCTGCACCGGTTTGAGCAGGTGCTGGTGTTCCCCTTTTCCGGCGCCGAAGTGCCCGCCGGATTCATCAACTACGAGGTATTGCTGGCCGGGGCCGACCCCGACGGCTTTGTGTACGCCGCGCACGACGAGAACGCTCCCGTCGCCATGTGCTACACCTCGGGCACCACCGGGCGGCCCAAGGGGGTGGTGTATTCCCACCGATCCACCATCCTGCACACGCTGGTGGCCAGCCTGGGCGACTTCTGGGGGCTGCGCGGCACGGACGTAGTCATGCCCGTCACGCCCATGTTCCATGCCAACAGCTGGGGCATGCCGTATGGCGCCGTGATGATGGGCGTGAAGCTTGTCTTTCCCGGCCCGCACCTTCACCCTGACGACCTGCTGGACCTGATGCAGCTGGAGCCACCCACGCTGGCCCTGGGCGTGCCCACCATCTGGATGGGCCTGATCCAGGCCTATGACGCGGCGCAGGCGGAAGGTTCGCCCAACCGGGGCCGCTGGACACTGCCGCGCGGCATGAAGTCGCTGGTGGGCGGCGCGGCCGTGCCCGAGGCGCTGATCCGCGCATTTGACAGGCACGGCATCTGGATTCTGCAGGGCTGGGGCATGACCGAAACATCCCCGGTATGCACCATCTCGTACCCGCGCGCCGAACTGCGCGGCGCGGACATGGACGAACGCTACCGCCGCGCCGCGATGGCCGGCGTGCCCGTGCCGCTGGTGGACTTGCGCGTGCAGGGCGACGACGGGCCGCAGCCCTGGGACGGCAAAAGCGTGGGCGAGATCCAGGTGCGCGGGCCCTTCATCACGGGTTCGTACCACGAAGTGCCGCCAGAGGCCGAGAAGTTCACGGACGACGGCTGGCTGCGCACGGGCGATGTCGCGTCGGTGGACGACCTGGGCTTTGTGAAAATCAGCGACCGCACCAAGGACCTGATCAAGTCCGGCGGCGAATGGATCAGTTCGGTAGACCTGGAAAACGCGCTCATGGCCCACCCAGCCGTGGCCGAGGCCGCCGTCATCGCGATCCCTGACGAGAAATGGAGCGAGCGGCCGCTGGCCTGTGTAGTGCTGAAGGCCGGGCAGTCGGCGCAGCCCGCTGACCTCAATGCACTGCTGCTTCAGCGCAGCTTTGCCCGGTGGCAACTGCCCGAGCGCTACGAATTCATTGATGCGGTGCCGCGCACCTCCACCGGCAAGTTCTGGAAGCTGAAGCTGCGCGAGCGCTTCCCCCGATAGCCGCGCACGGGGCGTGATAATCACCGCCCATGCACATACACATCCTCGGCATCTGCGGCACATTCATGGGGGGCGTGGCCGCGCTGGCCCGCGAGGCGGGGCACAAGGTCACTGGCTGCGATGCGGGCGTCTACCCGCCCATGAGCGACCAGCTGCGCGCACTGGGCATTGACCTGATCGAAGGCTTTGGCGCGGACCAGATGGCACTGAAGCCGGACGTCTGGGTCGTGGGCAACGTGGTGTCGCGCGCCCGCCTGAACGACGGCTCGCCCAAATTCCCGCTGATGGAAGCCATCCTGGACGCCGGCGCGCCCTACACCAGCGGCCCACAGTGGCTGGCCGAGAACGTGCTGCAGGGCCGCCATGTGCTGGCCGTGGCCGGCACGCACGGCAAGACCACCACCACGTCCATGCTGGCCTGGGTGCTGGAACATGCGGGGCTGCAGCCGGGCTTCCTTGTGGGCGGTGTCCCGATGAACTTCGGCGTATCAGCGCGCCTGGGTCAGGGCAAATGCTTCGTGATCGAAGCCGACGAATACGACACGGCGTTCTTCGACAAGCGCAGCAAGTTCGTGCACTACCGCCCGCGCACCGCCGTGCTGAACAACCTGGAATTCGACCACGCCGACATCTTTGACGACCTGGCCGCGATCGAGCGGCAGTTCCACCACCTGGTGCGCACCGTGCCGCCGTCCGGCCGTGTCGTGGTCAACGGGCTGGAGGAAAGCCTGGACCGTGTGCTGCACGCCGGCTGCTGGAGCGACGTGCGCAGCTTCGGCGCGGTGGTCAGTGACTTTTGCGCCAGCGGCGAGCCTGATGCGTTTGACGTGGTACAGCGCGCCAGCGCCGTGGGCCGTGTGCAGTGGGACCTGAGCGGTGTGCACAACCAGCTCAATGCACTGGCCGCCATTGCTGCGGCCGACCATGTGGGCGTGGCGCCCGCCGCCGCTTCGGCGGCGCTGGGCGAGTTCAGGAACGTGCGCCGGCGCATGGAAGTGCGCGGCACGGTCAACGGCATCACGGTCTATGACGACTTTGCGCACCACCCCACGGCCATCCGCACCACGGTGGATGGCCTGCGGCGCAAGGTGGGCGCGGCGCGCATCCTGGCGGTGTTCGAGCCACGCAGCAACACCATGAAGCTGGGCACCATGAAGGCCCAACTGCCATGGAGCCTGGAGCAGGCCGACCTGGCCATTTGCCACAGCGGCGGCCTGGGCTGGGACGCTGTGGAAGCCATGGCGCCCATGGGGCCCCGCGCCCAGGTGGCCGACACGATTGACGGCGTGCTGGCACAGGTGGTAGCCGCCGCCCGCCCCGGCGACCATGTGCTGTGCATGAGCAACGGCGGCTTTGGCGGCATCCACACCAGGCTGCTGCGCGCGCTCGAACCTCAGTAAGCGATTGACATGGCCGGCACGTCCACATGGACGACCGGCTTGGCCAGCGCCGCGCTGGATGCGCGGGCATATTCCCCGGCCCATTTGCTGTCGGCAAACACCGCGCCGCCGGCCGCCTGCGCCACGCACAGCACCTTGTCGGCGATCAGCACCTTGCCGGTCGGACGCAGCGGCTCGCAGCCCAGGCGGGTGAACTGCTCGTCCAGCCACCAGCGCGCCACATCGTGCGGCATGGGCTGGACCTCGTCCAGGTCAAAGCGTAGCTGCGCGCCATCGGCGAGCTTGACGGTGACTTCACTGCGCATGGGGTACCTCCGTAGCGCACAGCTTGCCGCGCAAGGCGGCGCGCTGCAATCCCGTCAAACCCGCAAGCGCCCCGGGGCAGGGACTTACTTGCGCGCGCGGCGGGCCTTGACGGACTCGGACAGCACATCCAGCACCTGCAGCGAATCGCCCCAGCCGATGCAGGCGTCGGTGATGCTCTTGCCGTATTCGAGTGCGCCGGCATCGTCCTTGCCGGGGGTGAACTTCTGGGCGCCAGGCATCAGGTGGCTTTCCACCATCAGGCCGAACACCTGGCGCGAGCCGCCGGCGATCTGGGTGCCGATGTCGCGCGCCACATCAATCTGCTTTTCATGCTGTTTGCTGCTGTTGGCATGGCTGCAGTCCACCATCAGCGTGGCCGGCAGCTTGGCAGCTTCCAGCTCCTTGCAGGCCGCACCGACCGACACCGCGTCGTAGTTGGGCGCCTTGCCGCCGCGCAGGATCACGTGGCAGTCCTTGTTGCCGTTGGTCTGCACGATGGCGACCTGGCCGTTCTTGTGCACCGACAGGAAGTGGTGGCCACCGGCTGCAGCTTGCATAGCGTCGGTTGCGATCTTGATGTTGCCGTCCGTGCCGTTTTTGAAGCCAATGGGCGCAGAAATGCCGGAGGCCAACTCGCGGTGTACCTGGCTCTCGGTGGTGCGCGCACCGATG
>JBEIPU010000211.1:0-4965 GCA_040376925.1 Caenimonas sp. | reverse complement strand
GGCCAACCAGCCGCCGGCCACGCCCGCGTCGCCAGTGAACGGCGCACCAGGCGCGCTCACGGCCGCGGCCGGCGCGGGCGGTGCAGCCGCCGGCGTCAAGCGTGACGCGGTGACCAACTACGAGGTGGACAAGACCGTGCGCGTGGTGCGCAGCGCCACCGGCAACATCCGCCGCCTGAACGCGGCCGTGATCGTCAACCATGCCACCCGCGCCGGCGCCGACGGCAAGCCGGTGACCGCGGCGATTCCCGCCGCCCAGATGGAGCAGATCAATGCGCTGGTGCGCGAGGCCATGGGCTTCAACAAGGAGCGCGGCGATTCGGTCAACGTGGTGAATGCACCCTTCACGCAAGTGGTGGCACCCGCACCGGCCGAGCTGCCCTGGTGGCGCCAGAGCGAGAACCTGGACCTGGCGCGCAGCTTTGTGCCCTGGCTGGTGCTGCCCATCGTGGCGCTGATCATCATCTTTGGCCTGGTGCGCCCGGCCATGCGTGCCGCGCGCCCCGTGCCGCTGTCCCAGCGCGTGCTGTCCACCACGGTGCAGGACGCCATTGCCCTGCCCACGCCCGACGGCGTGGGCAAGGTCACCATCACCGGTGCCGACCCGTCGGTGCCGCTGCTGCCCACGGCCCAGGCCGCGCAGCAGCAGGCCCGTGACGCGCAGCTCAACAACATCCGCCAGCTTGCCAAACAGAACCCCGCCACCGTGGCGAACGTGGTGCGCAGCTGGGTCAACCAGCCCGCATGACAAGCCATGGCCACTGCTGAACCCACCGAAGACGAAGGCGTGCACGCCAGCGCCATCCTGATGCTCGCCCTGGGCGAGGAATGCGCGGCCGAGGTTTTCAAGTTCCTCGCGCCCAAGGAAGTGCAGCGCCTGGGCGAACGCATGGCGCGCCTGACCACCGTGGCCGACGCGCAGTTTGACGACGTGCTCACGCGCTTTGAAAGCCAGGTCGATTCACAGCGCTCGCTGGTCAGCGACACCGGCGCCTATGTGAGCAATGTGCTCAAGCTCGCCTTGGGCGACGACAAGGCCGGCCTGCTGATCGACCGCATCGTGCAGGGCCGCGACGTGAGCGGCATTGAAAGCCTGAAGTGGATGGACGCGCCCGCCGTGGCCGAGCTGATCCGCAACGAGCACCCGCAGATCATCGCGTCCATCCTGGTCCACCTGGACCGCGACCAGGCGTCCGAGGTGCTGAGCGCGTTTGACGACCGCACCCGCAACGACGTGGTGCTGCGCATTGCCACGCTGGACGGCATCCAGCCCAACGCGCTCAAGGAACTCAACGAGGTGCTGTCCAAGGTGCTGGCCGGCGGCGAGCGCATCCGCAAACAGCCGCTGGGTGGTGTGAAGACCGCCGCGGAAATCCTGAACTTCCTGGGCGCCAGCGCCGAATCCGCCGTGCTGGACTCCATCCGCAGCGGTGACGCCGACCTGGCCCAGAAGATCGAGGACCAGATGTTCACCTTTGACGACCTGCTCAAGCTGGACAACAAGGCCATCCAGCTGGTGCTGCGCGAAGTGGCCAACGACGCGCTGATCATCGCGCTGAAGGGCGCCGAGCCCGAGATGCGCGAGAAGATCTTCAGCAACATGAGCTCGCGCGCGGCCGAGACGCTGCGCGAAGACCTGGAGTCCAGGGGCCCGGTGCGCGTGTCCGAGGTGGAAGCGCAGCAAAAGGAAATCCTCAAGACCGTGCGCCGCCTGGGCGACGAAGGCCAGATCATGATCGGAGGCGGCGGTGATGAAAGCTTTGTCTGACGCCACCGCCCCGGGTGTGCCGGGTACCGCGCCCACCAGCCGCATCATCTCGGCCGAATCGCTGCGCGGCGTGGCCGCATTCTCGCTGGGCGAGCTGTCGTCGCAGACCGGCATCGCGCGCCACCTGGGCCCGCGCGACCTGGCCAACGAAACCGCCCGCGCCGCCTACGCGCTGGGGCGCCGCCGTGGCTTCGAGCAGGGCGCGCGCACCGGGCTGCAGCAAGGCTACAGCGAAGGCTCGCAGGCGCTGGACGATTTCGAGTCCCGCAAGGCCGCCGACATTGCGCGTCAGATGCAGGACCTGGTGGACGGCTTTCGCACCGAAATGGCCGCGCTGCAGTCGCAGGTGGCCAGCGACCTGGTCTCGCTGGCGGTGGACATTGCGCGCCAGGTGCTGCGCCGCGAACTGGCCACGGACGCTGCTTCGCTGCTGCCCGTGGCCACCGAAGCGCTGCGCGCGCTCGGCGAAGGCGCCAGCCAGCTGGAAGTGCGCGTGCACCCCGACGACGCCACACTGCTGCGCGCGCACCTGCAGGCGGTGCCCGCCGCGCGCGCCTGGCAGCTGACCGAAGACAGCAGCCAGCACCGCGGCGGCTGCCGCGTGGAGGCCGACACCGGCGTGGCCGACGCGAGCTTTGAAGCGCGCTGGCAGGCCGTGATGGATGCGCTGGGCCGCGAAGGGGAGCCGTTGCCATGAGCGCAGCCGCCACCACCACCGCAGCCGGCGCCGCGCGCCTGGGCGCCCACCTGCGCGCGCACAGCGCGCTCATCACCCCCGGCGTGCCGCTGGCCGTCAGCGGCCGGCTGGTGCGCGTGTCGGGCCTGATCATGGAGGCCACCGGCCTGCGCCTGCCGCTGGGCAGCGTGTGCCGCGTGCGCGACGGCGAGCAGATGACCGAGGCCGAAGTGGTCGGCTTCTCCAGGGGCCGTCTGTTCCTGATGCCCACCGGCGACCTGCACGGCCTGTCGCCCGGCGCCACGGTGCAGCCCATGACCTACCCGTTTGAAGGCCTGCACTACGGCACGTCACCCGCGCCGGCGCAGGGGCGCAACCCGCATGCGCGCCGCCTGCCCATGGGGGACGCCCTGCTGGGTCGCGTGGTGGACCCGGCCGGCCAGCCGCTGGACCATGGCGGCCCGCTGTTTGGCGTGCATTCCGAGCCACTGGTGCGCGAGCCCATCAACGCCATGGAACGCGACCCGGTGCGCGAGCCGCTGGACGTGGGCGTGCGCGCCATCAACGCGCTGCTGACCGTGGGCCGCGGCCAGCGCCTGGGCCTGTTTGCCGGCTCGGGCGTGGGCAAATCGGTGCTCATGGGCATGATGGCCCGCTACACGCGGGCCGACGTGACCATCGTGGGCCTGGTGGGCGAGCGCGGGCGCGAAGTGAAAGAGTTCGTCGAGGACATCCTGGGCGAAGAAGGCCGCAAGCGCGCCATCGTGGTGGCCGCGCCGGCCGACCTGCCGCCGCTCATGCGCATGCAGGGCGCGGCCTATGCCACGGCGCTGGCCGAGCATTTCCGCGACCGGGGCAAGCATGTGCTGCTGCTCATGGATTCGCTCACCCGCTACGCCATGGCCCACCGTGAAATGGCGCTGGCCCTGGGCGAGCCGCCCGCCACCAAGGGCTACCCGCCGTCGGTGTTTGCGCGGCTGCCGCAGCTGGTGGAGCGCACCGGCAACGGTCTGAACGGCTGCGGCTCCATCACCGCGTTCTACACCGTGCTGGCCGAAGGCGACGACCAGCAGGACCCGATTGCCGACAACGCGCGCGCCATCCTGGACGGCCACTTTGTGCTGACCCGGTCGCTGGCCGAGCAGGGGCACTACCCGGCCATTGACATCGAGCAGTCGATCTCGCGCGTGATGCACAACGTGACCGATGTGCGCCAGCAGCAGCTCGCGCGCGACCTCAAGGCCCTGTATTCACGCTACCAGCGCAACCGCGACCTGCTGGCCGTGGGCGCCTATGTGCCCGGCGGCGACCCGCTGTCCGACACCGCCATCCGCCTGTACCCGCAGGTGGCCGCCTTCCTGCAGCAGGACATGCGCCAGGGCGCATCACTGCACCAGAGCGCCGCCGCGCTGCAGGCGCTGGTGGCCCAGGCATCAACACCGGGAACCACACCATGATGAAAAACGTACTGCCCTTGTTGATTGAACGTGCGCAACAGCTGCGCGACAAGCATGTTGCCGAGGCACGCGACACCCTGGCGACGCTGCAGACCGCCCAGCAGGTCCTGCAGCGGCTGGACGAGTTCCGCGTGGACTTTCTGGCGCGCTCGCCCGCGGCCAGCGGGGCCAGTGCCGACGCACAGGCGCTGCAGGATTACCAGCGCTTTGTGGGCCGGCTGGACGAAGCCATGGCCCAGCAGCGCCAGGAATGCACGCGCCGGCTGCAGCGCAATGACGCGGCGCAGCGCCAGCTGCTGGACAGCCAGCGCCGGGTGGTGGCCCTGCAGTTGTGGCAGCGCCGCGAAGCGGCCGCCCAGCTGGCCAAAGACAACCGGCGCAGCCAGCGCGAGGCCGACGAATTTGCCGCCCGCGCCGCCGGCCGCTACACCGGCGAGGCCCTGCAATGAGCCTGCCAGCCCTGGGCACACGCACCGCCACGGCAGGCGCGCCAGCCAATGGCGCCGCCAGCGCGGCGCCCGGCACGCCCGCCGATGCGGGCGACAACCTGTTTGCAGCGCTGCTGGCCGGCTGGGGCGAGGCCATGGGCGCCAGCCCGCTGCCCGGCACTACAACCGCCACGCCATCCACCACCACCGAGCCACCCGCATCGTCCTACGCCACCCCTGCGGGCGACGCAGCGGCCCTGGCCGTGCTGCCCGCTGCCGTGCCGGACCCGATGGCCGGCATGGCGTTGCTGATGGCGCAGTACACCCCCGCAGGTGCGTCCTCGGGCCCACCGGTGGGCATTGCAGCGGGCGCTGCGTCGGTGCCTGCTGGCGTGGCCGGCGGGCCGGGTGCCGCACCGTCTGCTGCGGCCGGCGGCACCGCGCCGGCAGGCCTGCCCGAGCGGCCGGCGCTGGCGTTGCATGCTGCTGCGGCGCCCGGCACGGCCCTGGCGGTGCCTGCGGCTGGTGAACCCTTTGGCGCGGCTGCGCTGGCCTTGCCCGGCCAGCAGCCCGAGCCCGCTGTCACGCCCGGCTTGGGCGCCAGCCTCGGCGCCGGGGCTGGCGCCGAGGCGGCGG